>JAICXX010000050.1 GCA_025934485.1 Chitinophagaceae bacterium
CATAAAAATAGTCGCATCGGCCCGACGTGTTCCTCGAGAGCCCGCTCACGATTTGGTGGATCCAAAATCCCGCCTTATGTTTGCAACATACTAACTAGTATGTTATGTCAAAAGCGCAGGAAACCCGCATGATGATCCTACGCCAGGCATTCGGGCTGATCTACCGGCAGGGATACCAGGCAACCAGCATCGACGAGATCATCGCGGGCACCGAAGTGACCAAAGGCGCCCTGTTCTACCACTTTTCAAACAAGGAAGAGCTGGGACTCGCCATCATCAATGAGATCATGTACCCCGGCCTCATTCCCTATATGGGCGCCTCCCTCAACCGCACCGGCGATATCCGCAAGGATCTCTATGAGATGATGCGAAATCTACTGCTAAAAGCCCCTTTCATAAAAGTAGAATACGGCTGCCCCGCCGTGAATCTCATCGACGAGATGGCGCCGCTTAACCCTGCTTTCCGCCAAGCCCTCACCCGGATCATCAAAGAATGGCAGGCGTCGATCGAAGCGGCCATCGTCAAGGCACAGACGGAAGGCAAGCTCGACGCCGCCCACGACCCCAAAGTCATCGCGATGTATATCACTGCCAATTACGGCGGGGTACGCAACATGGGAAAGGTCTTCGGCCCCGAAGCCTACACCAGCTTCCTCAAAGGCTTTAAAACCTATATCGACAGCCTCGACTAAATTTTTTTACCTAAAAACATACCATTTAGTATGTATTCGATCCTATTGTCCCTGCATAGCATTACCAGATGGCTGGTATTGATTAGTGTGATAACCTCCATCGTCATCGCCGGCCTCGGCCTCGGCGAAAACGCCGGCCCAACCACCGTCACAGACGCCGGCCCAGCCCCACAGCGCCAACGCCCCTTCACGCCCACCGCCAACGCCTGGCGTCACTGGACCGCAACCATCGCCCAACTGCAACTGCTGCTGGGCATTCTGCTCTATTTTCAAAGCCCCGTGGTCAAATATGCCCTACCGAAAGACCCCTACCACCTCGTGACCGAACATACCTTTTTCCGCTATATCCATATCACGCTCATGTTTATTGCGGTGATCGTGATCACCATCGGCTCTGCAAAAGCTAAAAGGGCGGCAACGCATCGAGCCCAATACCGCGTCATGCTGACCTGGTACGCCATCGCCCTGCTGATCCTCTTCATCGCCATCCCCTGGCCGTTCTCGCCATTAGCCGGACGGCCTCTCATACGTAAATTCTAAAAACAATGAAACAGTTATTCAGCACCCGCATCGGAAGACTCCGGCTATTAGGTTATCTCGAAGGCATTTCGCTTTTGCTCCTGCTCTTCGTCGCCGTTCCCCTGAAATATGGAGCAAACAAACCCTCCATGGTTCACGCGCTTGGACCCGTCCACGGCATCCTCTTTTTATGGTACATCATCCAGACCCTGGGCATCGGCGTCGAACAACGCTGGGAGTTCCAAAAGACCACCTGGAAGATCCTCGTGGCCTGCATCATCCCGTTCGGCACCTTTTATATCGGTCGGCAATTGCGAAAATAGGCTTGCCGGGAACCGGATGCGGGCCTAAGGATTGACGACCTCCCCTATCACCTCACCGATATTTCCATCGGGTACCTGGATATGCAACAATGCCGCAACCGTCGCCGCAATATCCGTTTGATGCACGGTACGGTATGAGATGCCATGTTTCACTCCCCAACCCATAAAGACCAGCGGGATATGCGTATCCTGCGGGTTCCACACACCATGCGTCGTGCCCTTGGCTAAACCGTCGAACCAGCCCGGCTCGGGCAAAAGCAGGATCGATCCGCAACGCTTCCTGTTATAGCCATTGATCACCATCTGCGCTATCCGTTCAGGCAGATCCGCCGCCCCGATATGCGCCATATCGACTACATACTGGATGCCGGGCTGATGGGCCAGAAAGACCATCGCCGTTTGCTTCAACGAGTCTAGGGAAAGCCCCGCGCCCGCGATCCGCGCATGGTTAAAATTGACATAATAGTTCGCCCCCGAAATAACGAGATCCTTCACCCCCGTGAGATGGCCAAGGGTGTCGTTCAACCGCTGCATCAGCGCTCGCATACCCACGAGCCCCACCGGTATCTGATGCGTCTTTAAAAAATCGACGGCATGCGAAGCGCCATGATCAGCCGTGAGGAATACCAGGTAATTGCCCTTGCCCACCTTACGGTCCAGATAGCCGAAGAACTCCGCGAGATCCCTGTCCAGCCGCAGATAGACATCTTCCACCTCGATGGAATTCGGACCGTATTTATGACCCACATAATCGGTGGAAGCGCAGTTGATCGTCAAAAAATCCGTCGCATCCCGCTGTCCCAGCGCATAGCCGTCTACGGCAGCCCGGGCGAAATCCAGTGTCAGCGTATTGCCCATGGGCGAGCTGCGGATATTGTCATGATCTTCCCGGTAGGCTTTCTGCATATCGTGCGGAAACACCGGCGCCCGCTCTCCTTTGAAAAGACCCTCCCAGGGTGTGCTGTCCGCCGTGCTCTGTTTATACGTCTCAATCGGATACAATGTATTCCACCCGTCCGCTACCAGCCTGTCCGGCTCGCTGCGCGCATTGAACCGCACCACCCATTCGGGCAGCTGCGGCATATACCACGTGCTCGTGCTGAAACAGCCCTTGACATCATCGAACCAAAAGGCCCCCGTAGGCGTATGCCCCGCCGGAAGGATAGAAGCCCGGTCCTTCAGCGAAACGCCCACCACGCGCGACCGGAAATTCGTCGCCAGCATCAGCTCATCGGTAATGGTCGTCGCGAGTAGATTGCGCGGCGACATATTTCCCGCCGGAGCGCTTCCGCCCACGGGCTTGACGCTGCTGTCGGCAACACAGTAAACGGATGTCCCGGTGGCCTGGTCAACCCAGTCGTTCCCCGTGATCCCATGGATCGACGGCACGGACCCGGTAAAGATCGTCGAATGCCCCACCGCCGTGTAGGACGGAAGATGGTTGATATAGGTCTGCTCACAGGAAAAACCCTCGTTCAACAACCGGCGAAAACCTCCGGTACCATAACGATCATAATACCGGTAAAGGTAGTCCCACCGCATTTGGTCCACGACAATGCCAACCACCAACCTGGGACGCGCCACCGACTGCCCGATAACCGGGGAGAGGATGACAACAAGTAGCAAAAGGATCAAAAAACGCTTCATGCGGTAAATTTAGGGATTAAAACAGCTTTCATATTATTTCAAATTATTTTTTTTATGTTTCAAATCGCTTTCATAGTTTTGGTTTCAATGGATACACGTCGCGAATTCCTCAAGAAAGCCATGGTCCTTTCCTGCGCCGCCGGTTGGAACGGTATCTTTCCCGAATCCATCCTCAAAGCGATGAGCATCGACCCGTCTCCCGGCAGCAGTTGGACGGATGCCGAACATGTCGTCATCCTGATGCAGGAGAACCGGTCCTTCGATCACTGTTTCGGCACGCTCAGGGGTGTCCGCGGATTCAACGATCCCCGGGCCATGCGCATGCCGGATCGCAATCGCGTCTGGCTGCAGACGAATGAAAAAGGCGAGACCTACGCCCCCTTCCGCTTTGACATTCGCGACACGAAGATCACCTGGATGGGCTCTATCCCGCATGTCCGCAGCAGCCAGGTCGATGCCTTCAACCGCGGCCACCATGACCAATGGCTCACCGCGAAGCGCTCGGGCAATCCGCAATACGCGGATATGCCGCTGACACTCGGTTACTATACCCGCGAAGACCTTCCCTTCAACTATGCGCTGGCCGATGCGTTCACGATCTGCGATCAGAACTTTTCGTCCGGCATGACGAGCACCTGGCCCAACCGGCTGTTCTTCTGGACCGGAAAGATCAGGCAGGAACCCGATGCCGCGTCGAAGGCCTATATCCGCAACGATGTCGAAACCGGCGCCATCTCCTGGACCACCTTCCCCGAATTGCTCGAAAAGGCCGGGGTCTCCTGGAAAGTATACCAGAACGATCTCACGATCGGCGGCGGCTTCACAGGGGAGCAGCGTGCCTGGCTTGCGAATTTCGGCTGCAATCTCCTCGAGCCCTTCGCCCAGTACAACGCCCGGTTCTCCGCCCGGTATATCGATAGCCTCAGGACCCGCGCCGCAGCGCTGCCCGGTGACATCGACACGCTTCGGACCCAGGCGGGGGACCTCACGGCCGGCAGTCCGGAACGCGACAGGCTGGAGAAAGCCATCGCCACAAAAGAAGCGATCCTGCAACACACCCGCGAAGAGCTCGAAACCTTCACCCCCGAGAAGTTTGAAAATCTGAGCGCAACCCAAAAGGCGCTCTATCAAAAAGCCTTTACCATCAACGACGGCGACCCCGACTATCATCGTCTCACCACGCTTAGCTACGAAGAGGGCGGCGAACAGCGCCGGCTCGAGATTCCCGCAGGGGATATCCTTCATCAGTTCCGGCAGGATGCCGACAATGGCCGGCTTCCCGCCGTATCGTGGCTGGTAGGTCCGGAAAATTTCTCGGACCATCCTACCGCTCCGTGGTACGGCTCCTGGTATGTCTCCGAGATCCTCGATATCCT
Organism: Chitinophagaceae bacterium; assembly: GCA_025934485.1. Lineage (GTDB taxonomy): Bacteria > Bacteroidota > Bacteroidia > Chitinophagales > Chitinophagaceae > Puia. The sequence goes on from JAICXX010000050.1 coordinate 4,558, forward strand.
CACGAAGAATCCCGAGGTGTGGAAGAAGACCATTTTCATCATGACCTATGATGAGAACGACGGGTATTTCGACCATATTCCCCCCTTCACCGCACCGGACCCCGAAAACCCGGAAACAGGAAAATGCTCTCCGGGCATCGATACCACGGTGGAGTATATCCGCAAAGAACAGGAGCTCAGGGAAGGCGTAAAACCCAAAGAAGCGCGCGAAGCCCCCGCGGGTCTCGGATTCCGGGTACCCATGATCGTTGCCTCCCCCTGGAGCCGGGGCGGACGGGTATGCTCCCAGGTCTTCGATCACACCTCCGTCTTCCGCTTCGTACAGACCTGGCTGAACAAAAAGTCGAACGCAGGCATCGATGAAACGAACACGAGCGGCTGGCGAAAGACCGTTACCGGCGACCTCACCTCCGTCTTTCAACGGTTCGCTGGCGCGGCACGCGAACAGCTGCCCTGGCTAGAAAAACAACCGTTGATCGAGAAGATCTTCAACGCCCGGTTTCGGCCGGCGCCTGCCGGTTACCACGCGCTTTCCGCCCACGAGATAATCCAGATCAATGAAGCCCCTGCCTTCTCTCCGTTGATGGCGCGCCAGGAACCGGGTGTCAAACCCAGCTGCGCCCTTCCCTACCAGCTCTATGCCGATGGCCGCCTCGGCGAAGACGGCAAAGAATTCGTCATCCGGCTGGAAGCACGCCGGGAAATCTTCGCCGACGGGTCCGCCGGCTCTCCCTTTAACCTCTTTGAAGCCGGCAAAGACCTGCGGTCCTATGCCGTGATCGCGGGCGACAGCCTTACCGATCGCTTTCCGGTCCATGGCGACTACTACTTCGAGGTCCATGGCCCCAACGGTTTTTGTCGTCAGTACAAAGGCAGTCGGAAAAGCCCCCGCCTCGACATCGATTGCGAGTACGAACGGCAGCCCGGCGACAGCAAGCAGCTCACCGGTCGTATCCAGCTCCGGGTCCGCAACCGCGACGCCCACCGCGCCTATATGCTGACCGTAGCCGACCGGTCCTATAAAAATCAACCGGTCAGCCGAAACATCGCAGCCGGAGCCACGGCGGACATACCCCTCGACACGGCTTCCAGCCACGGCTGGTACGACTTCAGCGTCGCTGTCAAAGGCATCGACAGCTTCGAACAGACTTATAGCGGCCGTGTAGAGACCGGCAAAGACGGTTTCACCGATCCCGCCATGGGTGGCGCGGTCTGACGCACCTTATTGTTTGCCCCACCTTCGTTCAAGCACGCCGTATCCCCTACGCCGGCCCCGGCTCCCCGCCCGGCCGGCTTTTTTATACGCGATTCGTTCCTGTAATAAAATTTAAGAAAAAGCAAAAATAAATATCGATTAACCTTTTCTTATCTCTCTATTAATTCCCAGGTTCTAGCCCGCCCAAAGTATTAAATTTCATTCCAATCAGTTTAATTTTGTTTAAAATTGACGGTACAGAATTTTAAAAATTATTTCAAAAACTTTTAAAAGCATGATAGTACAGGATTGTTCATCAAGTATTTTAAGCTATTTTAGAAGCACGATTTACAAACAAAGGAATTTAAACCTTTTTAAACCCACTAGTTTGCCATTATGAAAAAGACTGTTTCCCACCCATTCAGGCGGCTCTTTCTCGTTTGGGTTCTGCTTATGTTATTGGTTGGCACTACGCAGGCACAAAACGCCGTCACCGGCCGCGTCATAGACGACAAAGGCCAGCCGGTCGCCGGCGCAGCGGTCATGGTCAAAGGATCTTCGAAAGGCACCACCACCAACGCCGAAGGCTTCTTTTCTATTTCAGTTCCACCAGGTACCAAGCTCATCATCCGCTCCATAGGCTATCAAACCGAAGAGATCCTTCCCCAATCCGAAAAGAACTTATCGGTGAGCCTCAAAGCCGTCGCCACCGAGCTCGATGAAGTCACGGTGAGCTATGGTAAACAACGGCAACGTGATGTAACAGGTTCCATCGCGACCCTCAGCACGGCAAAATTACAGGACCAGCCCGTGATGCAATTCGCCCAGCAAATGGAAGGCAAAGTTGCCGGCGTCTCCGTCATGGAAAGCAGCGGCCAGCCTGGGCGCGGTGTTGACTTCCGCATCCGCGGCGCCGCCTCCTTCTACCTCAACAACCAACCGCTTTTCGTGATCGACGGGCTGCCCATCACCGGTAGCATCAATAATATCAACCCCGACGAGATCGAGACATTCACCGTCCTCAAGGACGCTTCGGCCACCGCCCTCTATGGTTCGCGCGCAGCCAACGGGGTTATCCTTATTACCACCAAACATGCCAGAGCAGGCGACTCCCGGGTAGAGTTCAATTCCAACTATGGAGTGCAGACCCTGCCCGAGAACAAAGTGCCGAAACCCATGAACGCCCGCCAGTTCGCGACATTCATGAACGAACGCTATCAGGATAAGATGACCTATGAAGGCTATACCGGCACCATTCCCACGGAATACCAGAACCCGGCGCAATATGGGGCGGGGACGGACTGGTATAAACTCCTGACCCGAAGCGCCCCCATCCAGAACTATGACATCACCCTGCAATCGGCTACCGAACACTCTTCCTCCACCGCCATCTTCGGCTACCAGGAACAGCAGGGCGTACTGATCAATAACAACACCCGACTGTTCACCGGCCGTATCAACAAAGATCTCACCACCGCCAACGGAAAGATCAGGATGGGCATCAACATCGCACCCAGCTATCGCCTGGACCATAACAACCGTCTCTCGACGGATGGGGTGAACGGCTACTTCGAACGACTGTTCGAAGCGAGTCCGCTCATCGCGCCGCGCAATCCCGACGGCTCCTATATCCGCAATGTTTACTCCTCCGGCATGGTGGCCTATATCAACCCCCTGGCCATCTTTAACCTGACCAACGACGACTACAAGACCACCCGTATCCTTGCTAACGGGTATTTCAATTATGAGTTCCTGAAAGGCCTGCAGCTAAAGATCAACACCGGCGTAGACAAGGGCGGCGAAACCCGCCAGTATTATCAATCGGGCCAGGTGACCTCCACCGTGAACAACCCCACCGGCACCAGCAGCTCCGTGGACAATGGCTCCTATACCGCTGAAGCCTATCTCGATTACAAAAAGACCTTTGGCGACCACCGGCTCGAAGTGCTGGGCGGCTATTCCGCACAAAAATTCAGCTCGACCAGCAATACGATCACCGGTCTGGGCTTCCCCAATGACGATATCCCCTATCTCGGCGCCGCTACCAGCGTCACAGGCAGCAGTTCCTACTCCTCTTATGCCCTGGTCTCGACCATCGGCCGGATCAACTATAGCTACAAGAACCGGTACCTGCTGCAAGGCGCCATCCGTAATGACGGCTCCTCGCTCTTCGGCGCCGACACCCGCTACGGTACCTTCCCTTCCGTATCCGCGGGCTGGATCGTCAGCGACGAATCGTTCATGGACCGTTTCAAAAACTCCATTGGTTTCTTAAAACTGCGCGGCAGCTATGGTGTCACGGGTAACAATACCTTCTCCGGCTACTACTCCGCGCAGAGCACGACCTCCAATTACTATTACGACTACAATAACACCATCACGCAGGGCACTACCATCGGCAATCTCGGCAACGGCGACCTCCAGTGGGAACGCAATCTGCAGCTCGACCTGGGCTTTGACCTGAGCATCCTCAGGGATCGCATCACCATTGCCTATGACTATTACCACAAGAACACCGATCACCTGATCATGACCCGGCCGCTACCGACCTCGTCCGGCTTTTCCTCCATCCTGGATAACGTGGGCTCCATCGCCATGTGGGGGCACGAGATCTCCGTCAATACGGTGAACCTCAACGGCCGGCTGAAATGGACCAGCAGCCTCAATGTCTCGTTGGACCGGAACAAGATCACCGCGCTCGTCTCTCCGGGCTATATCCGTCGTAACAACACCGTTTCTTCGGATTATTACCGCCAGCAGGTGGGTCATCCCCTTGGTGCCTTCTACGGTTTTGTCTTCGAAGGCCTGTACAAGAATGCCGACGATCTCGCCAAATCCGCCAAATACCAGGCCACGGCCACCAACCCCAACGGTGTCTCCGATATCGGGACCATCAAGGTCAGGGACATCAATGGCGACGGCGTCATCGATGACGTCAACGACCGCACCTTCATCGGCAACCCGACGCCGACCTTCACCGGCGGGATAACGAACTATCTCAGCTATAAAAATTTCGACCTGAGCATCAGCACGGCCTTCGACGTAGGCGGACAGATCCTCAACGCCGCCAAATGGGCCTATCAAACCAATATGGACGGCTCCCGCGTCCCCCTCGCCGCAGCCCTCAACCACTGGCGGTCGATACAAGACCCCGGCTCGGGCATCTACCCCCGCACGAAGACCGGCACCACCGCCATCGGCCGTGAAGTAAATAGCCAATGGCTGGAAAGCGCTACCTACTTGTCCATCAAGAACGTGGCCCTCGGTTACACCCTGCCGTTGAAACAGAACAGGATGTTCCGTAGCCTGCGCGCCTATTGCTCGGCGCAGGAACTGTTCGTCCTCACAAAATACACCGGCATGAACCCCGAGATCAGCCTCAGTGGACAGGATCCTACACAAGGGATCAAGGTCGACGAAGAGAGCTATCCCATCCCCCGCACCATTTCCTTTGGCCTGTCCGCCTCTTTTAAATAACTATTCAACCAGCGACCAATGAGATCGATATACTTCCTCCTTGCCTTCATCGTCCTCACCGGCGTCTCGTGCAAAAAAAGTTTCATCAACCTGACGCCCAAGTCGTCGTATTCCGACGCCAATTATTTTCAGAACACCCAGCAGCTCAGCTCGGCCGTGACCGCGGCCTATGCGCCCCTGCGCGACGTATTCACCACCGATTACCTCATGTGCGAACAGCGTTCGGACAACACCATCTACCAGGGCTTTCTGAGCAACCGGGGTACGGCGTATACCGATCGCGAGGCGCTCTGTGAATTCATGGATGCCTCCACCGATTCCTACACCGCATCGGAATGGCAATATTGCTACCAGGTGATCTCCCGGGCCAATATCGTCATCGGCCGGTTGCCCGGCACGAAGTCTGTCCCCGCCGATACCGCCGCGATCATGGACGGCCAATGTAAATTCCTCCGCGCACTCATGTATTTCAAGCTCGTTCGGCTGTTCGGCGGCGTACCCCTGTTCGTCAAGGAGGTGAAGACCGCCGACGAAGCGTTCCTGCCCCGGGCTACCGTCGACCAGGTTTATGCACAGATCACCGCCGATGCCAACGACGCTATCGACGAGCTGGCGCCGCCGGCCAAATTCCCGCAAACAGGCGCCGCTACCAAAGGTTCGGCCACCATGCTGCTGGCGGATGTCGACGTCTATCTCAAAAAATACGACAGCGCCGTTACACTTCTCAATACGCTGCCGGCCATGGGCTATGCGTTGAATGCCAATTACGCCGACGCGTTTACAGCTGCCAACAAGAACAGCAAAGAGTCGCTCTTCGAGGTGCAATTCCTCGGCGGTACCGCCACAGGCAGCACCCCCAACCCGCTGCAATTCTATTTCCTGCCGCGCAGCAACAGTACGGCGCTCGTCACAGGCACAGCGATCAATAATACATCGACAGGCGGCTGGAATACGCCTACCCAGGACCTCATCAATTCGTACGAACCCAATGACAAACGTCTCGACGCTTCGATCGGTATAGTCGAAGGCACCTACGATGCCAGCAACTATTTCACGTATTCCGCCGTCAAAAGCATCCTCAACTATCCCGGTCCGCCCAGTGGAAAAATAGCCGTTCCGTATGCCAAAAAATTTCAGCATACCGCAGTGGCCGTCACCGGCAACTCCGACGACTTCCCGCTCTACCGGTATTCGGAAGCCCTGCTGCTCCTCGCCGAGGCTCTTAACGAACAGGGACAGTCTCCGCTCGCGCCGCTCAATGCCGTCCGCGAACGCGCCGGATTGCCCGACATCACGTCAGCCAACCAGGACACCCTGCGCGCTGCCATCCTGCACGAAAGACGCATAGAACTGGCCTTCGAAGACAAACGCTGGCACGACCTCGTCCGTTCCGGCAACGCCATATCCGTCATGAATGCCTTTGGCGCGAACCTGCAAACGCAGATCACCTATCTCCCTGCCGGCGCTTACGTGGTGACTGCCGACAAGCTGCTGTTGCCCATACCGGCTGCCGAGATCGGCGTGAATACCTTACTGACCCAAAATCTTGGCTATTAGCTCCTATGACAATCAACAGACGTGAATTCCTCCGGAGCGGCTCGGCCGCGGCATTGGCATCGGCGCTGCCCGTATCCTGGTCTATCGGGTTCCTGCCTGAACCCCTACCCGCGCCACACTTGTCGCTGCTCACCGATTTCACCGCCCCGCCGCGCACCGTCCGGTCGTCGTGCTACTGGTGGTGGTTCAATGGCAATGTCGACAAGGAAGGCATCACCCGCGACCTGGAAGAATATCACGCAAAGGGCATGGGCGAAGTGCTGCTCGTCAATTCCGCCGACGGGCTCGGCGGCGCCCACGTCCCGCAAGGCGCCCGCCTTTTTTCCGAAGAATGGAAACAACTATATCGCCACGCCATGAGCGAAGCCAAGCGGTTAGACATCGCGGTTGGGATCAACCTCTGTTCAGGATGGTGCATGGGTGGCCCCTGGATCGAACCCCGGGATTCGGGCCGCTGGTACCTGCAGTCAGAGCTGGTCGTGGAAGGCCCGCAAACCTTCTCCGGCCGGCTCCCATTGCCAGGCAACCGTGCGGGTTATGACAAGGTCTTCAACCCGCCGGGCTATAAGAACTATATCGACCTGCCGCTGGAGCAACTGGATTATCGCGACACCGCGGTTGTAGCCATTCCGTTTGGCACCGGGCGCATCAGCGGCGCCCAGGGGGCCGACAGCAGGGCCACCGGCACCCATATGACCGACGCCCGCGCCGAAACCCTCGATGCCAAAACAAATCACCGCGACGCCAGCAACTTTATCATGGCCGTCGACGTCATGAAGCCATTGCTCGAACAATGGCAGGATGAACCCGGAGACACGCCTGTTCCCACACAGGGCGTCATCGATCTCACGGCTAAAATGGACAAGGATGGCCGGCTGGAGTGGCAAGTTCCCGCCGGTAAATGGACCATCGTCCGCACCGGTCATCGCATGACGGGGTCGCGTGTGAGTATCGCGCAGGCTGAAGGTGCCGGTTTATCCGTCGACTGGTTCAGTCGCCGCGGCGTCGAGCTGCAGTTCGAACATCTCGGCCAACTGTTCATCGAAGAAGCCGCCAAGGTCGGCAACAAACCCAAATACTTTTGCGACGACAGCTTCGAGGACGGTTTTCCCAACTGGACAGAAAATATCCTCGAACAGTTCCGGCATTACCGGGGCTACGATCCCACCCCCTACCTGCCTGCGCTCTCGGGCTATCTTATCGGCAGCGCGGTCATAACCGACCGGTTTCTGAACGACTATCGCAAGACCCTGGGTGACTGCATGGCGGACGAGCACTACAAACGCTTTGCCGATCTCTGCCACGAACACGGCATGCTCGTGCAAAACGAAGGGTCGGGTCCGAGCCGCTCGGGTACCATGTGCATGGATGGCCTCAAAAACCAGGGCCGCAGCGACCTGCCCATGGGCGAGTTCTGGCTGGCGCCGCATCACGAAGACGAGTCGACGCTCACCGACGATAAACCCTACGCCATCTCCCGGCTCGACAAGGGACAAAACAAGGTCACGAAAATGGCCGCGTCCGCCGGACATATCTACGGTCATACCATCATTTCCGCCGAGGCCTTTACCAGTTTCCGCCACTGGCTCGATTATCCCGGCTCGCTCAAACAGGCGCTCGACCGCGCCTACTGTGAAGGGATCAACCGCATCGCCATCCATACCTCCACGGCCACGCGTCCACGCGATGGCAAACCCGGTTATGAATATGGAGCCGGAACCCATTTTAACCCCAACGTCACCTGGTGGGAAATGTCCGCGCCCTTCTTCGATTATGTAGGCCGCTGCCAACACCTGTTACGCTCGGGCCATTTCTGCGCCGACGTTCTTTTCTATAATGGTGACGTAACCCCCAATCTCGTCGCCCAGAAACATATCGATCCCTCCCTCGGCCCGGGCTATGACTATGACGTCTGTAACGAAGAGGTCCTGCTGACCCGGCTCGATTGCACGGATGGAAAGCTTACGCTTCCCGATGGAATGCATTATGAAGTGCTGGTGCTCCCCGATACGACCCGCATGCCGTTGAAGGTCCTGGAGAAGATTGCCGCCCTCGTAAACGCCGGCGCCACCGTCATCGGCCCGCGCCCTACCGAAGACTCGGGACTGCTCGATTATCCCGCCTGCGACGACAGGATAAAAACGCTCGCCGCTGAATTGTGGGACGGCGGGCTGGTCCACGACGGCCCCACCACCCGCGAGGTATTGCTCAAAAAGAATATCCAGCCGGATTTCGAGTACACCGGCAATCCCGAGGTCTGGATCGACTTCATCCATCGCTCGACCCCCGAAGCCGACATCTATTTCCTGACCAACCGCCACGGCCAGGCCGTCCGCGCCGACTGTTCCTTCCGCATCACCACGAGCATGCCACAGCTCTGGAATGCGATCGACGGTAACATCACGACAACACTCAATTACCGGATTGCCGGCAACCGCCTGCTCCTGCCCCTAAGATTCGACGCCTTCCAATCCTGGTTCGTCATCTTCCCGAAAAAGGACAGACTAACGCCGGCAGATAACCGCAATATCCACCGCGATAACTCAACCGGCCGCGATCCCTCCGGTCGGCCGGGGGACAATTTCCCCGACCGCCGCCTGCTGCAAACTCTCTCCGGCCCATGGGACGTCGCATTCGACACCCATTGGGGCGGTCCGGCCCGCGTCAGATTCGACACCCTGCAGGACTGGAGCAGCAGCGACGATCCGAAAATAAAATATTACTCGGGCAAAGCGGTCTACACGAAACAATTCGAATGTCCTGCCGATACGAAGGAACCGGTCCATCTCGATCTCGGCGTGGTAAAGAATATTGCCCGCGTCATCCTCAACGGACAAGACCTCGGCATCGTATGGACCGCACCCTGGCAGGTGGATCTTTCGCCGGCAATAAAAAGAGGGAATAACGATTTGGTGATCGAGGTCATCAACCTATGGCCAAACCGGCTCATCGGTGACGCCGCCCTTCCGCCGGAAGAACGCCTGACCCATACGAACATCGCATTCAAAAAGGACGCAGCGCTGCTTGCTTCCGGCCTCCTGGGGCCGGTGACCCTGTTATACTAGGATCATTTGGATGTCCCGCTCTTTGATAGCTTTAACGGTATTAGCCGAGACATTGCGATCGGTGATGATAAAGTGGACCTGCTCGAGACTGCAGATCCGGCCGAGACCACGACGGTCGAATTTCGTACTGTCCGCCAGCACCACCACCGTCTGTGCCGTATCGATCATCTTCTGATTCAAGGCAGCCTCGGTGAGATTGGAAATAGAAATGCCAAAATCGAGATCGATGCCGTCGACGCCGAGAAAAAATACGCCGCAGGAAATATCGTTCAGCATGTTCATGGCATAGTCACCCATCACGGAGGAAGAGTTGGGGCGGATCAACCCGCCGAGCTGCAAGACCTCCACATTGCTGCGGTTGCTCAGCTCGACACCGACCTTCAACGCCGGAGTGATCACCGTGAGATGTTTCGGCGGAAACAAGGCCCTCGCCACCTCGAACACCGTCGTCCCCGATCCGATCATGATCGAGTCGGTATCGGCTATGAGCTTGAGGGCCGCCTTGGCGATCCTTTTCTTTTCATCGGAATTGATCAGCTCTTTCTCATCGATGGGCCGGTCTACGGCATAGGGATTATTGATCGATCCCCCACCCCTGATCCTGAACATCAAATGCTTGTCCTCGAGAAGTTTGAGGTCTTTACGGATGGTAACCCCGGATACCCCCATTTCTTCCTGCAGGGCGAAGATGTTCACTTTCCCATCCTTTTTCAATTTTTCAAGGATGTGCTGATGCCGTTCGTTGATATTCATAATAAGGAATAGAAGCCAAAAATAACATTTTTGTGATCAAAAAAAGATAAACTTTAACTGAAATAAAGTTTCAAAGACTTACTTTTACTTAAATTTACTTAAAAAGCAGCCGTATGAAGCCGCAGGATAATGTTCTGGAAAAAGTCGGTATCCCCAAACAGCTCGCCTGGGGCTACCTGGGCGTACTTATTTTCATGATGGGCGATGGGGTTGAACAGGGCTGGCTCAGCCCCTATCTCATCGATCGCGGGCTGGCCATTCAACAATCGGCATCACTCTTTACCGTCTACGGTGTCACCATCGCCATCTCTTCCTGGTTTTCCGGGGTACTCACGGAGGCCTATGGCCCCCGCAAGACCATGCTCGCCGGCATCCTGCTGTATATTGCCGGGACGGCCGGTTTCGTCGGCTTCGGTCTGCCCGCGGTGAATTTTCCCGTCATGCTCATCACCTATGCCATCCGGGGTTTCGGTTATCCGCTCTTCGCCTACTCCTTCCTGGTATGGATCATGTACCGCAGCCCGCAAAATAAACTCAGTACCGCCGCCGGCTGGTTCTGGTTCGTATTCACCGGCGGGCTCAACGTCTTTGGCGCGTATTATTCGAGCTGGGCCATCCGCCGTCTCGGCTATCTCGATACCTTGTGGACATCCCTCTTTTGGGTCACGCTGGGCGCCGTTTTCGCACTCGGTCTCAATCGCGACAAATTCAGCGGCTCGCCCAGTCAAACGAGCAAGCTGCAAGAGTTGAAAAAAGGCTTTACCATCCTACGCGAAGAGCCCAAGGTCCTTCTCTGTGGCATCGTCCGGGTCATCAATACCACATCGCAATTTGCCTTCCTCGTATTCATGCCCGTCTATATGGAGCAGCATCACATCGGCACCAGCGCCTGGCTGCAGATGTGGGGAACCATCTTTACGGCCAATATCGCGTTCAACCTCCTCTTTGGTTTCGTCGGCGATTCCATTGGCTGGCGGCGCACCATACTTTGGTTCGGCTGTGTAGGCTGCGCCCTGAGCTCGCTGCTGTTCTACTATGCCCCCGTGTTCTTCGCCGACAATTATTGGGCTACCCTGCTCTCGGGATGTCTTTGGGGAGCGCTGCTGGCAGGCTTCGTACCACTGTCCGCCCTGACGCCATCGCTGGTAGGGACGGACAAGGGCGCGGCCATGGCCGTACTCAATCTCGGCGCAGGGCTCGCCGTCTTCGTTGGCCCGGCCATCGTCGGTCTCTTCATCGGCCCCGTGGGCAGCACCGGCGTCATCTGGATCATCTCGGGGCTCTATGTTGTCGCCGCCATTCTCACGTCTTTCCTCACACAACCTCATAAAACCATCCATAAACCATCATCACATATCGTCTATCATGAAGATCTTGATAACAGCACCGTACAATGAAAAAGGCAGGGAAAAGCTCGCCAGCGAACTGGGCGAGGTCATCTACAAAGAATGGAAACAGAACGGCCGCGCCTATAATGAAGCCGAGCTCATCGAGCTGCTCGACCGCTCCGGCGCCGACGCACTGATCACCGAGCATGACCATGTGACGGCCGCCGTGATCCATACACACCCCCGGCTGCGTTTCATCGGCGTCTGCCGCGGAACGCCTTCCAATGTCGATCTCAAAGCCGCCCAACAGTATGGTATCCCTGTTTTCCATACGCCAGCCCGCAATGCGCAGGCCGTGGCCGAAATGTTCCTTTCCAACGTGATCAGCCTGATGCGGAAAACGATCCCCAGCTGGCAATGGCTCACGGGTCACCAGTGGGGCGAAGGCGCCCACACGTCCTATCTTCAGTTCAAAGGCAATGAGCTCGCCGGAAAGACCATCGGCATGGTAGGCTTTGGCGCCGTGGCGCAGCGCATCGCCGAAATGGTACAAGGCTTTCCCTGCTATATCCAGTATTACGACCCTTATCTACCTTCCTCGCACCCGGTGTTCAAAAAGACAACGCTGGAGGACATCTTCGAAACAAGCGATATCGTCTCCATCCATCTGCCGGTAACGGATGAGACCATTGGCATGATCGACAAACGCCTCATCGGCCGGATGCGCCCCGAGGCCATCTTCGTCAATACCGCCAGGGCCACCGTAGTCAACCGCGACGACCTGCTCGACGCTATCGCGAATCACCGCATCGGCGGAGCCGTGCTCGATGTCTATAATGTTGAACCGCCAGACGAAAAAGACTATCAGCTCATCAATAGCCCGCTGGTGCTCGCCACACCGCACACCGCCGGCGCTACACACGAGGTCGAAGACCATCACGTGGAAATTCTCAACAAAAAAATATTGGATTGGGTAACTTTGGGGCCTCTTAACGACGCTAAAACCGTCCCGACCACATGAAAAACAAAAGACCTGAAGAGGCCTATCTCGTCATCGACATCGGTACCGGTAACGCCAGGGCGGCCGTAGTGTCGCCACAAGGCGAAGTACTCGGCGTCTGTCGCGAGAATGTCATCTATCACAAAGACCCACATTATCCCGAAGCGCTTTACTTCGATCCCGCCCATCTCTGGCAGCAGGTGTGTACCATCGCCGCCGACGCCATCAGTCTGGCCGGCCATCCGCCGATCCTCGCCGTGACCTCGACCAGCCAGCGCGAAGGCATCGTCCTCCTCGACGCCAAAGGAAATGCCCTCATCGGGCTCCCCAATATCGATCATCGCGGCAGAGAATGGGAAGATATCGTCAGCGACACTTCCCGCGTCTATCAACTCACGGGCCGCTATCCCAGCTCCCTGTTCTCGGCGATGAAGCTGCATGGCATCCGCCGGCGCCGCGACGACATCTGGCAACAGCTGCGTCAATTTACGAGCATCAGCGACTGGATCGGTTTCCAGCTCAGCGGAGTCCTGGGCTATGAACATTCACAAGCGTCTGAAACCCTTTTATACGACGTCGCCCGCAAATGCTGGAGCGACGAGCTATGCGGTTTCTATGGGGTCGACGGGGACTTGTTACCACCACTCGTCGATTCCGGCACGGTGCTGGGTACGATCCGGCCCCATGCGGCGCAGGTTCCCGGCATCTCCCCCGGCGCCAAAATTGTTGTAGGCGGCGGCGATACCCAGCTCGCCATTCTCGGCGCCTCGCCTGATACCGGCGACGTGGTGATCGTCTCGGGTACCACAACGCCTGTGATCAAGCTTACGGATCGCTATATCACCGACCCGCACGAACGCACCTGGACGGGCCGGCATATCGACGACAACAGCTTTATGTTCGAAGCCAATGCCGGCGTCACGGGGCTCAATTACCAGCGGCTGAAAGAGATCTTCTACCCCAATGAGGCCTATGCCGTCATCGAAAAAGAGCTGAGCGAGCTACAATACTTTCAATGCATCGCTTCGCTCGGCTCGCTGCTGGCTGACGAGAGATCGCCGCTCACCAAAGGCGGCTTCATCTTCGATGCTCCGGTCTCCCACCAGCTCACCCGCGCGGGATTCGTCTGGGCAACGCTGTGGGACATCGCCTGCAGCATCCATGAGAATTACAAGACGCTCGACCACGTAAGCCCCTGTCATAAAGAATATATTTGGGCCTGCGGCGGCGGCATGGAAAGCCACACGCTGCGGCGCTTCATCGCGGAGCTTACCGGCAAAAAAGTGCTGATGCGACCCAACTACCGGCAGTCATCGGCTGTAGGCGGCGCGATCCTTTGCAACAACGCATTGGACCGGGCAAGAGAAGCTCCCGCCTCGCCCTCCGTGGTGACACCGGGTTCAGATAAGAACTATCGCGACCAGTACACCCAATGGAAAAACACCCGCTCTTCCTTACGACAGCTCTTCACACTATGAGATCACATTTCTTAGGCATCGATATCGGCACCCAGGGCGCGAGGGTGGCCCTCGCAGACGCGGCAGGCGTCCTTATCGGCTCGGCGGGACAGGTGTTCCCGCTCAGCGCCACGTCACGCGAAGAACAGTCCCCCGAACATTGGTGGAACGCCTGTCTCGACTCGATCCGCGAGCTGATGCAACAGGACAAGGCCCGGGCCGCCGCCCCGCACATCAAAGCGCTGGCTGTCACCTCGACTTCTGGAACGGTGATTCCCGTGGATCAAGACTACCGCCAGCTGCACGATGCCCTGATGTATAGCGATAAACGCTCCGCCGCACAGGCCGCCTCCTGCACTTCCGCTGCCTTACAATACCACAACAAAGGGTACACCGCCTTCAACACGTCCAGCGGTTTGGCGAAAATGGTATGGTTCGTGGAAACCTACGCTGAAAAAGCGGCCCGTCTGCATCGCTGGCTCCATGCCGCCGATTATATCACCGGCCGGCTGTCGGGCGCCTGGGGCATCACCGATCTTACCAATGCTTTCAAGACGGGCTATGATATCAGCGATTATCGCTGGCCCGCGTGGATATACGAGCATCTGCCGCTCAAAAAAGAATGGTTGCCGGAAGTGATGCCTTCAGGGACCGTCATCGGCACGCTCCTGCCCGCGGTGTCCGCGGAGCTCGGTCTGCCTTCATCCATAGTGGTGACCACCGGTATTACGGATGGCTGTGCCTCGCAGGTCGCCTCCGGAGCGATCACCCCCGGCCAGTGGAATACGACCATTGGCACCACGATGGTGATCAAAGGCGTTACCCGCAACGAAGTCCCCGATCCGCTGGGCCGTATCTACAGCCACCGCCACCCGGCCGGCTTCTGGATGCCCGGCGGCGCCAGCAACACGGGCGCGGACTGGGTCACCGGCGAATTTGGCGACGATCTCGACGCCCTGAACCGCGCGGCAGCCGCCTTGATCCCCACCGGCCTCCTCGCCTACCCGCTACGCCAGGAAGGCGAACGATTTCCCTTTTGGGCACCCCAGGCAAGGGGATTCGAACCGGATGAGCTTTCGGCCCGTGCATCCGCTCTTGCGGAGCCCCGCGCCATCGAGGCTCTCCGTTTTACGGCTAACATGGAAGGTGTCGCCTATATCGAACGCTATGCGTACGAATTGATCGAGCAGCTCTCGGGCGAAAAGGTAAACGCCGTCTTCACCGCCGGGGGCGCCAGCAACAGCGATACTTGGCTCACCATTCGCGCAGCCGCCCTGGCGCGGCCCATCCATAAAATGAAACACGTCTCCGGCGCCATGGGCGCCGCCATCCTGGCCGCCTCGACATCGCATTTCGCTTCCGTGATCGAAGCCGTCCAACACATGGTGAGCACGGACAAGATCGTCGAACCTGCCGGCCATCTCGTTAGCGCCTACGACGAGGGCTATCACCAATTCATCGCCGCCCTGCAACGCAAGGGCTATATAAAAAAAGAAAGCTATGCTTAGCGTATACCTGTTAAGACACGGAGAAACGGCCTATAACGCAGATGGCAACCGCTATTGCGGCCACACGGATATCGATCTCACGGAGAAGGGCCTCCGCCAGGCGCAATCCGTCCGCGCGCGGCTGAACGGCATCCACCTCGATGCCGTGTATTCCTCTCCCCTGATCCGCGCCCGCCGCACCGCCGAAGTGGCGACAGGCTCCGGCAACGTGGCGACAGGCTCGGTCAATGTGCAGACCGATAGCCGGCTCATCGAGGTCGACTTCGGCAGCTGGGAGAAAAAGACCCGCGAAGAATTCGTCGCCGAAGACCCCCGCTCCTGGGAAGCCTGGTCCCGCGATCCCGAACATCAACGTGCCGGCAACACCGGCGAAACCGGCGGAGAAGTAGTCCGCAGGCTAGATGCCTTCTTCGACGAGATGCTCGATCGACATGCCGGACAAACGATCCTCGTGACCGGCCACAACGGCACTAACCGGCTTTATATGGCTTACAAGCTCGGCATGCCGTTACAATACTATCGCCGCCTGTTCCAGGAGAATTCCGCCATCACCCTTTTCGAACTGGCGGATGACGGTGCCTTCACGCTAAGAAAATTGAACGCCTGATCATAGCCCGACGCGCAACGCGGACAACGCAGCCACCCAAGCGGCCACCAACGCGGCCGGCGGGCAATTACGGGTATAGCGGCTGCCGACACGGTTATCCGGCTTTTCGACACGCTTATGCAAAGGAACAACTGTAACCATAGAAAGCAGTACCTTGCATTTAACCCCTTACCAGCTATGAGAAAAGCGCTTTCAGCCTTTCTGGCCCTTAGCCTATCCTGCGTGTCTGCCTTCTCGCAATGTCTGATACCCAAGGCAAGCGGCGATACGGTGTTTCCCGTGACCGGGAACTATTACACCGACTCCTCGAACGGAGCTTATTATTCCCAGCAAAGTCAGATCTATAACATTGCGCGCACCAACAACCAATATTATGTCCTGGGAGCCTTTTCCCATATTGGGCCGAACCAGGGCCCGGGTGTCATCGTAGATTCGGCCTCCCACAACGTAGTCAGCTCGAAGACCTGGCGCCCTAATGGTTTTGTCCGGGCTTCCGTTCCGGATGGACACGGTGGATTCTATATAGCCGGGGATTTCACCATGCTCGGCTTTGCCCCCAGAACCTACCTTGCGCAGATCGACGCGAACGGCAAACCTACCGCTTGGGCCCCACAGGTCAATGCCCCGGTCTATACTCTTTACGCGCGGAATGACACCTTGTTTACGGGGGGGCGCTTTACGGCCTGTGGCGGCCAGACGCGGTATCTTGTTGCTGCCTGGTCGACCTCCGGCGACACCCTGCTGCCGGTACGTTTTCCGATGGATTCCACGGGGTCGGTCTCTTTCATAAAACCATCCGGCCCGGGTAAATTATTTATTGCCGGGTCGATTATCACCGGCGCCTCCATCCAGCAGTTCGATCTTAACAGCCAGCAGTATACGTTGTGGAGCCGGCCCTTTACGGGCGGGGGGCCCGTGGGGGCAATGGAAGTAAGCGGCGACGGATCGACAGTCTACTATACGGACACCTATACCAGTGTGCTCTATGCCGACGATGCGGTCACAGGAAAAGAGAAATTCCGCGTTTCCTTCACGTATTATAACCCCAATGTCAACGAAGTACAAGCCCTGGCGCTGAAAGTCGTTGGAAACACGTTGTATATTGGCGGTTTATTCTTCAAAGTCACCGATGCCACAGGGGCTTCTTATTTTCAGAACGGCATCTGCGCCGTAGACGCTTCCACCGGGGCGCTAAAGAACTTCAACCCGCAGCTCAATAACAGCGAGGTTAACTACCTCGACGCACATGGCAATGATCTGATCATCGGCGGCCTTTTCAGCAAGGTTGGCGATTCCACCCGCCAATACCTGGCCCTCGTCGATACCGGCACCTACGCGTTGGATAGCTGGCATCCCTTGCCTTCCGATGGGGTGCTGACGGTCTCTTATTCAGGAGGAAGGATCTTTGTGGGCGGGGTCTTCGATGGACTTCAATCGGTACCGAGGAATGGACTGGCAGGTTTCGACGCTACCACCGGCCAGATCCTGCCGTTCAATCCACCCCTGCCTACGACCTATTTCGGGAAAAAAATGGTTATCCGGGGCGATACCTTGTTCGCGCTTGTCCAGACCAATGGCCTCGGCGCGGCTGTGGAGCAGGATCGCCTGCTGTTGTACGACCTTTCGACGGGCACCCAGCTTTCCTCGCCTACCGATAATTGGTCCTCCATGGCCGATTTCATTTTCGATGGGAATTATATGTATACCTCCTCGGGTAACTATATCCGGAGATATGTTTTGCCCGGCCTCGGGCTCGACGGGGGCTGGCTCGCCAACTTCGATCTGCCGGAAGCAAGCGAACCACAGGGCCTGTGCCAGGATTCTACCTCGATCTATACCGTAGGCGACAACCGGACGGGCGCAGGTTCCGAATTTCCTGGCGTTCAGTACGTACGGTTCAGCAGGATCGACAAGGCCAACTCTGCCAATATTTCCAATTACCAATATGTCGACACGGCAAAACAGATAGTAGATCCCAGGCCACAGTTCAACCACGCCGTGCTCAGGGACAGCCTTATTTTTGTGCAGGGAAGATTTAGTTCGCTCAACGGGACCGTCGCCAGGAACCTTGCCGCTATCAATATCCACACCGGCAATGTCCTCAACTATTCACCCGCTTATTATGGGCCAAATGCGGCGCCTTATAGTTATAACCAGCCATTCCAGGCAGCCATGAAGTTCCAGCCGATGAATGGCGTGATATGGTATGGCTATGATCCGATTCCACCCCTTGCCACTTATTCGTTCCCCTTATCTTTCGGGGCTATCGATTCCGCAACAGGCATCTTTCTGCCACCGCCGTTTACCTTAGGTGCAGGTCCTTCTAATGATGGAAGCTTGGGCGCAGATGCGGTGTCAAGCCAACTCATCTGGAATGTCGTCAATGATTTCCTGCTCGATCCGGATCAACCGGTCCTGGTGGGGTCTTTCGGCGAGATCAACGGCCAGCCCAGCCGGTGTATCGTGCGGCTCACCTACGGCACTTACTCCGCGCCTTTGGTTGCCCAAAGCATCGCCGGACCGGACACCGCCGTTGCGGGCAGCGACTCCGTACAGTATAGCCTGGCCGATACGTTGGGATACAACTGGAGCTACTCCGGATCGAATGTCACCGTCGTGAATAACGGCCAGGACCCTGTATTTCTTTCCTTCGCAGCCAATGCAACCGGCGGCGTCCTATCTGCAAGCGGCAAGGGGTATTGCAATAGCACGGTCTCCGGCACACCGAAAAATATCGTCGTGATCCAGGTCACACCCGCACCGAAGGTCAACGGATGCTGCATGCTGTTTAACAATACGCAAACAACCCGGACATCGCTGTCCTTTTCTCCCGGCAACGGCACAGGCCGGCTGGTGGTAGCTTCGACCTCTCCTATCACCTCGCTCCCGGTACTGGGTACCGTCTATAACGCCAATGCGACATTCGGGACCGGCAGCGATCTCGGCGGCGGTAATTTTGTGGTCTATGCAGGCGTGGGCGACTCACTGACGGTCACGGGGCTTCAAAACACGACCAAATACTATTTTGCCGTTTTCGAGTATGCCGTCTCGAACGATACGATAAAATATCAGCTACAGCAGCCCTACTCCGATTCGACGACCACACTTTCCCCCGCGCCGACGCTCGCACCTTCCAATATACAGTTCAGCCATGTCGGCACGACATCGCTCACGATCTCTTGTACCGCCGGCAACGGGAATGGTCGCATCTTTCTGCTTAAAGCAGCGGACTCCATCCGGGCCCTGCCCCAGGACGGCATCGCGTATCGGGCCAACACCCTCTTCCTCTATGGCTCCGCCTTTGCCGACGGCAGCTATGTAGTAGCCAATACAGGGACAGGAGCCAACGTCACGGGCCTTTCGCCCGGTACGACCTATTACGTAAAAATTTTCGAATACGCCGGCGCCGGCGGCGCCACCGATTATCTTACCAGCGCCTGGGCCGCAGACACCGTAACCACGGCGATACCGCCGCCCCCGCCACCTCCTCCACCGGCGCCTACCGTCAATGCATCGGCGATCACTGTTACAAATATCACAACGAGCACAGCTACCGTGAGCTGTGTTCCCGGTAACGGGCAAAACAGACTGTTCGCTATTCGGGCTCAGGGAATAATCATAGACACGCCATTAAGTAGTCATGCCTACGCGGCCAGCCCGGTCTTCGGCGCCGGAGGGAACATCGGTGACAGCACCTTTGTACTGGCTGCGTCAGGGACAAGTGTCGCCATTGCCGGCCTGTCCGCCGGAACGAACTATTCAGTAGCCGTATTCGAATACAACGGGTCCGGCGATAGCACGGTGTATATGGGTCACTCTTTCCCGTCGGGCGCTTTCACGACAGCTGCCATACCATCGACGCAACCCACGGTCAACTGGCAGGACTCCGGTTTTTCGGTTAAAGCCTATCCGAATCCTGCCCACGGTACCAGCCTACTGCGGATCACAAGCAATGGAACGGGAACGATCACATTCAGGATCGTGGCATTCGGCGGCAACCAGCTCGAGGGCTTCTCCTTTGCCATAGTCCCGGGGATCAACACCTTCCCATTACCCTATCTCGCCGGCCTGCCGAGAGGGATCTATATTCTCTATTGGCGAACAAATGACCAAAAAGGATCTGTGAGCATCATAAAGTTATAACAGCGTGTGTGCTATCAGGAATTGCTTAATTTCAGTTCATGAGAAAGTTCCTGCTCCTGGCCTTCCCGCTGTCAAGCCTCCTCGCGGCGTCAGCGCAGCAAGCCCAAACCGTGGATATCTGTGTCTATGGCGGCACGTCTGGCGGCGTCATCGCCGCCTGCGCAGCAAAACGTGCCGGTAAAACGGTGGCCCTCGTAGAACCCGGCAGCCAGGTGGGCGGTCTCACTACGGGAGGTCTCGGTTATACCGACATCGGCAACAAATACGCGATCAGTGGTATGGCAAGGGATTTCTATCGCCGCGTCGGCGCCCATTATGGCCGGTTCGAGAGCTGGGTCTTCGAGCCGCATGTCGCACTCGATGTCTTTCACGGCTACCTGGACGAAGCCCATGTAAAGGTAGTATACCATCGCCGCCTGGTGAGCGTAGAAAAGACAGGCAACCTGATCCGCGCCATTGTCACCGAAGACGCGGAAGAACCCGGTCCTGCCACGTATCGCCGCATCTTCGCAAAGCAATTCATCGATTGCTCCTACGAAGGCGACCTCATGGCAAAAGCCGGGGTCAACTATTTCGTCGGCAGGGAAGCTAATGGAGTTTACAACGAGACCTACGATGGTGCTCAGTTAAGGGATAAACACCAGTTCCCCGACGGAATCGACCCCTACCGCATTCCCGGCGATCCGGGCAGCGGCCTGCTCTGGGGTATCGACGCCGCGCCCGCCGACTCCCCCGGCGAAGGCGACAAACGCGTGCAGGCCTACAACTTTCGCATCTGTCTCACCAACGATCCCCCGGATCGCATCCCGATCCCTAAGCCAGCCGGCTATAACGCCGATCACTACCTGTTATTGCTGCGGCTGCTCGCAAAGCGGCCCGCCAGGGACCTGGATGCCATTATGAAGATCGACCACATGCCCGATCATAAGACCGACATCAACAACAATGGCGGCTTCTCCACCGATATGATCGGCATGAACTACGACTACCCCGATGGCGACTACGCCGCCCGCGAACGTATCTGGAAGGCACACGAGCGCTATACAAAAGGATTCCTCTATTTCGTGGGTCATGACCCGCGGATGCCGCCGGCCCTCCGTAGGGAGATGGCGCAATGGGGTTATCCCAAAGACGAATATACCCACACCGGCCACTGGACGCCGCAACTGTATGTCCGCGAAAGCCGCCGCATGATCGGCGTGTATGTAATGACACAGGCCAATGCTGAAGGCCATACCACCGTCGATGACGGTATCGCCCTGGCCGCCTATACCATGGATTCGCACAATGCCCGCCGTTTCGTAGTGAATGGAATGGTGAAGAACGAAGGCGATGTACAGATCGGCGGGTTCGGCCCCTATCCTGTGGCCTATCGTGCGATCGTCCCGCAAAAGCAGCAATGTGTCAACCTGCTCGTGCCGGTATGTCTTTCCGCAAGCCATATCGCCTATGGTTCGATCCGCATGGAACCCGTCTTCATGGTGCTCGGCCAGTCGGCCGCCATCGCCGCCGCCGACGCGATCGACGAGCATACCGCCATACAGGATATCAACATCCGCCGCCTCCAGGACCAGCTACGCACCAATCCTCTCGCCGATAACAGTACCCCGGAGATCTTGGTCGACAACGACGACACGGCGCATGTCACGCAAAAAGGCTCATGGATCACCGTCACAAAAGGCGGTTATGGTCCGTCGATGTTTGTCCATAAAATGGGCAAGGCGGCCACCGCCAATCCCGGCGACGCCACCAATCCCGGCGACGGCTCCGATTCCGGCGACGCCACTGTGACTTTCCGCCCAACGATCGCCCGTGCCGGCCGTTATCATATCTATCTCTACCAGCCCGCCCTCCGCAGTGCTTCGACTACGACCCCCGTGATCGTCAATGGCGCCGGGTTGTTCCTGCACCCGTCCCCGGGGGAGGACGAACAGCAATCCACGGGGGAATGGGTGTCCGTAGGTCAATTCCTATTGAGTAAAGGCAGCGGCAGCTCGGTGACCATTACTTCCGCCGGCGCCTCAGGCGATATCGCCGCCGATGCGGTTCTCTTTGTGCCGGAATTCAAATGATCTCCGGCGGGGTGGGTACACTTCTTGCATAAGACCTCTGCTATAGGAGCTAATTTACCATGAGTCCAAAAAAGAACACCGATATACCGGCGGAAATCCCCCTGCCGGGTAGATCACCAGAGATCCGCCCGGAGGAACCGGCCGAAGAACCCGTTGTGCCCGAACACGAACCTGCGGTTCCCCGTCCTACGCCGTCGCCTGCCGTTCCTCGCCCCACACCATCACCGGCGCCTGCACCTTCGCCCGAGCCGCCACCCGCTCCCGAACCCAAAACTGTCCCGGAACCTTCAGGTGGTTTAGTTACTACGGTGGCATAGCTTTGGATGGCATATCCTAAAAGGCTACCATGAAAAAATTATTCTTGTCGGGTATGGGCCTGCTATTTCTCCT
Source organism: Chitinophagaceae bacterium (assembly GCA_025934485.1). Taxonomy (GTDB): domain Bacteria; phylum Bacteroidota; class Bacteroidia; order Chitinophagales; family Chitinophagaceae; genus Puia. The sequence continues at coordinate 27,110 of JAICXX010000050.1, forward strand.
GGCGGCCTGTACCGGCGGCTCCGATAATGTTAAAAAAGCCGAAGACGCTAATGCCGCCCGTATCGACAGCACGACCAAAGCCCACGGCGGCAATGCCATGGCATTTTCCAAATCAGATGCAGATTTCCTCGTCAAAGCGGCTAACGGCGCGATGATGGAAGAAGACCTGGGCCGGTTGGCAGAATCGCACGCTACAAACCGTCGGGTAAAACGCCTCGGCGCCATGATGGTAAAAGACCACGCCGAAGGAATGCAAAAGATCCGGCAGATCGCCGACCACAGACACATCGTTCTGCCCGACTCGCTCTCGACACATCAGGAAAAAGAGATCACGGACCTGAAAAAAAAGAAGGGTGGCAGCTTCGACAAAGCCTATGTTCAGATGATGGTCCACGATCACAAGGACGATATCGATGCGTTTCAGAAACAGGCCGGCCAGGGTTCGGACTCGGTCACGAGGGTCTTTGCCAGCAGCAGTCTCCAAATGCTCCACCGCCACCTGGACTCGGCCAATAACCTGGTAACCGTGTTGGGAATCAACCACGTCTCGGCCGGACCGGGATACCCGACGCATTAAGGCACTACAGGCGCAGCTACTGCCCATTGCGGTCTACGGGCACGTGTCGTATATTCCATCATGCGCGCTTCTTACGTGAGCAGTCCTTGCGCCGGCGGTGACAAAGCTACTCCCGCGTCAAAATGCGCAGCGGCCTGAGCGGACCCACCGGTGTGAGCTGGAACTTCATCTTTCCCGCAACACCCAACGGCAGCTTTTCCAGCAGGACGCTTGCCTCTTCAACAGAGGTGACATTCAACAGAAAAACTACACCGGGAACATTCTGTTTAACCCACCATTGGTCGATCTTTCCATCCAGATAGAGCGCCACGGTTGCCCTGACCTCTTTAGGCATCAGGTCCTTCATCTCCTCCGGCGAAAGCGGCGAGGTCATCGTCCCAATGGCAAGGATATGGGTCGTCGGCACGGGGGCAGGCATGCCGGGCATCGTTTGTGCCGCAAGCAGGCCGGGAATCAATAGGGTAACAAACGTCAGCGAATACAATAGCTTTTTCATTTCGAGGTTGATTTTTAAGCAAAATTGCTCCCTTGATCCGGTTAATACCATAACCAAAATTGCTAATTTGCACCCATGAAAAGGGCGGAACATCCGGGCTTGGAATCACCTGTTCTCTCCAAAGCAGTGCTTGAACAGGAAAGGAAAATGCTATTGGACCTTGGAAACGACATCACCAGCGTCCGGGACAAGAACGACCTCCTGCGCCTTTTCTCCCAGAGGCTCAAAGGTCACTGGTATTTCACCCATACCATCGTCACACTTATCGATTACAAAGACGAAACGTACACGCCCTTCCTGCTCGACGACGAAAACTCCCCCATCCGCGGACATGCCCTGCACCAGCAGCTGATCCATTCGCGTTTCCCGCTCAGGGAACCGTTTATCCAGGCCGTGCTGAATGCCGATGAGCCCATCTCCTTTCTGCTCGGAGACATCATGGACAAACCACAGAGCCCATCCTTCCTCAAGCTGAACTATCAGAAGGGAGTAAGGGAGATCCTGATGACGAAGCTGATACAGGAAGGCCAACCTTTTGGTTTTATCCATCTCTATACCGACCGCCCCGGTAGCTTTACCGCGGAATTCAGAAGTGTGATAAAAGGCATCGCCCCCCAGCTCTCCGGCGCCGTGTCCAATATCCTCGCCAATGAGGCGATGCTCAAAACACAAGAGGACCAGGCGTTCCTGCTGAATTTTAGCCGGGACATCACCCAGGTGAGAACCCGCGACCAGCTGCAGGAAGCTATCTTCCGCGTGCTCGACAAGACCCTGCATACCAAGCTGGCCATGATCCGCGTCATCGAGGAAGACGGCTTCCATCTGGCCAATTTCATGTCGGACAGGACATTGTTCGGAAATGCGGAGGCCACTTATGATAAAATGTCCGTTACCCGGATCACCATTGAAGAAAAATATACCTCCCGGGTGCTGGCATCGATCGAAGGATTGGTCTTTCCAGTAGACGAAGAGATCCGTGACGGGAATGCCTATGCGAAGCTATGGAAGACCACAGGCTTAAAGAACATGTATGGCCTGCCCTTACGTGCGGGCGACACGAATATCGGCACGATCTGGCTGCTGGCCAACCGGCTCAGCCCGCTGATGGTAAAAGGCATCTGTTCCCAGATAGCCATCGCCATCGCGAATATCCAGGCCAACGAAAAGCTCCTGGCCTACAAAAAGCAGTTGGAAGACGAGAATGACTATCTTAAGGAACAGATAAGGACCATCTACAATTTCTCCGGGATCATCGGCAACAGCGCCGTCATGCAGGAAGTATACCGGTTGATATCCATTGTCGGCGGGACCAATACCTCCGTTTTGATCCTTGGCGAATCAGGCACGGGCAAAGAGCTCGTCGCCCGCGCCGTCCACAACGCCTCGCCCCGAAAGGACAAACTGATGGTAAAGGTCAATTGTGCCGCCCTGCCTGCCAATCTGATCGAAAGCGAGCTCTTCGGTCATGAAAAAGGTGCCTTTACCGGCGCCATCGACAGGCGTATCGGCAAGTTCGAGCTGGCCGATCATAGCACCCTCTTCCTCGACGAGATCGGCGAGATGCCACCCGAAGCCCAGGTTAAATTGTTGCGGGTGATCCAGGAACGCGAATTGGAACGCGTGGGCGGCAAACAAACGATAAAAGTCGACGTCCGGCTGATGGCCGCCACAAATAGAAACCTCGAACAAGCGGTTAGGGAAGGCCGTTTCCGCGAGGACCTCTACTATCGGCTGAATGTATTTCCCATCCTTCTGCCACCCCTGCGCGAGCGGCCGGAAGACATCGAACCGCTGGCCAATTTCTTCATCACCAAATACAACCGCAATTCCGGAAAGAATATCAAAAAGATCGCACCCAAAGCCTTGCAACAATTGCGCAGCTATACCTGGCCGGGCAATGTTCGCGAATTGGAACACCTGATAGAACGCAGCGTTTTGTTAACCCAGGGAGATACGCTACAGGAGGTGCTCATCCCACGAAGCGGTATAGCCGAAAAAACGAACCCCGCACAATTGGCCAATCGTTCGCTCGAAGAGGTGGAACGCAGCTATATCATCGAAGTCCTGAAACGCTGCGGCGGCAAGATCTCCGGTGCCGGCGGTGCAGCCGAAATTTTGGATATCCCCGGCAATACTCTCCATTCCAAAATAAAAAAACTGGGGATCGACAAAACGGACTATTTTCCCTCCCGAGGGTGAAACCGCTCGTCCTTTCACTGAATAAAGTGAAAAACACTCGGCCCCAAAATACCCAAGCTACTCACCTTCAACACCTTGAACTTTTGGCATCGGTTTGGTTCTCACCAAATAAACCAAAATCAAAAGTTATGAAGATCGTAGTCATCGGAGGCACCGGCCTCATCGGAACCAAAGTGGTCGCCAAATTGCGTAGTCGTGGACACGAGGTCATCGCCGCTTCACCCAACACAGGGATCAACACGATCACCGGGGAAGGTCTGGCCGAAGCCCTAAACAAGACGGAGATAGTCATCGATTTGGCCAACTCGCCTTCCTGGGAAGACAACGCCGTCATGGAATTCTTCCAGACCTCCGGCCGCAACCTGCTGGCAGCGGAGACCAGCGCCGGCGTAAAACATCACGTCGCCCTCTCTATTGTAGGTGTCGATCTCATGCAGGACAGCGGTTATATGCGGGCCAAAAAAGCGCAGGAAGACCTGATCCGGAAATCCCGTGTGCCCTATACCATCATCCGCAGCACCCAGTTCTTCGAGTTCATCAAGGGCATCGCCGATCAGGCGACGGAAGGTAATATCGTCCATGCTTCCGATGTCCAATTCCAACCCATCGCCGCAGAAGATGTAGCCACTTTCGTAGCCGAAGCAGCGCTCGAAGCGCCGATCAATGGCATTCGCGAAATTGCCGGCCCTGGCCGCTTCACCATGCCGGAGATCATCGATCAATTCCTGCAGAAAACCCAGGATCCGCGCAAGGTTGTCCCGAACGACCATGCCCGCTATTATGGGGCGCAGATAACAAAGACTTCCCTTGTCCCTGCCGGAAAGGCAAGGCTCGGCTCCATCAATTTCGAAACCTGGTTTGCGACGCAATACAACCCTCAACACGCATAAGACCATGCGCAGCTGGAACACCGGAAAATTTACTCTGACTAAAATGAAATGAAATGGAAAACAACGAACCACTAAACGAGGTACTGGCCGACCTCAAGAAGAAAGGCTATGAAGCCGATCTCAATTTTGAAACGGAGACCTTCGCCCTTTATGCCGGCGATCTCGACATGCGGCTGGATCCCGACGAATTCCATGTCGACGAGATCGATGAGGCCTGCGACAAGAGTCACTCCGACGCGGAAGTCGTCGTATACGCTATCTCCACCGCCACCGGCGTGAAAGGCGTCGAGGTGGACAAGCAGCAATAACCTATTTAAACGTGAAAAGGCCGCCAATCGGCGGTCTTATTTGCATGTAGCCGGTCTTACGGCCTCGGAGGCCGCTCCTTGGCTTCTTTAATGTTCAGCGGATTGGTGCCGATTACCTTTCCCTGCAAAGCGTCCATCGCTTTTTTCGCGTCATCGTCCCGTTTCATCTCGACGATTCCCTTACCCCGGCTAAGCCCGGTAATCGGATCGATGAGTATCTTGGTATAATCTACCCAGCCAAACGGATTGAACAGCCGTTGCAGGTCAAACTTGTCAAAATTATTCTTCGGAAGCCCGGATATAGTCATTCGCATAAAACGGAAAAATAATAAAAAAACCGCCAATCGACGGTCTTTTTGAGCGCCGAACCGCAAATATATACCATAAAACGTTCAAAGTCAAAATCTTGGAGCTATCTTAGCACAATTTGTGCGTCTTATGTATAAAAAGCCTGACTGCCAACCTTTTGGTCGTCTCCTTTTTCTGGCCCTCATTGCGGTGATCGTCATCATCATTATCACTCACCAGAGCCTCATAGCAAAGCAAAAATTGCTGCACATTCCGGCTGGGCGGCCGGCTATGTCCGCAGATTTTTAATGGGATTGGCAAGCGCGGCCCGTACCGTCTGAAAACCTATCGTCAGCATCGCGATGGTGATCGTCAGCAGTCCTGCCAGCGCGGGTGTCCCAGTTGACCATCGGAAGCGTAAAGACCGAAAATAGCGAAGAGTCGGCATAGGCGATGTTCTCTTCGTTGTAAAGATCCACGTCCTTTTCGACGATGATGTAATCGAGCAGAAAGCGGGTGACGGCCTTTCCCTCCCCAAACTCCGCTTTTACCTCAGGTCCAAGCGGGGCGCAGGCACTTTGACAATCCGAGCCCGAAGACCGCCTGGACATCGGTGACCAGGCGGACATATTGCAGTGCAAAAAAGCACACCGAGATGCCGGTCACGAGGCCGAAGAGATTGATAGCGGTGGAGACCTTATGGGTGGAGAGATACTGCAGGGCCGTCTTACAATAGTGGGACAACATGCATCGGTGATTGCAAGAGGAAGATAACCTTTTTGTCCTAACTTTGAAAATTCTAATCATCCCCAAACATGAGCAATCCGTCGAAAGAAATAGTCACCATCTCCGTACCGAAAGGCGATCTGGACAACGACTACACGTTTTATGAAGACGGCAAGATCCGGCATAATTATGACCAGAGTGCCTATAAGACCGGCCTCGAAGCCTGGATCAACGCGCGCAGTATCCCGGCCACCGATAAAGAAAAGATACTCAAAGAATGTCCGGCCGAGTTCAAGATAAAAATAGCGGCCATCCTTAAACGATGACCGCTTTCAAAATTATCTATTTCAATCCCTTATACGTAAACTTTTGCCCGCCAAGGGAGGCCTCTACCATCAATCCACCCTTTTCCTGTGAAAAAACGGCCACATGATTCCGGTAATTGGTATTGGCAGCCGCACCCGCCTTGACGGCTATTGCGGAAGCCTGTTCGGAAAATTCAACTTTATTTTCCATGAACCGGTCCAGCTCGTCCTGGTTTTCAAAAAAGATGATCTCCCGGTAAGCCTGTCCGCCCGCCTGCGCACCGACGGTCACCTGTACCATCTGCGCCGTACCGATCGGCGTTCCTTTTTGATATACCATTCCCTTGCCCGCGGCTCCGCCTACCCCGACCGCACCTGTCCCTACATTGGGGAAGATCACGTAACCGG
>JAICXX010000289.1 GCA_025934485.1 Chitinophagaceae bacterium
GAGATGTTGAAGGCGGCGTCATACAATAACGGTGGCAGGAAAACGAGCATGATGATATGCGGGTCGAGCATCATCGCCGGGATGGCGGGGATGAAACCGGCAACCATGCCCACGATGATGAGCAGTACGGGTACGGGCAGCCGGAGTTTTGCGGCAAGGCCGGATGCGCCGATCATCAGCGCCATGATCAATATGACGATACCATAGTTTTCCAATGCTGCAAACGAGGCCGGGGGAAGATACCACTTTTTGGGAACGGACATAAAAAAACCTGCCCGTCGTATGACGGGCAGGTTTTGTAGTTAGTGCGGGAGGTTGGTAGGTGGCTGAGAGGTCAGGTTGCCATTTTCATCAACATAGGCCAGCATCTTGGTCCAATCCTGATCGCCTTTGTTGTGTTTGCGTTCCTGCAATCGCTCCTGCTTCTCTTTTCTCTTCTGCCGTTTGTTCCGTTCCCGCTCTCTTTTGTTCCAGGTTTCTGCCATTCAATAATCCCCTTTTTTCCCCTTATAGAGCAAAAAGCCCTCCCGTTTTGCGAAGGTTTTCGTAGGTTATTGATTGTCAACTGAGGGTGGGCGTGTGGTCGGAAAAGCCGGCAATCCGGACTGACAAATTAGCCTTGAAAGCCGGGTTTAAATGTAAGATCGACATGTTTCGCCTTGGGGCCGCGTCAAAATTGGCAGGCGGTCGCCTGGCGCTATTCCGTTCTCAGCGCCTCCACGGGATTGACGAATGCAGCCCTGAGCGTTTGGAAAAGGATCGTCAGGAAAGCAACTGCGAGCGCGCCGAGGGCCGCGAACAAAAAGGCCCAGACGGGAATCGTAGCGCGGTACACGAAATTTTGCAGCCAATAGTGCATACAGAGCCAGGCGATCGGGCTGGCGATAAGCGCAGCCACGACGACCAACGCAAGGAAGTTCTGGCTGAGCAACGTAACGATATCTGCGCCGGTGGCGCCGAGGACCTTGCGGATGCCCATCTCTTTTGTGCGTTGACGGCTGGTGAACAGGGCGAGACCGAAGAGGCCCATACAGGAAATGAAAATGGTGACGAGGACGGCTGCGCGCATGAGGAAGGCCGTTTGTTCTTCTTTTTTATACATGTTGGCGATAGCGTCGTCGAGAAAGCGGTAATTCCAGGGAAGATCAGGGTATACGGATTTATACTGGCGTTCCATGGCGGCGAGGATATTCTTCATATCGGCGATATGCCGCCCCTTGCTGTCGAGCTTGACGGCCAGCATGGTTTCGGGTTGGGAGATATGGCTGATGATGACCGGCCGGATGGCTTCGTGGTAGGAGTATTCGTGGAAATCGGCGACGACGCCGACGATGGGAATGGGTCGCTCGCCAAGCCAGAGCAATTGGCCTATGGCGTCGCGGGGCGTGGCGAAACCCAGGGCCTTGGACAAGGTTTCGTTGATGACGACTTCCTCGAGACTATCCCGGTTCCGGAGGTTGGTTCCCGCGAGCAGCTTTATCTGAAAGAGGGGGATAAAATTCGAGTCGGCGAGCTGCAGCGCTGCATTCACGTCGATGATCTTTTTGCCCCGGTATTGGACAGGCATCGTTGTATGGAAATCGGTGATGGGATCGAAGGACTGCCGGGTGACCAGCCGCACACCAGGTATCTGCCGGAGCTTCCCGGCCAGCACTTTGGAGCGATAGGTGGTATCCCGCATATCCGTTTGGATGGTCACCACGGCATCGGCAGAGAAACCGAGCTCCTCGTTGCGCATATAGGAGATCTGGTGTTCGATGCTCAGCGTGCTGATGATAAAGACCAGCGAGATGGTGAATTGAAAGATGATCAACGCTTTTCTCAGGACGGCTTTCTCGCCGGCACGCGGGGTGCCCGATCCCTTGAGACAAAGTACGGGCAGCCAGGAGGAGATCATGCGGGCCGGGTACAGGCCCCCCAGCAGAATGGTCGTCACAGTGAGGAACAAGAGGAAGAACCAAAGATCGGGAGTCGACCAATGCATCTCCATACCCCTTGGAAGCATGGAGTGGAACAACCAAAGCACGGGTTTTGTCAGCAGGAGCGCGATTCCCACGGCACTGACGGTGAGGAGGGCCGTTTCCAACAGGAATTGCAGGATCAGCGCGGCACGGAGACTGCCCAGAACTTTTCTGATGCCGATCTCTTTTGCCCGTTGCAAGGACATCGCGGTCGACAGATTGATGAAATTCACTACGGCCAGCAACAGGATAAAGGCGGCGATGCCCATTAGGACGTACAGGGTCGGCCGGTGTACTTTGGACGCATCATTGCCCACCGACCGGTCGAAATGAACATCGGCCAATGGCTGCAAGGAAAAAGCAAGCTTTGATCCCGGAGTCATGGTAAGTTTTTGACGGGCGAGCGCAGAAAGTTGCGCGGCAACCTGGTCCGGCCTCGCGTCAGCGTTTAGCTTCACCAGGGCGTAGGAATTCCAGGGAAATTGGAGATCACCCCACCGGTCGAGATCGATGCTGTTCCGTAGAAAGCTCTCACCGACGGTGCTCCGGGAGATAAAGGCCGTGAAGGGGAAATCGGTGGTCCCCGACCAGTCTTCGACGATACCGGAGACAAAGACCTTTAGCGAATCATTGAAGACCAGGGGCTGGCTTAAGATAGCCTGAAAAGGCATGTTGCCAAACAGGCTGCGGGCATTGGATGCCGTGAGTACGACGCGGAAGGGGGCATTGAGCGCGGTAAGGGGTGAGCCGGCCAGCCAATGATACGGGAAGATGGAAAAATAGTTCCCATCGGTGATGATCGTGGACCTGGTGTTAGGGGATTGCCCCGCAATGCCAGGCCTGCCGATGTGGGATTCAAAGCGGGAATAGCCGGCGACGGCTTCCAGACCGGGTATCGTCTGCCGGGCCGCCACTGGCATTATGGGCGGCAGCGAGGCGTCTTTGTTGACGTCTTCCCCGCTGCTTCTTTGATTGATGATCCGGTAGATGTCTTTTCCACCGGGATGAAAAGAGTCGAATGTAAGCTCGAAATGGACGATCAGATAGATGACCACGCATATGCTGATGCCGAGTGAAAGACCCAGGACATTGATAAGACTGAAGGTTTTGTTCTTGCGGATATGGCGGATGGACACGCGGAGTTGCGTTTTCAGCATAAGCAAACTGTTCATGGCCGGTAGTTTATGGCCGATAAGATAGCATGCTTCGGCGGAATGCCCGCGTTAAATGAATCCTAAAAAGGTGGGCCTGTTGCACGCTTACCGGCCCAGCACGTCGATGCGTTGGAAGACCTGTTTGAAGCAATCCACGATCGAAGTGGCGTATCCGGGATGACCATTGTGGTCCGGAGCCGCGCCGGGGTTATTGTTGTTGTAACCGTTGATGAAGCCTTCGGAATTGATCCACGTGGTCTCGACGATGCCGAGGAACCGCTGTTTCATTTCGGAGGTCGACTCGTTGCGATAACGAACCATATCGTCGACCTGGGCGACGCCGTTGCTGGCGATGCGCCAGGGACAGGTGATGACCCGAAATCCTTTGAGCGCAAAGTAGGGCGCGGTTTGATCCGGCCGGTCGTAGTGCCAGTCGCAGATCACGACATCTTTGGGAATGAGGTCGACGGCGCGGTAGGTGTTGTTGTAGCTTGCTTCCCACTCGCCGATGCCGGTGGTCTTGCCGTCGATGAGCCGGTCGCCCCAGATCCAAAGCTCGCGGCCTTTAGACGCCAGGTGGTCATGAAGGGTTTGCACTTCACCGGCAAACAGCACCGCGGGGTCGCGGCCGCCACAGCGGGGACATTTGCTTTCCCCGAGATAGAACACCTCATCCATGCCGGCGTGAAAGGCGGTGGATTCGAAGGCGTCGCAGATTTCGTCGATCACGGCGAAGAGGATATCGTGTATGCCGGGATACAGCGGGCAGTAGCTGCGGCAATACAGGTTGTCGTCATTGGGCCAGACATAGTGCACGGGGTTCTTGACCCAGGGGGTCTCGTCGAACTGCGGATAGACCTGGAGCAGCTTGCCGGGGTGTTCTTCCCAGCCCTGGTGGCCGAGCATATTGATCTGGGGGATGATCCGGATCTTCTCCTGGGCGCAGGCGCGAACGATCTTTTTGACGTCCGCCAACGAAAGCGCGAAGCTATCCGTGAGCTCGGGATGCGATTTGAACTGATAGTGGTAGTCGATGAGGATAAAAAGGGTATTGACCTTCCGCGGGCCGAGGGCATCGTGAATGAAGTGAACGAACGAGTCGACGCCGGCCGGCCGGGGGGCGCCGATACAGAAGCCGCGTACGGGCATTAGACTATCGAGTGGGGCGGTTTGGGCTACCGCGCGTGTGCCGGAAAGGCAAAGCAAACTTGCGAGCGCGATGGATAAGGACCAGGTGGACAGGTGGCGAAGCATCGGTTTAGTTTTGAATTTACAGTGAATATAGTGCTTATTTCGTGAAGACCGACTTGGGCAGCATCACGTGTACACCGACGTTGCCATCGACCAGCTGCGTGACATCCACATCGGCAGCTACGCTACAAAGCATATAGGCATCCGCTTGTGTGAGCTTTTTTTCTTCCATGAGCCAGGCGATCATTTCGCGGACGGCGATATGGGTGGCTGCATTGAGATCCCGATCCATACCCATCGCGATATAATGCGTAGGCGTTTCAGCGCGTGGCCAGTGCTGCGTCTTGCCTTTATGGACGATGAGCTGGAGATGGCCGATGAGCGAGGTCTCGATGGCAGTGATGTCGACCTCGCCATTACCCTGGGCGGCATGGCCATCGCCGATCTCGAGAAGGGCGCCTTTGACATGCACGGGGATGAACAAGCTGGTTCCTGCAACCAATTCTTTGTTATCGAGATTGCCGGCGTGGATCCACGGCGGAGCACTGTTCCAGCGACCCGCTTCTTTAGGCGGTGCGACGCCGACACTGCCGAAGAAGGGATGCAGCGGGATCTCGATGCCATCCGAAAAATGACCGAGCAGCTTTTTAGCATCGAGCGGGACGATGCGCATCTTCCGGTCGAAGATTTCATCCGAGAGAAAGCCGGCCTGACCGATGGCGTTATAGCCATAGGGGATGGCGAGATCGATGGCATTGAAACGCACCTCCAGGACATCGCCGGGTTCCGCTTCTTCGACATAGATGGGGCCGGTGAGGACGTGTCCGCCAGGGCCGCGGTCTTTTATGCTTTGGACGTCGCGCAATTCTTTTTCTACCTGGTCGGCGGGGACACCTGCTGCTTCGAGCCGATCCGGGCTGGAGGTGATCACGGTGCGCACCGTAACATAGTCACCGGTATGAACACGTAATACGGGGGTGGCTTCGGACCAGTAGTAGCCCCAAACCACGGTCGACGGTGTAGGGCTGAGGATATAGGGATCGGTGGCGGAGCCTTTTTGGGCGGCAACCGTTGCTGCGAGGAGACAGACGCAGAGCGCTGTCGCGGCGGTTCGTAATGGAGTGGCAGCCAGCATGGAAATGGTTTGAAACAAATATATGTAATTCGGCGGGGGCGTACATCTCTAAGAAAAATGTTTGCTTAGGAAAAAACGCTTGAATTGCGAATTGCCCGGCCATGCGAGGAAAGCTGGGAGAGGATGCCGTCGGAAGGACAGGGCAGGTTTTGTGCGGCGTGCTCCAAAACGGTCGTCGATCTTACCGGCTTCTCGGACCAGGAGCTGCTTTTCTGGGTAGCAGCCGCAGCCCAGGATCGTTACGAACTTCGGGTGATGATAGTGAATGTTAAGGGGCAGGTGGATATGCTTGAAATACCGGCCTCGCTCGCCAAAGGGGTTTATGTCCTTCGGGTCGCCAGAGCCGGTGAGGTTCGCGTCCTGTCACGCAAACTGGTCGTCCTCTAAAACAAGGGGGGATGATGTATCGCCTTCGGTTGCGGCGGCAAGTAAGTGAAAAAA
>JAICXX010000168.1 GCA_025934485.1 Chitinophagaceae bacterium
GGTTTAATGATTCTTATTTTCAAGTTATGCAATTTTTAAATCCATTCCTATTTTTAGTCCAGGCTCAACTCCCATGAGATGAAAAAGCACACATAGTTTGTAAGGCAGGCTGTCGGTGGAAAAGGTCCCATCAGGCGCCTGTGGCAAATTGCACATGCATGGGATCGGGTGTTGGGAAATGGCGCCCATCTCTCCAGCCGTTCCGGGCCCAGATCATATACCACCAGTCCGGTAGCGTCTTGGTCAACGGACGCTGGTGTGGATTGTGAAGCGGGTCCCAGTCTAGCGCTATACCATAGGAATGAAGGGAAAGCTTGGTGGGATCACCTGTGCTCGGACGATAATTAAAGCACCCGGCCGTAATATCCAGCCGCAGATTCTGCAGCCAGGCGCGGATGGCATCGTCCGTAGGATTGCCGCCTATGGCATTCAAGGCATAAGCCCATACCTGGTTAAGCACAGTGTGAAAGCTATCGATCAGCAAGTGATGCATCGATAGCGCCTTAATCGGGTAAGACTCGTGGCGTTATTCTGGTAATAAAGCTGCCAGCCGGCCGGAGGCGCCACCGCAACAATATTGGCGTGTTGCCACGCAAGGTTAGGAGAGCCATCGGCATTGGATGGATTCCCAAAAAGCGCATTGATTTCGGCTTAGCCGTTAGGGGTATTCATATTTAAAAGATAGGAACTTCTCCTTCCGTCCGCACCGGGAAAAATACCCATTTTCGCCTAAGTCAACCAATTTGGGCTTTCCCGGAGACCAATTGCGATCGGGCTCAGAATCTACCTGTGAACCGAATCGTCAAATCCATGTAGCTTACATCGCCTTGAGACCTTCGGCAAAAAATGGCTATGTAGCCATCGAAAACATCGTCGTTTGAGCCAGCTCGCTGTTATATTTAACCATCACCCCCAGCTGGTTGGGGAAAACCCAGTTCGTATACACCATCCCCACCAACGGCTCCAGGCTTACTTCGGTCGGGGAATGATCGATTAATTTAGATCCAGTTCGGATCAAAACATCAGCTATTTTTGCACCGCGATATTTTTCGATCAACTAACGATTCCGGAATATAAATCAGTCAAATGGGATATTAAAAAAACCCTGGACATGAAAAAAAGCTTGCGAATAATACGATATCTCGATCATAAACTTGCAGGAGGACCTATCAACCAGCGAGGTAACGATTATGAGCTGTGTTATGCGATTTACCAGATTATGAAACTCGCAGATAAATTTCCGGCACAGGCAACGTTAGTTTCTTTATCAGCCCAGGTTTCGGCGTTCGTTGACGACTTTTATGTAAAAAATCTTGTTGCTATTGCACTATTGAAAACTTCCCATGGGCAGGGTCTATGACTCAACAGCTGGCCTCAGTTACTTCCTTCAAAGAGATCGCTGAACGCCTATGTGCATTTCCGGACGCCGACAAACTTGTATCGTTGGTGTCGCATTTTGTCGGCGCCTGGGCAATGACAAATAGACAAAATGTACCCCTTGATCAAATTCTTCAAATGGTTAGATCCCGGGGGATGGCATTCTTAAGACCCGGTCTGCATCCCCCATTAGATCCTACTGTCGCAGGCATTCTCGACGCAATCCCGGGGTTCGGGTATCAAATCGTCAACGGCTACCTGGCCTGGCATTTTTCCAATACAGACCAGGGGTATATTCCGCATGTACTCGGTTCCGCGGAATTTCGTAATATTGAAGCCGAGATACTCTTAAAACATCCCGCTACTTTCACCGATATTGAAACTATAATCTCCTGATAATGAGAAAACTAACCTCATATGCAATTGAATCGGGTCAGATTAGAGATCTATTGGCTAAACTGGTAGATGGCTCCACTGGAATTCAGGAATATAAAAGCTGTTTCTATGAGCTTGGCATGGCTTTATCCGGTCTTATTTGGCGGACCCAGGCCTTGGGCGATGGGACGAGAGTGACACTTGCATGTTCCTCCGAAGACGCCGATTGGTTGTCAAAGGGGATATTGGATGATCTGCAGAGCCGTAGCGTACATCCGAGTTTGGCTGTCTTTTGGAATCTTCGAAACGATCCGTTTGATAATAGACAGTATCCTGTTGCCCCAATTGTAAAGTCATATATTGAATCATCTGAAGCGACCGAGGTCTTAATTATTTGTAAGTCGATCATTAGCACTTCTTGTGTCGTCCGGACAAATTTGACTTACTTAATTGAGAAGATAAATCCTTCGCGAATATTTATCGCATCACCGGTTTTAATGGGGAATGCTATAGAAAGTCTTAAAAATGAGTTCCCGAAAGCAATAAGTGAAAAATTCAGCTTTTTATACTTTGCCGAGGATAATGAAGTTAACCAGGCTGGAGAGGTTATCCCCGGGATTGGCGGCTCGGTATACCAAAGACTTGGACTGGAGTCGGGTCCTGCCAAAAATAAATATGTTCCCGAAATTGTAAAAGAAAGGCGAACGCAAAAGGCTAAGCTATAAAAAAATACATCACACCCACCGTTCGATCTTCGCCACTCACTTCTCCTTGAAACAAAACTCGCACCATCTGCAAGTACATGATCATTCCTTGTCGCCGGTGCCTCCGGCAACATCCGCTTCCCCCGGCGAAGGCACCGCCGTCATGGTGCAGATTCCGTACGTAGACGCACTTATATGATGCAGTTACCTCCCTACATCGGCGCCCGTAAAAAATAGTTGGTAGGCGAATAGTTCCTACCGTCCCCTGCTAATACTAAACCAGCATCATTACTGGTCGAATAAAAGGAAATTTCTTTTAACCAACGCCGACACCCGTTCTTTCACCTCGTTCAAATCGTTGATCGTATTTCGATAAACCCTCACTACATTCAGGAGCCTTTGCCGCTCGGCCCTCAAGGAGTCAAGAGTTCCGCTCCGAACACCTTGAAAAGATCCTGGTATAATAGCTGCGGAATCCGCCCTCAAAGCGTTAGTAACTTCATTGAGCTTTTGAATCACCTCTGCCCCTTCCTGGTTAAGAAATGAAGCGGAATCCACCTGTTTACGGCAATAGTCGTATATCGACATTGCTTTTCCCAACTGCCAGAGATCGTTGGCGCCAATGCCGCGAGACAACCGAACGGCTAACGAATCCATTTCATGAGGTGCATAGGGAGGGGTAATGGCAAGGTTGGTCTTCGTCATTGCCTTCTCTCCGGGTAACTCAGGATGCAAATAAGATCGCACTTCCAGGGCGATCAACATTATTGAGAATTCCGCCGGCTCCGTGACCTCGAATCCGGGGTTCAACTCAAAAGTTGACTGCGGCCGCTCGTTGCCATACTGGATATTTGTGATACTAAAGATCCCTTTGGCCGACCCTACCTGATCGGCAAGACTATTGCTTGAATCGACAAGCGTAATCTCTATAAAAAGCTGGGACGGTTCTCGCTTTCTTATTTTATCGACAAATGCAAAGCACTAAAAAACTTCCGTTTGCCGCCTTGATTTTAATCTTGCCGATACTAAATCCTTCGCTGGCGATTTGCCCGAGAAAATACCAACAGCAAAGCGCCGCCATCATACTGAATAGGTATCCCGTGAAAACATGGGCAGTCTTGTTAAACCGTATACCCGGTTCAAAAATAAACAACAGGAACAAAGCCGCGAAGAAACCGATCAATCCGAGGATAACGGCGTTATTCACTTTAACCGTCCCTGCGGTCCGGCCGGCGTCAGACGCTACTATTAGCGGCATGTCGTGGGATGCATTCATAAGTCATAATTTACGGAAACCGTCTAGGTCCAAAAACCGTTAAAATTCATAGTTGCCTTGTTGCCGGCCGAGATCAGTGGGATCGTTAAAGTGGATCAACCCCACCCATGCTCCAACACCCGGTAAGCATTCCCGCTGGTGATCCCACGCACCTGCGCATCCGTAATACCCGGTATAGCCCGGATCGCGTTGATCAATCCGCCCAGCATCCTGGGTACATACAGATCATTAGGCGCATCCGCCAATCCATCAAAATCGGTTCCGATGCCGATATTGGAGAAATCCCTGGCATCGGTAAGGGCATTGATGGCCACCATGGTCTCTATGATATACCCAATACCCACGCTATAGTCCCCGGGTTCGATATCCGCGCCCTGGACCTTTTTGTCCGCGCCCACCAGCCAGAAATTCTCCGGGATGACGCCGATGATCCCATTACACTTGCAGATAGCCTTGATCTCGTCCCGATCGATATCATAAAACCGGTAATTCTGTAGCTCCTGGCGATGATCGTATTTTTGGAAAATGGCTTGCAAACCCACATGCGTAAAGGCTACCGGTCTCGGCGGCAATCCCTTGGCCTGCCGATCCGCATTGACCTCGTCGACAATCACAAACACATCCTTCCTGCAGGCCGGAGTGCTATGCGTAAGATCGACAACCATTCCGATCTCCAGCATGCGTCGCACGACGGCCTTGCCCACCTCCGTTAACCCGATATTGCTCGCGACCGGATCATAGTTCCAGGCAAAACCGATGTTTTTTTTCTCATCCGCCGATATCCCCTCGCACGGATAAGCCAGGTCATTGGGAAAAAGATGCGCGATCGTCATCAGACACACGCCGCGGGCATGGAGCGCTTCCAGGTTGCGGATATAAGGATAGGCGTCGGGTTGTCCCGCAGGCACCGCGAATTTATGCTGGCGGGCAGGACGAGCCCGGTAGAGCTGTGTTCGCTTATCACTCACGGGGATTTTCCGGCCCAGCGCGTGCCCGCCCTCGATGGCATGCGCAATAGCGATCTTTCCCGGCGCATCGGCGATGGCTTTGAATTCGGTAAAGCTGCGGGCGATGACGAACTCGATGTTGCTCTGACGCTGATTGACAAGCCACACCTGGTTTTCCAGTGTGTCGATCATGATATTGATCTGCGTAAAATTCGATGCGTCTTCATGCTCGATCTTGTGCGTCAGCGGCCGCCATAGCCGTTGGATCCACGGATAGAGTTTTTTAAGCAGGTCCCATTGCTGTACGGCAGCGGCCTCTACGAGGTAATGCGCACCCAGCATGCCTTTTACATAGCCATGTCCCAGCTCGCGCGTATCCAGCTGCATAGCGATGGGGTTAGAGCCCGGGCGCGGACAATGCCTACCCCAAAGATGTTCCTGCCAGAGATACATCTTCAACGAGGGATGACAATGCAGGTCCACGATAGGAAATTCGAAGTCGCCGATGTGCAGCGGCGCCGCACCCATCTGGCCAGTCGCGATGCCGGCCGCACGAGCCACCGCCCCACGAGCCGCGGGCAAATGCAGGAACCCGCCCAAAGGCGCCAGCAGGCCAAGCCGGATAAATTGTTTTCTTTTCATTCGAAATAAAAATTTACGTTCCCGAAACAGCTGTCGAACTGTTATGCGCCCTGGCCTGGTCGATCGCCGTCTTCCACAGCCCTAGCGAAGGATAAAGCTTCTCCGCCTCTGCAGGATGTTCCGCCAGCATTTTCAGCGCCGCCCCTTCAAAAGCCTGCCCCATCGCACTATCGGGTGGCGTAGCGATATTGTCACCGATGCGGGCATAAGAAAAGGCGATGGGGTCACTTGGCGGCGCCGGCGCGGTAAGATGGGAAGCCGTAGCAGTCAAAGCGGTCGACAGACTCTTGATCCCCTGTGCGGCCCGCCTGGCGACATTGTCGGAAAAAGGTCTGCCGGGTGTAAAACGTTCGGCAAGGAATTGCAAAACGGAGGTGTGATCGTATTGATCTTTAACGACCGTACGCGGCGCGACCCAGGGCGAGATCAGCATGGCGGGTATCCTCGGGCCAAGCGTATTATAAGGCACCGGTGCAGCGGGAGTGCCGGGCGGCATCGCATTGCCTGTGCCCGCCTGGTCAAAGGGCGGCGGCGCCACATGATCATAAAAACCGCCATGCTCGTCATAATACACCACCATCAGGCTATTATCCCACACGGGGCTCGTGCTCAGCGCCTGGTAAGTCCTCCGCAAAAGATCCTCGCCCCAACCCACCGCAAGAGGTGGATGATTATCATTCGCATGATCCGGCCCGATATGCGGCCCATCCTGGAAGCTCGGTTCTACGATGATCACCTGCGGTGGATTCGGCCCGTTAAGATCCGCCGCAAGGGTCTCATAAGGACGCCACCTTCCACTTGTAAAGATGGTGGGCCACAACCCCACATACAACGAGAAAAAGGTGAGCCCGTCGGAATAAACCCGGTAGTCGATGTTGTTGGCATGCATCCACGCGAACATATCCCCCGTATTGGGAATATCCTGAAATTTGGTTTGATAGATCTCGCTCTGCCCGCAAAACGCCACGGTCCGGTTGGGTTGCGTGCTCGTCGGCAGCGGACAGAACCAGCGGTCGCAGGTCGTAAAGGTCTGCGCGAGAAAACTCGTGATGAGGACCTGCTTTGAACCAAAAAAACACATGGGGTCGCATAACATGTTGGGCTCTGTCCCGGTAGACTCCGCATACGCTTCTACAAAACCCACCATCCGCGGGCCGCCAGGGTCCGGGCTCAGCTGCGTGGCGACAAAATTATATTCATGCGGCAGGTCGAACTGTAGCTGTTCATCCACGGCGCGTTGAAAGGGAAAAAACATTCCGCCGCCTTGCACGTTGGCATACGCGTCCCGGTTCAGCGGCGGCGTCAATCCGTCTGCCTGCGGCTGTAATCCCTCGAAACTCAAATGCCCCAGCATGTTGTCGAAGGATCTGTTCTCAAACATCATCAGGACAACCGTCTTGATATTTTCTATGGCCATATTATAGGTGTTTAACAATGATCCGGATATGCAAAATGCTCGGCTCCTTCTTCCCCAGCTTCTCCTCCGCCATAATCTGCGAACGAATGCTCCACCAACCGTCGATAGGCGTATCTCTGAAAACAAAGCTCGGCGCATCGCCAGGATGCAGGATGACGCTAATGCCTGCATGCGACACCACTACGTCGCGCGCCAGTACAGCGGTATCGCCGCTGCCCATATCGTTGGACACGGCCAGGATGCGATAAAGCGCTCCCCAGCGTTGGGCGCTGTAATTCCCCTCCGCAACCAGGCTGTCGCCGCTCGGTAGGGCTCTAAAAGCCACCGGACCAACCGCCTCGGCGCGAAAAAACGCGATCTGCGTTTCCCGCGTACTGTCCTTATGATATTTGTGCGCCACCAGCTTCATATAGCGAAAACGCGGCGTGCTGTCCACATCCACCAGGTTGCGGATAGACAGGCTGCCCTCTTCCGGAAGCCGCAGTGTATCCGCGCCCCGCAACAGCACCGTATCCGATCTTCCGTCCCGGCTCACCAGCAACACCACCGGCGGAACACCCGGTCCGGTCGTATAGGGCATGGTGGTATCATGCACCGTAAGATAAATGGAGCCGCTGGCCGACCAGCTTACGCTATAACTATCGGTCAACCCGAGGTCTCGCGCGGACACATCGTAAAAGTAGATCCGCGGATGACAGGCGGCAAGCCCCAATAGCAAGAGATAGGCAACCTTCATGTGAAAGATTTTCCATCCTAATATAAAAACTCTGGCCCACCAAAAGAACGGGAAAAACACCTGATTTTGCCATCGCCGTTTGAATTAATTTCCTACCGGATTCCCAAAACCCCTAAACCTAAACATGTTCCCCTTATTTAAGCCAACCCATCCGATCCTGGTCGCAATGCTTTGCCTGATGGCAATAGATGCACAGGCTCAGAAGGTACCCGCCGCCGCGCCCGCATCGGACCGCATCCGGGCGGAAGACCTGAACTACATTCCCCCGGAACACGAGCTCCATGAACAATTATTCTTTTTTGACTGGGATATTTTAATGAACCCCATTTATATCACCCAGATAAGCCGCCCGTATAGGCTCGACGGGGTGGCCAAAGATTATAGCCCGAGACCCAAATTCTACGCCCTGCTGCCCGGTCAGAACCCGTTGATCGGAAGCGCCATAACGGATGAAGCCGGCTGTTACTATGGTAGCTGGCGGATATGCTTCTTTGATCACTTAGACACCAACAATTTTTTTCATAACGTGCGGCTCATCACCGGGATCACCCATGACAAATTGCAAGCGCCGGCTTCGGGCACCGCCTTCTATAAATACACTAATGGCGGCACCGAGCTCACCTGCATGCTGGACAAAAATCTATCTCCCAGCCTCACCTTTCGCAACTATAAAAATCTTCGGCTGATCTTTCTTTGGAACGCCCAGGCCGGCCTCTTTGCCTCCGTGGCCAAGAT
The DNA here is from genome assembly GCA_025934485.1 of Chitinophagaceae bacterium. Taxonomy (GTDB): domain Bacteria; phylum Bacteroidota; class Bacteroidia; order Chitinophagales; family Chitinophagaceae; genus Puia. The sequence goes on from JAICXX010000168.1 coordinate 8,210, forward strand.
ACAGGATACCATCAGGTGGCAAGGTGACACCCTCATCGCAGCCAACGACAACCGGTATCAACTTCCTAACCCGCGAAGCGGCTGGGGAGCCATTGTAGCCTCTAATCTCGCAGTAGGCGTCCCGTTAGCCTTTTCTCCTCAGCCAAAAGGGTTCTTTCGGCACATCGCCCTTACCATCGGCTGCAGGCTTATGGCCGAGTATCTTCACTCGGGCACGGACGTGACAAAGAATGGCCAGCCGGGTCATCATCTGACACAAAACATTTACGCGCTCTCTTTTTGCGGCCCGATCCTGGGCCTAAAGATCATCTGTAAACTCTAACTACATGCGAAACGCATTCATCTTTCTCATCGGTTGTTTGATGGTCTTCCAGGCTTTTGCCCAACAACCGGCCGGCAAACGGCTTACCGATTCAGCAAGAGACAAGCAGTTCACGGATTCTGTCAACCAGGAAGCGCTCTATAGATACCGGAAATACAGCTTTAGCCTGGCCATCGCACCTTATACGAATGTCGCCCACGGTGGCGGGAATTCACTTTTTGGCGCCACAGAAGTTACCTTTTCGGACAGGTTCAGTTGGTTGAATTCGACAAAAAATGCCAGCAAAGAGGTCAGCTTTGGGTTTGCGTTCGCGCCCTATCAGGGGACAAAGATCAATTTGGGCCTCGACTGGCTGGTGTTTCGCAACAAGAGTCATCGTACAAATCTGTACTCGGGTCTTCAATTCAGCCAGGGGTTGAAGCAGAGCACCAACACCCAGGGCACCGAATATGTCACAGTGGGCTGGCACAGTTATATCACGCCTTTTGTGGGGTTTGTCTGGTGGCCATTTAAAGCAAAATATCAATCCGATAAATATGAAAGAAGCTATAAGGCCTTGTCCGCCGAGCAGGCCGATGCGAATCAAAATTTCTACAATCCGCATATCCCGCAATTGTTTTATGTCAAATTCCAGGTAGGCTATTCGGTTTTGCTTAACCCCCGGATAAGCGTGGACACCACCGGCGGATTTTCCGACGTCAACCTCTATCGCACCATCCGCAACAACACCGCCAGTACCCTCGTTTTCCGGTTGTGCATCGGCATCAACATCCCTTCGATTCATGACCGTGAGGATCAGGAGAGACTTAAATTTACAAGGTCCTTGAAGGCGAACTGAGAACAATATAAAAATGCTATTTGACCGCGAAAATGAATTAATTTGTACTCATGCCTATAAACAAACCTATTCTAACGGCGCTGGTGCTTTTGGCGGGTCTGGGTCTCGCCGGTTGTAAGCCGCTGCAGGCAGTAAATGAAGTCTCCTCGCAGGCAAGTGCCAATCTACAGGACTTCGACGCCTTCAACACTTCCCTTACGGACATTTATCTCGACGACTGCCGGATCCTGGCCTATAAGGATTACAGCGATTCTTCCGTCGGGCTTAAAATAGATACCTTAACGAGTTCGGCACTTTTCCCGTTTAGTTTTTCCGTGGCTAAACAGAAAGATACGCTCTTGCGGCGGATCTATACGGCCCTCCACGGCTATTTTGCCGCGCTGGCAAAACTTTCGGCCGACAGCCTGGTAGACTATTCGCTCGACACCGTGTCGACCTCGCTATCATCAGGCGCGATCCTCGATACGACAAAGATCTCGCCCGGAACCATCGGCGCTGTCAGCGCCATTGCAGGGAAACTCGGGGAATTCATTTCCAACAGTTATCGCCTTCGCCATATCAAACAATATGTGGTAGAGTCGGATCCGTTTGTCCAGCGGTTGATCAGGGATATGAAAAGCAGCCTGGTCGATGTTCGCAACTTCCTTTCGCTCGAGCAACGCTATTTGAAGGATCATGTGTACGACTCGCTGGTAAAATATAGCCGGTCGCGCTTTGAACGAAAACAAGCGCTCGATGAGTATTTCCGGGTGACCGAAGACATCGATAACCGGGAGCGGCGGCTGGATAGTTATCGGCTCTCGCTCGACGTGATAGCGGCGGGTCATGCGTATATCCTTTCGCATGTCGATGACCTGCGATCCAAAGAAGTAAAGAAGAAACTCACCGGTTTTGCCAGCGCGCTTAAAGATCATCAATCCGAATTCAATGCGCTTACTCAGCGCTCATCCAAGTAAAACCTACACTATGCCCGTTTTAACCGCAGACCAGCTGAATTCCATCGCTTCGAATCTCCTGGCGATCGGTGAAGCCATCGACGACTATCTCGATTCTCCACCGGTAAAGCTCCAGCCGGCGCAGATAACCAGCCTGGGGGCGTTGCGCGATAAGATCTTTGCCGATGTCGCAACGATTTCAGGGGCTGCGCTGTCCGTTTCGCTGGACGATGCCGCGGGTGCGGTGACCGGTCTGAACAAGATCACGGCAAACATCGATACGGATATCGAGCATTTGACCGATGTGCAAAAGGTCATCAATGCAGCCGGAGCGGCCGTGAATCTCGCGGTGGCGATCATCGGGGTAGAGACCGATCCCGGGGCGATACCCGGTGCGGTGAGTGGGCTCATCAATGCGATCAAGGCATTCTCCAAATAGGTTCCGTGCGAGTCACATTCCCATTGCCGGTCCTCCAGGTGCCGGGCTCGTCTGGTTGGCGCGGAATAAAAGGATCAGGCCATAGATAAGGACCACCACAAAAAGCAGATAAAAAGGGATCGCGGCAGCCCATTTGATTCGGACGACAGTGACATAGAACCAGGAGATCGCCGGTTGTCCTTTGACTGCCGTGGCGATCAGATAGGCATTTTCGATCGAATCCATGAGACCGGGCAGGACGCAAAATGCATAGATCCATTTGCCCGGCTTTAACTGAAGCGCATCCAGGGTTATGATGACGGAGAAAATGATCACGAGGGTGTAGGCAAGGAGATACCCGTAGTCGACGACCGTATTGAGAAATAGCCGATGGTAGGGGTCCGGCGCGTATTGGGAGATCTCCTGGATACAGTCGCCCAGCGTTTCGTTTGTTCGGGCGAATTCGATATTGAGGATATTGTGGACGGCGAAGATTCGCGCATTCACGAAGCTGGCTATGCTGAATAAAAGCACACTGGCGATCCAGGCGATCCAGATCCTTTTCATTTCTTATTGTTTATTTTTATTCTTAATGCGAGATAGGCAGCCCAGTCGAAGCTAGTTAGCTGCTCGATGGCGGTTTGGGCCCCTTTGCAGAACAACTCGACCTTCGTTTTCAGCGGCATCCCGAAATCCAGCGAATTAAATTCCCGGGTGTCCACAGGCCGCGTCAGCATCTTTAGCTCGGGGTGGCCTTCGAGAAAATCGGTGTCATAGAAATTGCGGAACGTGGAAATAAAGGAGAGGATGAATTTCAGCACCGATAGTTTGTTGAAATTTCGGAGGGCTGCGCTTCGGTCTTTTTCGGGTTCGGCGGCTGGGTCGGGTTTGGGAATACCTAACAGCACACCGAAGGTGGGATAGGCCGGCAGTTCCGGTGGCGGAACATGGAATTCGCGGATCGGAAAATTCGAAAGCATGCCCCCATCCACGAAGCGCGCCAACAAACGAACCGTATCTGCACTGGTACAATTGGGTGACTGGCCAAACACATAGCGATCGGCCGGGGTCATCGCATAAAATATAAAGGGCAGCGACATCGAGGCGCGGACATACGCGGCGGGACACACTTCGTCCGCATGCTCCAGATCCCAGTAGTCGACAGTTTGTTCCGGAAATTTGACAATGCGGTTGTGTGTGAGATTGGCGGTTATCACCACCAGCCTGCTTTGACCGTCTATGGGTTTTGGCGTTGCGCCGATGGTCACGGGTTGGGATTCGTTTTTCCGTTTTTCCCGCAGTTGTTTGGTCGTGTGAATGCCGACGAAATCGGTTGCGAGTATGCTTTTCATCCAGTTGTAGGGTGTATCGCCACTATTAAAACCCATGGTCCGGCGAAAAAGCGCCACCAGCAACATCACCAAAAGAAGCGAGACACCACAGGCGCCGGCCGTGCCCAAAAGGAAATTGTAGTGATCGACCTCCTTTTCGGTCAGACCGTTCGGGGTGTTATAGATGAGGTTGTCAAGCAGATTGTAGAAGAAATAAGAGGCTACTAGCAGCGCCAGTGGCAAGCCGATGCAGAACCAGGGAAACCATTTGTCGGCGGTGTGGATCTTTTTAAGCATCCATTGCTCTAATTTGCCTAGGGTGCCCTTGCGGTCAAGGAAATCGGCGAAATTTTTGTTGGCTACCGCGTAAGCGAGGAATTCGGATTTGACGGCATTTTCATTATCATCCCTAAAGGGGGATGGCTGCCTGTAGATCTCTTCCGGCAACGCCGCCAGGAGCATGGTGTTGATGGCGCCGGCGCTGGTACCCGCCATGCTGCGGAAACGGACGCCGGCCCTTTCCATCACATAGGTATAACCGAGCAGGCCGATGCCGAGCATGCTGCCCCCCTGCTGGACCAGGTCGACAACGGGCCGCGCTTCTACGCCCTCCATGATCCGGGTGTCGCCGGAGAGGCGGGACTGCCAGTTTTCGGTCTTTAAGAGTTTTTGGAGCGCGGCGTTCTCGTTGATGAGCTTGTCGGCCGCCTTTAGAAGTTGTGTGGTATTAGTGCAGCGTTCGGCCGCGTCTTTTCCAACGTCACATAACTTGTCCAGCTCGTCCCGAAACTGTTTTAAATCCGGCATAGGTTGTTTATGGTTGTTTAAGTGCGGGGTTCGCATTAGGGCCGCAGAATACACCGATCATATTTTCGATTGTGAAACTA
>JAICXX010000086.1 GCA_025934485.1 Chitinophagaceae bacterium
AAAAAGAGAAGGGTACCTACCTCTCAAGGAGTTAGGCACCCTTCAAAACGTTCTATTCTGATGTGCCGCCGTATACGGACCCGTACGTACGGTGGTCAGAGGGGACGGCGCAGGGGTTAACCCTGCGCCTCCTACTCTATTGAACCTTATCGTATAAAAAAAGCAAACTCCATGGATCTTATTCATGTAAGCTCATCACCGGCACCGTGCAGGACTGAACGATCTGCCTGGTACGGCTTTTATGGAATTCCAGCACACTATGACTCTTCGGAAAAACCATCAGCCAGTCCGCTTCGTGGGAAGCCAGATAGTCGTTGATCCCATCTTCTACCCTGGGACGACGGACAAAATGCATCTCGGGATGGAAGGCCGCTACCCCTTTTTTCCAGACATTGTATTCTTCGATGGCCTCCGCGGAACTTTCCTCGCTATCGGTAAGCACATGTACCACGACGAGCCGGGCCTTCAAAAGCTCGCTGAGTTCTTTGAGAAAAGTCATATTGTCGGGCATGCCGCTATCGATATCTTCTTTGTCGCAGGCGACGACGATCTTTTTGATCGCCTCGAATTTCGCGTCTCCGGGGATCACCAGCACAGGATAGGGGAGGTGCCGGATCGCCCGGACGGTGGTACTGCCATTGATCACATTCGCAAGGGTATCCCCCGAGGCGCCCATGATCACCATGAATGGCTTTATCTGTTTACAGTAACTTTCGATCTTGGCTTCCGTACCGCCGATCTCCAGGTCTGTGACGACGCCGACCTTCCCGCCTGTACGTTTGGTGAGCTTGGTCTGAAAATCGGTCAACAGTTCATATCCGCTGTCCCGCATGGTGTCGAATACGGATTCCGGCAAAGGCACTTCCGACACGCTGGCGGGGATTTGCATGACATAGATAAGATGGAGATTCGCCCCGATGGCAAGGGCTATATCAGCCGCATACCGCGCCGCATTGGCAGCGTTGGGGGCGAAATTTACAGGGACTACGATGGATCGCATAGTGGAAATGTTTCTGCTAAACTACACCCAAGCCGTGCCCGCGGCCATGATCTTTATCAAGGCCGGCAATGACTGTCGTCAGCGACCATGAAACCATGGCTGCCTACTTTTACAAAAAATCATTCCGATGTCTGTTATTAGCTATATCTCCGCCGAAGAAGCCGTCAGCGTCATTAAAACCGGCGACCGTGTATTTGTTCATGGCAGCGCAGCTACACCTGTGCCGTTGGTCAAGGCCCTGCAGCGGCGGTACAACGAGCTTCATCACGTGGAGCTCGTGAGCATTACCCTTATGGGCAACCTGGACTTCGAAAACCCGCTTTGGCGCGAAAGCTTTTTCGTCAACTCCTTATTCGTATCCGCGTGCAACCGAAAGATCGCAAACAGTGTCGACGGCGACTATGTCCCGATCTTCCTCAGCCAGATCCCCCAACTCTTTAGGCGAAATATCCTGCCGATCGACGTCGCGATGATCCAGGTCTCGCCGCCCGACAAACACGGCTTTTGCACTTTGGGTACAAGCGTGGATATTGCCCGTGCCGCAGTGGATTGCGCGCGCTATATCATCGCACTAGTTAACCCGCAGATGCCGCGTACCCATGGCGATGGCTTCGTTCATGTCTCCGATATCGATGCGCTGGTGTGGCAGGACATGGCCTTGCCCGAGGTCAACTACGGCGGCGAGGCAACGCCGATCGTAGAGCGTATCGGCGAAAATGTCGCCTCGCTGATACCGGACGCGGCGACCCTGCAAATGGGTATCGGACATATACCGGACCAGGTACTGAAGAACCTGTACGATCATAAAAACCTCGGCCTGCACACTGAGATGTTCTCCGATGGTGTCATCGGGCTCATCGAAGCGGGGGTGATCAATAACAGCCGGAAAAAGCTCAATAGGGGCAAATCGGTCACTTCGTTTGTCAACGGCACCAAGCGGCTGTTCGATTTCGTCGACGACAATCCCGAGATCAGGGTAATGGATATCGGCTATGTGAACGATACCGCCGTCATCCGGCAGAACCCGCGCGTGGCGGCCGTCAACAGCGCCATCGAGATCGATCTCACGGGCCAGGTGTGTGCCGATTCCATGGGCAGCTATCAATATTCCGGCATCGGCGGACAGATGGATTTTATCCATGGCGCTTCCCTTTCCGAAGGCGGGCTGCCCATCATCGCGATGCCTTCCGTGACCTCCACCGGCCTGTCGAGGATCGTACCCTTCTTAAAAGAGGGCGCCGGCGTGGTTACCACCCGTGGACATGTACATTGGGTGGTCACCGAATATGGGAAGGTGAACCTCTTCGGAAAGAACCTGAAACAACGCGCAGCGGCGCTCGTGAGCATCGCCCATCCCGAACATCGCGAGTGGCTCGACCGGGCATTCTATGCGCGGTATCATCATGCCGCCGTACCATCGCATCCCGAACCCCGGCCGGAGCCTGCAGCGGGGCTTTAACCCCGCTCGCCTCCGGGCAGGCGAGCCTCATTTAATACAAAAGATTTTCCAATTTCTGCAGGTCGGAAATGCGGATCTTGCCGTCGCGGATATCGATGAGCTTTTCCGACTTGAAGTCACTCAGCGTCCGGATCAACGATTCGGTGGCGGTGCCGACATATTGGGCAATGTCTTCGCGGGAGATGTCCAGCGTCACCGCCGCTGTGGCGGCGCCGGCATATTTTTTATGGATATCGATGAGCGCCTTGGCCACCCGCTTGCGCAGCGAGCCATAGGCCAGCTGGAGAAGCCGTTCTTCTTTTTCCTGCACGTTTTGGGCGATCAGGCGGATGAATTTGGTGGCGATGCGGATGTCCTTATATAAGGCGTTCAGAAATTCGTCTTTGGGGATCTGCGCCAGCTCCGCATCTTCGAGCATTATGGCCGAGTCTTCGTATGCAGAGTTCTCAAGTAGCGGCAGGTAGCCGATATAATCCCCCGCTGCATAGAGATTGGTGATGTATTCCTTGCCATCCTCGTGGATCCGGTACCCCTTTACCTTCCCTTTGATTAGATAATAGACATATTTGGGCCTCCGGCCTTCCTGGTAAAGCTGTTGCTTTTTGGAAAGCTCGATGGTCTCGTAATTGTGAGGGTCTAAATCCAGCATGCCGGCGGCATTGAGCTCGTTGATGAGCTCCCCGGCACCTTTTTCGCCTCCCGCATATTTCTGTTGCAGGATATCGTATTTCTTCAGCCGGATCTCGATGGCATTCAACAGCTCGATATCATCAAAGGGCTTGGTAATATAGTCGTCCGCCCCCATCTCCATCCCTTTACGGAAGTCGGTCCGCTCCGTTTTGGCGGTAAGGAAGATAAAGGGCGTGTTCACCGTTGCCTCGTTTTTACGCAGGAGGTGCAAGACGCCATACCCGTCGAGCTCGGGCATCATGATGTCACAGATCACCAGCTCGGGGTTCTCTTTTAAGGCCGTTTCCACGCCCCGTTTGCCGTTTTCGGCGGTAAACACTTCGTAGCCGGCGAGCGTAAGGATCTCGGCAATATTTTCGCGGATATCATCGTGATCATCGATTACCAGTAATCTGCGCATGAAAGGATAGTTTAGCTGGACACAATACTACGGAATTAGGATCATCCGGGCAACTGAGGAAAGTCAGTTTTTAACCTGATACCGGTCATAAAGGTTTTTTGAAGGCCGGAGTAGCTTGCAGAATGGAGAAAACCAATACCGCCGTCCTTTGCAGGCACTGCGGCGAACCCTGCCCTAACGATAAGATCGTCCTCGGTGAAAGTCATTTCTGCTGCGAAGGATGCCGGCTTGTCTATCGGTTGCTGGACCGCAATGGTCTCTGTACCTATTATGAGCTCAATACGCATCCGGGTGTCAGCCGGCGTACCCCGGTGCGTAAGGATAAGTTTGCTTTTCTCGATCAGGAGAAAATGGCCGATGCTTTGGTAAGCTTTCGGGATGCGGACCAGACCCATGCGACATTCTATCTTCCGGCGATCCATTGCAGCTCCTGTCTTTACCTCCTTGAAAACCTCCATCGCCTGGACCCCGGCGTGCTCTCTTCCCGGGTCGATTTCGCCGCCAGGACCGTTTTTCTGGCGTTTGATCACCATCGCATCTCGCTTCGGGAGGCGGCTGAGCTGCTGACGGCCATCGGTTACGAACCGTATATCTCTATGCGCGACCTGGGTGGTTCCCGGTCCGAACCCAATCGCCGCCTGATCTACCGGCTGGGAGTAGCCGGTTTTTGTTTCGGCAATATCATGCTGCTGAGCTTTCCAGAATACCTGGGCATCGATGGATCGGAGCCGATGCTCCGGCAGGCCTTCCGATACCTAAGCCTCTTGCTGGCGTTACCCGTGCTTTTGTATAGCGCACAGCCCTTCTTTTTCTCGGCCTGGAGCGGGCTTAAGTCAAAGTTCCTGAATATCGATGCCCCCATTGCGCTGGCGGTCCTGGTGACCTTTCTCCGCGGCGGATGGGAGGTTATGTCGGGTGGCGGTTCGGGGTATTTCGATTCCATGAGCGGGATCGTGTTCTTTATGCTGGCTGGTCGGGTACTGCAGGACAGGACGTATCGGGCTCTTTCGTTCGATCGCGATTATACGGCCTATTTTCCCATGGCCGTGACGGTGCTGGAATACTCGACAGCCGGTGATCCGGCTGGCCCGGTCGATTCCACAGGCCCGGCTGCCGGGCCCCGCGAGGTCTCCACAGCCCTCCCTGACGTCCGTTGCGGCGACACCCTGCTGATCCATAGCGGCGAGCTGATCCCCGCCGACGGTATCCTTACCCGTGGCGACGCCCTTATCGACTATAGTTTTGTGACCGGCGAGTCGCTTCCGGTGTGCCGGGAGTTGGGGGAGATCCTCTATGCCGGCGGCCGGCAAACGGGCGCTTCCATCGAGCTGCTCGTTTTCAAGGAAGTGGCGCAAAGCTATCTCACGCAGTTGTGGAACCGCCAGCCCGGGAAGACAACACCTGATACACCAGGCAAACCCTCATTTATCCATACGCTCAGCCGTTATTTTACGATCATCGTCTTTGCCGTCGCCGCCTCGGCGGCCCTCTATTGGCAGCTCGTCGACCCGGCGAGGACCTGGGATGCCGTTACAGCCGTGCTTATCGTGGCCTGTCCCTGCGCCCTGCTGCTGTCCAGCACCTTCACCAACGGCAACCTGCTGCGGATCATGGCAAAAAATCATTTTTATCTCCGCAATGCCGAAACCATCGAGCACATCGCGGGTACCACGCATATCGTCTTCGACAAGACCGGTACGCTTACCGATACCGGCGCACCCGAGATTCGCTGGCAGGGGGATCAGCTTTCGACGCTTGACCGCTGGTCCATCGCTACCCTTGCCGCACAGTCGACACATCCCCTCAGCCGGGCGCTCGCGGCTCATCTGCGGCCAACGTCCGAGCTGCTTTATATCAGCAGCTTCATCGAACGGCCCGGCGGAGGCCTAGATGCGTTGATCGACGGACGACGATGGACTTATGGATCGCAGGCATTCGTGCGGCCGCAAAGCGCGGTAAGCCAGCCCGATGCCACCGGCGCCGCGATCTATATCGCATGCGACGGCCATTTCCTCGGCGCCTATCACTTCTCCGGCAATTTTCGCACGGGCCTCGACAAGCTCGTCAGCGACCTTACTCCGCATCAAAAACTTACTGTCCTCTCAGGAGACAACTCGCACGAACGCCGCAGGCTGCAAGCCTTGCTGGGCGATGGCGTGAACCTGCTTTTCGACCGGTCACCGCACGAAAAGACCCAATATATCCGTCATCTGCAACGCCGCGGTGAGAAGGTGATGATGGTCGGTGACGGCCTTAACGACGCCGGCGCCCTCGGACAAAGCGATGTGGGCATTGCGATAGCCGCCGACTGCGGCAACTTCACCCCTTCGAGCGACGCCATCCTCCGGGCAGACCAGCTCACCCGTCTTCCCGCTTTCATCCGCTTCTGCCGTTCGGGCCGGCGGATCATCGTCGCCAGCTTCGTGCTCTCGATCCTGTACAATATCATCGGCCTTTGGTTTGCCGTGCATAGCGCCCTTTCGCCACTCGTGGCAGCGGTCCTGATGCCCGCCAGCTCGCTGTCGATCCTGCTGGTGACCTACGGGAGCAGCAATGTGCTCTCACGGCTGCTGTTGCATGATAAAGATCATTCCGGTCGTTGATCGTACTCATCCGTCGGCGGAGCCGGCAGGAATATTTTTGCATACTAATTCCCGATACCATGAGTGTCATTATCTTATTGCTGCTCGCCAGCCTGTCCGTAGCCCTGATCTTTCTCGGCGCCTTTCTCTGGAGCGTCGGCGACAGACAGTACGACGACGATTATTCGCCGCCGAGACGCATCCTTTTCGACGATCAGCCCTCGTTGCCGGATAACGATCACGCTAAACTAACCTCGAAATAAAAACCCATGCAAGTAGAAAAGTTCTATTACGATAACAAGACGGTTAAATTTTTCGCCTATGCGGTATGTTTCTGGGGCGTCGTCGGCATGCTCGCCGGGCTGTGGGCATCCATCTGCCTGTATTACCCAGCCCTCAACCTGGGTATGCCCGCGACTACCTTTGGACGGATGCGCCCCGTCCATACCAATGCGGTGATATTCGCCTTCGTCGGCAACGGCATCTTCATGGGCGTCTACTATTCGTTACAACGGCTGTGCAAGACGAGGATGTACAGCGATACGCTGAGCAAGTTGCATTTCTGGGGCTGGCAGGCCATCATCCTCGTGGGCGCCATCACGCTCTGGGCGGGCAAGACCAGCGGCAAGGAATATGCCGAGCTGGAATGGCCGCTGGATATCGCCATCGCCGTTGTCTGGGTGATCTTCGGCATCAATATGTTCGGTACCCTGCTCAAACGGCGCGAGAAACATATCTACGTGGCCATCTGGTTTTATATCGCGACCTGGGTTACCGTGGCGATGCTGCATATCGTCAACTCCATCGAGCTGCCGGTGACACTGTGGAAAAGCTATAGCTGGTATGCCGGGGTGCAGGATGCGCTGGTGCAATGGTGGTATGGACATAACGCCGTCGCCTTCTTCCTGACGACACCCTACCTGGGCCTCATGTACTATTTTCTGCCCAAAGCGGCTAACCGGCCGATCTATAGCTACCGCCTTTCGATCATCCACTTCTGGGCACTCATCTTTATCTATATCTGGGCGGGGCCGCACCATCTATTGTACACCGCATTGCCGGACTGGGCCCAGTCCCTTGGCGTCGTCTTCTCCGTGATGCTCATCGCCCCCAGCTGGGGTGGTATGCTCAATGGACTATTTACCCTTCGCGGCGCCTGGGACAAGGTCCGCGAGGACCCCGTGCTGAAATTCCTCGTGGTGGCAATCACCTGCTATGGCATGGCCACCTTCGAAGGACCGATGCTGAGTCTCAAGAATGTGAACGCCATCTCGCATTTTACGGACTGGACAATTGCGCACGTACACATCGGCGCCCTTGGCTGGAACGGCTTCCTGACCTTCGGCGTACTCTACTGGCTGATCCCCCGGATGTGGAATACCCCGCTGCATAGCAAGAAACTCGCCGGCACCCACTTCTGGCTGGGTACAATAGGTATCGTACTCTATGCCGTTCCCCTCTACTGGGCCGGCTTCACACAGAGCATGATGTGGAAATCATTCACCGATGAAGGACAGCTGAAGTTCCAGTTCCTCGAGACCGTTACACACGTGATCCCCATGTATGTCACCCGCAGTATCGGCGGTGCGCTTTATATCAGCGGCGTCTTCGTCATGATCTACAACCTGCGCAAGACGATCCTTGGCGGCAACTTCGTCGCCAACGAGGCGGCGGAAGCAGCCCCGCTTCCCGAGACCGCTGCGACACATGGCCGGCAATACTGGCATCGCTGGATCGAGCGGCGGCCCTTGCAGATGCTGGTCTTCAGCCTGATCGCCGTAGCGATCGGCGGCCTCATCGAGCTGGTCCCGACCTTCCTGGTCAAATCGAATATCCCTACTATCAGCAGCGTAAAGCCCTATACGCCGCTCGAGCTCCATGGCCGCGATATCTACGTTCGTGAAGGCTGTTACCTGTGCCACTCGCAGATGGTCCGTCCCTTCCGCGATGAAGTGGCGCGCTATGGCGAGTACTCCAAAGCGGGAGAGTTCGTCTATGATCACCCCTTCCAATGGGGCTCGAAACGCACCGGGCCGGACCTGGCGCGGGTAGGCGGGAAATATCCCGACAGCTGGCACTATAATCACCTGCTGGACCCGAGCTCGATGTCGCCGGGGTCGATAATGCCCTCTTATGTATGGCTCTTCGACCACGAGATCGACACGGTACATACCTATAAAATGATCAAGGCGATGCAAACTCTTGGCGTACCATACCCGGATGGCTATGCACAACGAGCCAATAAAGACGTGGTGGCGCAGGAGCAGGCGATCAAGGCGTCTTTAAAATCGGACAAGATCTCTACCGGCCCCAACAAAGAGATCGTCGCGTTGATCGCTTATCTGCAACGGCTGGGAAAGGATATCAAGGCGGCACCAAAAGAACAAACGGCTGCGGCAAACGACGGCCATGCCGTTATGGGAAATTAAAAAATAGATCAACATGAAATTCATCAATTACCTGGAAAAGATCAGCGGCGTAAGCATCTATGGGCTGTCCTCGCTGGTACTCTTCACCACGATCTTCGCCATCATGCTGGTGTGGGCGCTAAAAGCAGATAAGGAAATGATCCGGGAGATAAGCAATATTCCCTTAAACTAACCTTCAACAATATGACATCGTCTACAGATAATCCGTTTGTCGTGATCATGCTCGTGGTGATCTTCATCCTGGGTATCGCGATCAGTCTGCTGGCCAATGTGCTGCTGAGTGCGGCCCAATACAAGACAAAGGAGTCCGGCGCAGGCGACTCCGATTCATCGGACGGGCATCCGGCGACTGCACACGATCAAACCCTGGCCGGCGTCGGCGCAGCCCTCAGCGTACCCGCCGTAAATGGGATATCCGACACGGCATTCTACCTGATCGTAAGCGTCATCGCCCTCGAAGTATTCATCATCATGGCGCTGCTGTATAACCTTCGCGTGACGCTGGGTTTGTCATGGCGGCGGCGGGGCGGCGCCGCAATTCCCGCCGCATCGAAGACGCCGAGGGTCACACTATGGACCCGCCTCAATCGGTTCAAACCCGTGGAGCAGGAGGCGGACCTCGACCTGGGTCACGACTACGATGGCATCCGCGAACTCGACAACAAGCTGCCGCCATGGTGGCTTTATGGCTTCTACTGCACCATTATCTTCGCCGTGGTTTATCTATGGCGTTACCACGTAGCCCACTCCGCTCCGCTGCCGGCCGAGGAATATGCCATTGCCGTGCACGAGGCCGAGATCCGCAAGGCCGAGTACCTCAAAAAGACCGCCGACAACGTCGACGAAAATACCGTCAAGCTGCTGACCTCACCCGATGACCTCGCTGCCGGAAAGGCCGTTTTTCAAGGCACCTGCTTCGCGTGTCATGGTAAGAGTGGCGAGGGCGGCGTGGGCCCCAACCTCACCGACGAATACTGGCTGCATGGCGGCAGCATCAACGATGTCTTCCGCACGATCAAATATGGCTGGCCCGATAAGGGAATGAAATCTTGGAAGGACGACTACTCGCCACGGCAGATCGCCCAGATCGCCAGCTATGTGAAAAGCCTTGGCGGCACCCATCCCGATAACCCTAAGCCGCCGCAGGGAACGGTTTACAAACCCTGATGCCCATGGATACCTCTCCTAACCTTCCCGACCAGTCCTTTCGGGATCACCTGGCAACGGTGGATGCCCGGGGCCGCCGCAAATGGGTCTTCGCGCAAAAACCCAGCGGCAAATGGTATAGCCTTCGAACCTATATCAGCCTCGGCTTTTTCATACTCTTCTTCGCACTGCCTTTTGTCTATGTGGATGGGCAGCCGCTGTTCCTGTTCAACATCCCCGGCGCCCGGTTTATTATTTTCGGCAAGGTCTTCTGGCCGCAGGATTTCTTCATCTTCGGGTTGACGATGGTGACCTTTATCGTTTTCGTGATCCTGTTCACGGCGGCTTTCGGCCGGCTGTTCTGCGGCTGGGTGTGCCCCCAGACCATCTTCATGGAGATGCTTTTCCGTAAGGTGGAATATGTTATCCTCGGCGACGCCGCCAAACAACGACTGGCCCGCAACGGCACCCGGACGGCCGGCTGGCGATTCCGGGTTGCGTTAAAGCACGTCGTCTTTTTTTTGTTGAGCTTTATCATTGCCAATAATTTCCTTGCCTATATCATCGGCGTACGGGAACTGGGGCGAATCATTACCGAACCGCTAAGTCAGCATCTTGGCGGCCTCTCCGCCATACTTATCTTCTCGGGCGTGTTCTACGGCGTCTATGCCTTCTTCCGCGAACAGGCCTGTACCGTCGTCTGCCCTTATGGTCGACTGCAAAGCGTTCTGCTGGACCGGAATTCGATGATCGTGGCCTATGACCACAAAAGAGGTGAACCGCGCGGTAGGTTCACGAAGCAAAAGGACAGCGGATTGGGCGATTGCATCGACTGCTTTCAATGCGTTAAAGTATGCCCCACGGGGATCGATATCCGCAACGGTACGCAGATGGAGTGCGTTGGCTGCACCGCGTGTATCGATGCCTGCGATCATATGATGGAAAAAACCGGCAGGCTCAAAGGCCTGATCCGCTATGCTTCCGAGAATGGCATCGCCAACCATGAGCCCTTGCAGTATACCATGCGCATGAAGCTCTACTCGGGACTGCTCGGCGTGTTGGTCGTGATCCTTGCCGCGTTGCTGGTCAGCCGCAAGGAGGTCGACGCCACCATTATGCGGACGCCGGGTATGCTTTATCAGGAGCGCGGGACCGACAGCATCTCGAATCTCTATACCATCAAGATCGCCAACAAAACGATCCGGCAGGTGCCATTGCAGTTGCGGCTGGAGGATGCCGCCGGTTCCATACAGATCATAGGCGGCAATGTGATCCCCGTCCGCAAGGAGGAGGAAGGCAGCGGCAATTTTTTCGTGATCCTGCCGAAACAAGCGATCCGCTCGCGGAAGACCGTATTGCATATCGCTTTGTACGAAGGAAACAATAAGCTCGACGTCATCCGGACCAATTTTCTCGGGCCGCAACCCGATTCAGAATAAATAAATTTAAGGTTATGAACTGGGGAAATAAACTCTTACTTGTTTTCGTCGTCTTTGGCAGCGGCATCTCCTATATGGTCTACCGCTGTATGCAAACACCCGTCAACCTCGTGTCCGAACACTATTACAAGGACGAGCTGGCCTACCAGCAGGTGATCGACGGCACACGTCAGGCTAACGCCCTTTCCGGCAAGGTCGGGCTGACTATTACGGCTGGGACAATCTGCATTCAACTGCCGCCGGAGATGCGCGACCGGCAGGTGCGGGGGAATATCGAATTCTATTGTCCGTCCGATGCGGCGCGGGATCGCCATCTGCCGTTGTCCATAGAGCACGGTGGGCGTGAAGACATCGCGGTGGCGGATCTGCGGTCGGGGCATTATACCGTTAAGATCGCCTGGACCGCCGCAGGGATCGGTTATTTTTCCGAACAGTCGTTTATCGTACCATAATGTTTCAAGCCTGGACATCTGCATTCTTTCTCGGTCTCGTAAGCAGCCTGCATTGCGTGGGCATGTGCGGACCGCTGGCGCTGGCCTTGCCGACCCGCGACCTGAGACCCGTGCGGCGGGCGAGGGCATGGGGCATGTATCACGGCGGCCGCATCCTGGTGTATACGCTTGCCGGCATCATCTTTGGGTTATTTGGCCGTGGAGTGTATCTGGCCGGCTGGCAGCAGCAGTTCTCGATCCTGCTGGGGGTGGCGATCATCGCGCTAGCTTTGCTCGGTAGGTTTCGTCCGTTCGGCCTGGTGTCCATGCAGCGCACGATCACACGACTTTGGACCGCGCCGGGCCGCGCGAAATTCTTTTTGTTGGGAATGGCTAATGGTCTTTTGCCCTGTGGCATGGTGTATCTAGCGATTGCCGGCGCCCTCACGCGAACGCGTGTCTACGAATCCGCCGGCTTCATGACCTGCTTTGGCCTCGGAACGCTGCCTCTCCTGCTCACGTTGCAACACACCGGCAACCGCCTCACCTTTCCCGCCCGCGCCCGCCTGCGCCGCGCCATCCCCGTGCTCACGATCGCCATTGGCCTGCTGCTCATCCTTCGCGGGCTCGATCTCGGCATCCCCTTCCTCAGCCCCGCGATGGCCGCCGCGCCGGGGAAAGTGATCTCGTGCCATTGACACCACGCTGCATTTCTGCAATATATTCGGATGTTCGGTTGCCTCGGTTTGCCATAAGATAAGCGCTATTCCCTACATCTACAACACCTTGTATTACGAAATCATTTGAGAGGATATGGAACTTATTTTGGTACCGTTTAAATCATCGAACAACACCCGGAAGCATACGCCCCACCCTGCCGCATCACCAATTTCCAGGTGTATGTCGTCTCCGGATTACTGACCAACTACGTCGTTTCCTACGATCCTAAAGGGAACCCCGTCTCCATGTTGGATACGAATCACTATCGTCCATTGGGCTACAACCAGTATTTGAGATATGACAAGCAGGGCAGGGTGTCGGATTATATGCAAACATTTGCGCGAGCCTCTACCCTGTGGCCTGGCATAAGTATGTTTATGCAAGGCCGGACTATGTGATCGATACCGCCATGTATTATGAGACAGGCTATGTCTACGGACCTTCGCCCATCGCAAAGGATGCCTTCGAATATTATATCAAGGCCTATAGCCTGGATTGACTGGACAGGATCGTAAAGGTCTGGTCGATACCCATCGATCCACCTAACACCCCTTCGCTCGAAAGCACCCTCGTCTATGATGCCAATGGCAACCTCACGCCGCCCAGCCCCGAGCTATCGTATGACAACTAGGTGAACATATACCGCACCAGCAAGACATGGCAGTTCGTATACAAGGATTACAGTCGTAACAACCTCCAGCATCCTGCCGGCGGTTTCTTGCCGCAGTACAATGTTTTCGGGCTTCCTTTGCAGCTCGATAACCTTGAACCCTTGAACTACTGGCCATTCTTGGAACCAAATTCTGGTCCCAATGCCATCGTAGAATATGCTTGTGATATGCCCAAGGCGCCGGTGGTGTACTAGCAGGGACAAGCCGGCTGGCTATAGCCCCCGATCCCCATACCCAAACTCTTCGTCAGCTCCAAGCTCACGCGAAGCGGGTCCGCCATGCCGGATCACCGTATACACAAGCCAGATCACAAACGCAGGCGAACCAAGGAACATGCCGAAAGCGATCTGGCGAAGGAGGACAGCGCCCGACCACAGAAAAATAGTGTAGATTGCAAGGTAGCAACTGACGAACCAGGTGGCAAACGTGGCATGACGTAGCATACCCTAATTTACGAAATTTTCGCCGAACCCCGCTCGGGATCCGCACCCGGCAACGCACCTGGCAACTCGACCGTGATACAGGTCCCCTCGCCAATCGCGCTCTCGAGGCGGACATCACCGCCCAGCAGATCGACGTACCGCTTGACAATATGCAGCCCGAGGCCGGTGCCTTCGATGTTAAGGGCGTTGCCACCGCGGAAGAAGCTCGAGAAAAGATGCTGCTGGTCTTCGCGCGAGATGCCGATGCCCTGGTCCTTTACAGCAAGGCTCAGCCCGCCACCCGAAGGGTGCGCTACCCGTAGCCAGATGCCCGCGTCCTCGGGCGAGAACTTCACGGCATTGCTCAGCAGGTTGATGAGGATGTTCTTAAGTAGCCGTTTATCGGTGATGTACGTCTCTCCGTCGACATAGTCGCAATGGATCTGTTGACCCGGCTTCGCCAGCGGCCGCATCTCCTCGACGACCTCATCGAGGAATTCGCCCACCACAAACTCGGCAGGCTCGGCCATGACCTTCCCTTCTTCCAGCTTGCCCAGGCTCAGAAAGTCCTCCAGTAGGTCGTTGAGATGCTTGACGGCATCTTTGATGCGCTTGATGTGTTTGTCGCGTTTCTCCTGATCCTCCGTCAAGGTATAGCGACTCAGCAACGCGGCCGAGGACAACACCGTACTCAGCGGCGTCCGGAACTCGTGCGAAGCCATCGAGACGAAGCGGGATTTGATCTCGCTGAGCTCTTTTTCCTTGCTTAGCGCCTCACTGAGCTCGCCCTGGGAACGTTCCAGTTCCTGGAGGGCTTCGCGGAGGATCAATGTTCGCTGCTCTACCTTGGTCTCCAGCTCCGTGTTCAGCTTGCCGATATCTTCACTGACGCGTCTTAGCTGCTCCTGCTTCTGCAACAGGTCCCGCTCCGCCTTCTTCCGCTCCGTGATGTCGACGATAAAGGCGATCACGAACATGACATTCTTTTGCCGGTAATAGCTAAGGCTCACTTCCACGGGAAATTCGCTACCGTCTTTTTTCCGGGCAAAAAGATCACGGCCATGGCCCATGGTTCGGTTGCCGGGATGCTGATAGAAACCTTCCCGGTCCGCTACGTGCCGTGCATGAAACCGCTGCGGGATCAGGATATCGATTGTCTGATTCAGCAGTTCGCCGTGTTCGTATTGGAACAGCCGGTAAGCGGCCGGGTTCAGCAGCACGATCTTCCCCTTGTCATTGGTAAGGACGATGCCTTCCGTAGCGTGCTCGAAAAGCGCCGTGACCTGGTGCTGCTCCGCTTCAATGTTCCGGTATAATTTTTTGACATACAAGACGAAGATCGTCGCGATGATCACGATGATCAGCGAAAAGAGATGCTGTAGGAGGGCCTGCGACAGCACCATGGAATCTTGGGGATAGAAGGCGGCGGCGACTACCAGCACGCCACCCAGGAATCCGAACAAACGCGTATAGAGGTCGTTCTGCAGGAAGACCGTTAGTAATACGGCCGCCACAAGGCCGCCGTCGTAAAAGCTATAGGTTGGATTCAGATACTGAAGGACCGCGGTGCAGGCAGTTACGATGAAGCAGAACAGTAATATGTGTGTCGATTTTTCTTTGAACATGCCGTGGGGCGAATTTATCCTAAATGTACAAATCTCCCGACGAAAACGCTACCGCGTTTTCAATAGTACCGGATCAGCGCAATCGGCCCGAACCGTCCCATATCGCCGATATCGAGCTTTTCTACATCCCCTCCATTCTCCAGCACTTTTGCCGCGATAGTGTCCAGGGGACCATCCGTAAAGAAACCGCCGGGGGCAGCCTCCGAATCTTCGAATACTATCAGCCGGGAATTGCTGCAACGCGCCGCCTTCCGTACCTCTTCGATCCCGCAAACCAGTTTGCCTGCTTCGAAAGCCTTCTCCAGTTGCAGGGAGAGCAGCTGCTGACGGAGCCGGCGCCAATCCCCGAGGATGGGTTGCAACAAGGCTTCCAGCTCATTTTCGGGACTATGAACGCAATTCTTATAGATATAAGCCGCGATGTTACCGGAATGGCGGGTGATGCGGGAAAAGTGTCCGGCAACCCGTTCGGGTCCGGAGACGAATACGGGTAGGGGATAGGCCTTGAGTACATACCCGAGCCCCTGGTCCATGTGATGCAGAAACTTATTGAGCATGACCTCACGACGGTCCGCCGGATCGGAGAAATTCCCCGCTCTCTCCGGTACCTCGTTGAGATACGCATAGATAGATTGAGCCCCATTGCTTTTGATGAGCTTCAGCCCGCTCCCGTTGTGCAGGTACATCCTGGATTCCGTTCCGCTCAGCAACAGCAACAAATATTCCTTGCCGGAAGGCTTGCAGTCGGCGAGATCGCGGACCCTGAAGGGCCGATCCACGAACGACCGTTCTTCAACCGCAAAATCCATATAGGTGATCCCGGTTTTCGACGGGGATACCCAAACGGCTACACTACGTTTATGCGTGGAATAGTTCAAACCGCGGAGCGCCTGTTGTAACCGTTTGATCAAAGGCACAGCCACCTCTCCGGTATGACGTGTCAGCAGCTGTTTTTCGGCTTTTCCCAAAAGCCGTTTTATCGAGAGCTCCAGCTCGGCTTTGGGTGTCATTTTCGGATCGAACGGGAATACGAGCGCTACCGACGGCTCCGCAGCCGCGTGCGGCGCCTGCAAAAGCGGATGTTCTTTGGTAAGAGTGGACATGTTCATGGGCTTCTGTTTAAAAACAAAGGTAGCCGGTGGATCAGCCTCGTTCATATGAGCATCCTCATCCCCGGTGATGATCGTCATCATTGGAAAGGGCCATGCTGTTGCGGTACTTTACAAAAAAGCGATTATGGAAAAGATATTATTGGCACTGGACGCGATAAGCCTGAATATGAGCACGATCGATTTCGGCTGTTATATCGCCAGGCTCACGCATTCCCGGCTGACGGGGATCTTTCTCGAAGGACTCAGGGAAGACCGGCCGGTGCCTGTAACTGAAGGGGATGGCCCCGCTACTATAGAAACCAATATCCACCGGTTCCGGGAGGCCTGTGTCTGCCGCGAGACGCTCTCGCTGATCCACCGGGACCGGGGCGTGCCGTTAAAGGAGGTTATCGAAGAAAGCCGCTTTGCCGACCTGATGATCATCGATCCGGAAACGGCCTTCAACCGAAAGGATGTACTCAGCCCCGGCAGGTTTGTCAAGGACGTGCTGCGCTCGGTGGAATGCCCCGTGATCATCGCGCCCTACAGCTGCGGCGATATGGACGAGATCGTCTTCGCATACGATGGTTCCGCCTCCTCCGCCTTTGCCATCCGGCAGTTCGCGCATCTCTTCCCCGGAATGCGTACTACGCCGGTGAAGATCGTGAGCATCAGGGAAGATGAGGACCTGGCAATCGAGGAACAGTTCAAGTTGAAGGAGTGGCTCAAGGCCCATTTCGATAACCTGCATTTCGAGGTGCGGCATGGCGGCGGCGCTTCCGACCAGCTGTTCGCGTACCTCATCGAGAAAAAGAATGCCATCGTCGTCATGGGCGCCTATGGCCGCAACGAGGTCTCCAATTTCTTCCGCCCCAGCCATGCCAACCTGCTGGTCAAGACGGTCAATCTGCCCATCTTTATTGCGCATCAATAGCACGCCGGCCGGTAGTTTTAGGAAAATCAACGACATGAAACGCTTAGGTCTTGTCCTTTCCGGTGGCGGCGCCAGGGGTATCGCACATCTCGGTGTGCTGGCCGCGCTTGAAGAAGCGAACATCCGGCCCGGCGCGCTATCGGGCACCAGCGCGGGGGCGATAATCGCCGTGCTCTACACCGCCGGACATAGCCCGCTGGAGATCAAACGTCTCATACAGGATACCGCCTTCTTTGGCATCTCGCATCTCTTGCTGGGCAAACCCGGCGTCTTCAATATGGACGGTTTTCGCAACCTGTTGCAGGAACACCTGCCGGTCACAAAATTCGAAGACCTGCCAATACCTCTCTTCGTCACCGCAACCAACCTAAGCACCGCAAACGCTCAATGCTTCTCTTCGGGACCATTGATCGAGCCCTTACTGGCTTCGGCCTGTATGCCGGTAGTATTCGAACCCGTGACCATAGGCCGGCATCAATATGTCGACGGTGGCGTGGTGGACAATTTCCCCGTTGAACCGCTGAACCCCATATGCGATGTGGTGATCGGGTCGCATGTGAACCGGCTGGCGGAGTTCCTGCCGGCGGATCATCCCTGGCACAAGGGCTATATCCTGGACCGCTGTTTTCATCTGGCCATCGCGAAAAATGTATACGAAAAGGCCGCCGGCTGCGATCTTTTTCTGGATCATCCGGGCATGTCCGCCTTTGGCATCTTCGACACGCACCGGGCCGACGAGCTCTTCGACATCGGCTATAAGCAGACGCTGCTTCACCGCAATAAATGGCTCGCACTCGCCCATGATGCTTGTCAACAGGCGGGGTGACCTGGGTCAGCATAATCCCGGCAGGGCCGCGCTAATTTGCTTCCATCAAAAATTTTACTGTTATGCCCGTATACATAAAAAAGTTCAGGGATATCGTCTTATCCGATCTGCCGCTGGTAGGCGGCAAGAATGCCTCGCTTGGCGAGCTGTTCTCCCGGCTCTATAACAAAGGTATCAACGTGCCGGATGGTTTTGCCATCACGGCCGATGCCTACTGGTATTTTATCGATCACAACCAGCTGCGTACACCTTTGCAAGGATTGCTCGGCGGGCTGGATTGCGAGAATTTTACCAATTTGGCGGCGACCGGCGCCGCGGCGCGGAAATTGATCACCGAGGCCCATCTGCCGCCGGATCTCTCGGCGGCGATCCTCGACGCCTATAAGGAGCTCAGCGGAGACGCGTTAGCCGACCTGGCTGTCCGCAGCAGCGCAACCGCGGAAGACCTGCCCGAGGCGAGTTTCGCCGGTCAGCATGAATCGTATCTCAATATCCGCGGCGAGCAGGCGCTGCTCGGGGCCGTGCGCAATTGCTTTGCATCGTTGTATACGGATAGGGCCATCGAATACCGCGTCGTCCAGCAATATCCCCATAATAAAGTAGCGCTTTCCGTGGGAGTGCAGCATATGGTGCGGGCCGATAAAGGCTGTTCAGGCGTGGGCTTTACACTCGAGCCGGAGTCGGGCTTCCGCGATGTGATCCATCTTGCTGGTGTTTGGGGTCTCGGTGAGAATATCGTTCAGGGGCAATCGACGCCAGATGAGTTCCTTGTCTTTAAGCCCACACTCATACGCGGTCACCAGGCCATCATCCAAAAGAAATTAGGCAAAAAGGAAAAGAGCATGATCTATGGCGAGGCCGGCAGCACGGTCAATGAAGATACATCGCCGTAAAAACGACTGCAATACGTGCTTTCCGACGCGGAGGTCCTCCAGCTGGCCCGCTGGGCACTGGACATCGAGCGACATTACAACAAACCCATGGATATCGAATGGGCGAAGGATGGTATTACAGGTCAGCTGTATATCGTTCAGGCCCGGCCGGAGACGGTACATTCGCGCCGAAATCCCCGCCTGCTCACGGAATACGAAATAGGCAGGAAAGGCGAATGTCTGACACAGGGCGAAGCCGTAGGAACGCATATCGTGGCCGGTCGCGCCCGGGTGTTGGCATCGCCCGGGGATGCCGATAACCTGCAAAAAGGCGATATCGTCATCACCGATATCACGAGCCCGGACTGGGACCCCATACTGAAAAAAGCCGCTGCCATCGTGACGAATAAAGGGGGACGCACGAGCCATGCCTCTATCGTAGCGCGTGAGTTGGGTGTGCCTGCCGTTGTGGGCACCGGCGACGCCACGTCGAAAATAACCGATGGCGATTCGATCACCGTTTCCTGCTGTGAAGGCTCGACGGGTTTCGTTTACAGGGGTGCGGCGGAATGGGCAGAAAAGAAGATCGATCTTGGTAACCTGACCCTGCCGAAACATACCCGCGCCATGCTTATCATGGCCGATCCGGAGAAGGCCTTCGAGCTCTCGTTCTTCCCTAACAACGGCGTCGGGTTGCTCCGCATGGAATTCATCATCGCCAACCACATCGGCATCCACCCGATGGCGCTCGTACGTTTCAATGAGCTCAAAGACGAGAAGGCCAGGGCACGCATCGACGAGCTCACGGCCGCATTCAAAAACAAAAAAGAATATTTCATCACCAACCTGAGCCAGGGTATCGCTACGATTGCCGCCGCTTTCTATCCCAAAGATGTTATTGTGCGGATGAGCGACTTCAAGACCAATGAATATGCCAACCTTATCGGCGGTAAGCCCTTCGAGCCCAAAGAGGAGAATCCCATGCTGGGCTTCCGGGGCGCTTCGCGTTATTACAGCGATCTGTATACGGAAGGATTTGCCCTCGAATGCGAAGCGATCCGCATTGTCCGCGACGTCATGGGTCTTACCAATGTCAAGGTGATGATCCCCTTTTGCCGCACCGTGAGCGAAGGCCGCCGCGTGCTGGCACGCATGGCGGAATATGGGCTGGCGCGCCACCACAATGCCCTGGAGGTGTATGTGATGGCCGAGATTCCCAGCAATGTCCTGCTGGCGTCGGAATTCGCCAGGATCTTCGATGGCTTTTCCATCGGATCGAACGACCTTACGCAGCTTACCCTGGGTATCGACCGGGATAGCTCGCTCATCGCCTCGCTCTTCAACGAACGGGACGAAGCGGCGAAGGCCATCATCTCCATGATGATCTCCCGGGCCAATACCGCCTGTACAACCATCGGCTTCTGCGGCCAGGCGCCCAGCGATTTTCCGGAATATGCGCAATTCCTCGTTCGGCAACATATCGATAGTATCTCCTTCAACCCCGATGCCTTGTTCAAAGGGATCGAAAACATCAACAAGGCAGAGGATGCACTCGGCATCTCGACGATGGAAGACCTATCGGAAAAATACATTTCATGAGAAATCTGGCGGTGATAGGGGCCATGCTATGGGCGCTTGGCGGCGTAGCGCAGCCTGCCCCAGACGGGGGAGCCGGCCGGCTCGTTGGGTTCCCACGCGGCGAAGCCGTCGCCCAACCTGCTTTTCCCCGGCTCGATTCCGAAGGGCGCCGACAGCTCATCGAGTGTATCGACAGCGCCGCCTGGCTGGGGCTCGACAGCAATGTCTATCGGCCGGCACTCTTGCGTTCCCTGCTAGAAAGGACGGATGAGGAAGCGGGCCGGCAGTTTGCCACGGCGGTGCATGACTTCGCGCGGGATAGTTGGAGCGGCGCGGGCATCGAAGTCAGCTATGACGGTGTCTCGCCGGCGTATGCCGCCCGCGACGAAGATACGCTGGCAGCGATCCTTGCAACTGCCAACGTCCCGCAACTGCGCGAGACGCTCGACGGCCTTCAACCAAAGACGGCAGAGTATGCAACGCTCAAAGCGGCGCTGCGACAGGCACTGGAAAAGGGTGGGGAGCCGGCCGCCGCTTTCGCCGATACCATCGCACGCCTGTCGGTGGCGCTTAACACCTTGCGCTGGGTGCATCATTTTCACTTCAGCCGGGTGATCGTCGCCAATATCCCTTCGGCAACATTGCGTTATTATGCCGCCGATACACTCAACCTCCATATGCGCATCGTCGCGGGGCAGCCTTCCAAACGTACGCCCCGGTTTGCCGGGTGGGTCGATGGCCTGATCCTTTATCCTTATTGGAACATTCCCCGGCACATCGCGACACATGAGCTGCTGCCCGTTTTTCGGAAAGCACCCGAACTCGCCAGCTTCATGGAGATCCAGGTGCTCGACGGCCATGGCCGCCAGGTCGATCCGGCCAGCGTCCCCTGGGCCCACTATACCGCCGCTGATTTCCCCTATACGCTCCGGCAGGCGCCGGGTTGCCAAAATGCGCTGGGAGTACTCAAGTTCAACATTTCCAGCCCCTTCGACGTATACATGCACGATACCAATATCAAAAAGGCCTTTGGTTCGGGCTGGCGTTTTCTCAGCCATGGCTGTATCCGGCTGGAAAAACCATTCCTGCTCGGTGAAATTCTCATGGATCACCGGCTGGACACGGTGATGCTCAATTCCTGCCTGCGCAACCAACTACCGGTTCCCCTTGACCTGCGCCCGAGAGTTCCCGTGTTCGTACTCTACAACACCGTGCAGGCCTACCCGGACGGTACGGTCCGCTGGTTCAAAGACATTTATCATCTCCTGCCATGACGCCCGTCATGTCCACCGCTCACCATTCGCTGTAGATTTATCTTCATAAACATAAGCATATGGACGACTTTAAAAAAATGGAGGACTTCGTGGATCATGTGCGCGAATATGTACATGTACGGGTCGATGAAGCCCGGCTGGGCGCCGCGGACAGGATCGCCGGCGTCCTTTCCTCGCTGATCGCCGTAGGGGTGCTCGCGGCTATCCTGGCCATCGCCTTTGTATTTGTCTTTATCGGAGTGGCATTCCTCGTGAGCTATCTCGTCAATGATTTCATTCTTGGTTTCGTGAGCGTAGCCGTCTTGCTGGTGCTCATCGGTTTTATCATCTGGTGGGGCAGACGCCGCCTGATCCGCATTCCGATCACCAACATCATTCTTGACGAACTGACGAAAAGCACATCGGAAAACGAAAACCATGAAAAGAATTAAGAACGCCACGCAGCTGCAGCTGGAACGGGAAAAACTGGCTCATCACCGCCTGTTGCTGGAAGAGGATATCCGGCACAATTGGAAGGAATTGCTGCATCATTTCGAGCCGGGTGTCTTCGCCCGTGACGCTTTTTTTTCGGGTCTTAGCTGGATCGGGAACAGGCTTCTCGCTGCCCGTGACCGTGCCGAAAAAACACACCGTAAATTTTAAAGTAAACCGAATATGAAAAAGATACTCCTGCCCCTCGAAGGCACCAGCTATCACCGCGATCTCCTGGATTTCGCCGCCGCCCTCAACGAGCGCGCGAAGATCATGCTTACTACGACCTTGTTACCGGATGCCGACTATGCCGAGCTTTGGACTGGGTCGGGTGGGGTGGAGGAACCGGTGTATGTCGCCCCCCCGGAGAATTCGGACAAGGTCGTTGCCAACCACTGCTCCCGGGTGAAACGGTATTGCGAAGAACATTCGATCGTTTGTCGCGTACACGAAGATCGATATGATTTCGCGCTCCCGACACTCCACCGCGAAACGCGTTTTGCCGATCTCCTCCTGTTGAGCAGCCGCCATTTTTTCGAAGCCATCGACGACCGTCAACCCAACGCGTACATGAGGGAGATACTTCATCATACCGAATGCCCCGTGTTACTGCTACCCGAGAAACCCGCGCTGCCTGGTGAGATCATCTTCGCCTACGATGGGACTGCGTCGTCTGTGTACGCCATCCGCCAGTTCGCCTACCTGTTCCCGGAATTCAACCGACTCCGTACAACCCTGGTGTGTGTCAGCGATACCGAGCAGGCGTGCATCCCGGAAGAGGCCATGATCCGCGAATGGTGCGAGCAGCATTTCAAACACTTCAGGGCGCTTCGCCTGCATATGCGCACCGACCTCTTCTACGACACCTGGCTGGGGATGATGCAGCAGCCCTGGCTGGTCTCCGGCGCCTTTGGCCGCAGCGACTGGTCGCGTCTTTTCCATCATAGCTTTATCAACCGGCTCATCAGGACGCACGGCGTGCCGCTCTTCGTGGCGCATAAATAAGGGCTGGCTTTATCTTATCGCTCCGGGCAATAGCCCGGGCTTTTACGGCACTTATTCATGCCGGTGTTCGTGTTTTTTGCTGAAGCTATGGATGTGCAGCAATGCATAAAATGGGCAGAAGCCGGTGAGGGAAGTTACTCCCATGGCGATGGCCATGATCCAGTAGATAGCGATAAATCGGCCGTCGAGAGCGCGGTCGACGGCCAGGTTCGCAAATGCAAATGCGATCAAGGCGCGGAGCATGATGTCGAGGTCGCTCATATTCTTTTTCATAAACAATACTTTTTGTGATATAAAGGTAGACAAGCACCGCGCCGTGGAAAATGATGTAGGTCATGCCGCGATGTGATCAGATGCTGAAAAAGCTTTGCATAAGCGTATGCGATTTCTCATAACGTCCTGATTTTTCCTGCAGGCGGATGCGGAAGGTCACCCCTTCTATCTTGCTCAATTCGGCAGGAGGAAAAGGCCAGTCCGGCGACAGGTGGGTGGTCTCGCTGCTCACCAAAGGCAGGATACGCTCATGCAGTTTCAGCAGGGCATGATTACGGGCCTCCGGCTGGGTAAGCTCCTCGAAATCGCCGTGGGCGATCGCCGTTTGCCAGTTGCCCATATTGTGCATATGGTCGACCTCGAAACACACGCGCGGATGCTTGCGCATCAGTTGTATCTTGAGCCCTTCGTGCGTATGGCAATACACATACTCTCCGTCGTAGGTATAGCTGATGGGCACGACATAGACCATGTCGCCATCCGTGCAGCCAATGCGCCCTACCACCTCTTTGGACAGCAGCCGCTCGATCTCGGGCATCGTTAATTTTCCGATCATGATTTGATGATTTTGACATTTCGAAATTAATGGTAACCATTCGCCCGCGGAATGACGGTAATCATTCCGTACGATGATATACTTCATGTCAATCGCTGGCGGGCGGATGTATTTTGCCTCCATAAGCCCATTATGAAAAAAATATTACTCATCGAAGAGCAGCCGGAGACCGCGGACAACCTCAAGGACTTGCTGGGCTTGTCCAACTATACCGTGATCAGCGCCCCCGACGGCCGGCAAGGCGTGCGGATGGCCGTTGCGGAGAAACCCGATCTCATCGTTTGCGATGTCGACCTACCGGTCCTGGACGGCTAT
>JAICXX010000372.1 GCA_025934485.1 Chitinophagaceae bacterium
GGTATTGGAAAAAAATAACATGCACGTCCGGTCGTATACGGTTGGTGATCCCATGACCTTTGAAACGGTCTATGGCCAGTGGTTCACCGGTAACATCGATGACCTGCATCACGACACGGTGTATATCAACGGGCAGGCCTTCAGCTATAAAGAGATCGCGGCACTTTCGAAGGAAAAGAGCAGCCTCGTCACCGGTAAGGGCGCCGGCCTTGCCGCTATCGTCGTCGGCACCGGGGTGTTCGTGTTGGGCGCCGTCAACGGAGGTATCCGGGAAGACCGCACCAAGGACTGGTATACCACGTCCGGTATTGTGCTGGGGGGTGCCCTGATCGCCACGGGCGCAGTGCTGATCGCGACGGCCAAACGCTATTACAAATTAGGCGGCCGATTTAAATTACAATATATGCAGATCGGCCGGCAATAGGTATATTGCAAGAAAATCGCAATATAAAGAATGTGGCGAATCATCAAGCGTGTTCTTCTTGCTCTCTTTATTCTCCAGTTCCTTTATATTCTCCTGCTCAAATGGGTCGACCCGCCTATTACGCTTACACAACTGGGTAGTCTGTTTGCTGGCGACGGATTAAAACGCAGCTATGTGTCCATGAAAGAGATCTCGCCGTATGCGAAGCTGGCGGTGATCTGTTCCGAAGACCAGCTGTTTCCCGATCACGATGG
Source organism: Chitinophagaceae bacterium (assembly GCA_025934485.1). GTDB lineage: Bacteria > Bacteroidota > Bacteroidia > Chitinophagales > Chitinophagaceae > Puia. The sequence continues at coordinate 679 of JAICXX010000372.1, forward strand.
GTTCGATTTCAAGAACATCGAAAAGGCGATGAAGCACAACCAGAAAAGCAAGTCGCTACATGGCGCCAGCACGATCAGTCAGCAGGTCGCGAAAAATGTCTTTCTCTGGCAGGGACGCAACTGGGTCCGAAAGGGGTTCGAAGTCTATTTTACGTTCATGATCGAGCTGATCTGGGGGAAGAAGCGCATCCTGGAGATGTATCTCAACGTAAGCGAGATGGGAAAAGGGGTCTATGGGATCGAGGCGGCGGCACGATATTATTTTAATAAACCCGCGAAGTCGCTGACCCGGCTCGAGGCTGCCAGGATCGCCGCCTGCCTGCCTAATCCGAAGATCTATACCATCAAGCCGTTGTCTTCGCATGTCGCAAGCCGTAGTGCGTGGATCGTCGGACAGATGGGTGTTCTCCAGAATGATCCGGATATACAGAAATTACTGCAATGATCCGCTGGGTCGGATGCGCCGGTGAGCTGCGGCCGGGTGGGGCAGCCTATTCCGCAAGCAGCCGGTTTGCCGCCGCAATGCCTGCCGCAATGCGGTTCTCCCCCTGTCCGCCGATCTCCAGCCACGGTGTGGACTGGTTGACCAGACAATCTCGGTAAAGATGGAATAATTTTTCGCGGGAGGCGAGATCGGGATATTCGCGCAGGTCGTCGCGAACCCAGGGGAGATCGGTGCGACAAAGCAGATAGCCGTCGTACCGGCGGACCGCGATCTGGTCGAGGATCCAGGAATGGCAGCGGCCGAAGACGAATTCGCACCAGACCTTCATTACATACATATCGGTGTCGATGAAAACCTGGCTTTTGCCTGCGGCGAGAGCGGCCGTACATGCGCGGTCTTCAAGCGCCAGTTGGCCGCGGGCCATGGCGAGCAGGTCGTCGAAGGAATAATCGGTGCCGTAGGTGGTGAGATATTCGCGGGCAAATTCCGGAACCCAGTGCGTACCATATTGTGCCGCCAGGGCCGCGCAGAGCGAGGACTTGCCGGTAGATTCGGGGCCGATGATGACGATTTTTTTAAGCGGTGGCATGGGCTTGCGTGCCCGGGTTTATTCGGCTTCGGCCACGACTTCTTTTACCTCGGGGATCATACGCTTCATCATCCCTTCGATGCCGGCCTTCAGTGTGATCATGGAAGACGGGCAGCCCGAACAAGAGCCTTGCAGCATCAGGTTGACGACGCCATCGTTATAGCTTTTGAACTGGATGGCGCCACCGTCCATTTCAACAGCGGGTTTCACGTAGTTCTCGAGAAGTTCTTTGATGCGTTTTACGACATCATCGTCATCCGCATCGATGGTATTGCCTTCTTTTTTGACGACGACGATCTCCTCTTCGTTGATCACGGGTTTACCTTCCTCGAGATATTCTTTGAGGAACTGACGGATGGCTGGGATCACATCGTCCCAGTCCGTATCCGGCGTCTTGGTGAGCGTGACGAAGTTGCTGGCGATAAACACCGCTTTGATAAAGGGGAAGCCGAAGAGCTCGATGGCGAGCGGCGACGGTTTGGCCGATTCGACGTCCGGGAAATCGATGATCTTGCCGGGGTACAACAACTTGTTGGCCACGAATTTCATCGTTTCAGGGTTTGGAGTCATTTCGGTATAGATGCTGATAACCGGGTTTCCTGTCTTTATCATAGTCTCGATGTTTCTGGCGTTTCATGCAAAGTTAGCAAATTGCCGCCAGTGGCGGATGCCGGATCGGGAAAATCTGGGAAGCGGAGCCCACC
>JAICXX010000286.1 GCA_025934485.1 Chitinophagaceae bacterium
TATGACCTCCGGCGGTACTGATGGTCAGGGCTTTCTGGCGTATGATATCCCCTCCGTCCCCCTGTCCTGGCCCGGCCGCTATTCCCATTCGCCCGTCGAGGTCATGGACTTCCGCGATCTCCGCGCGCTGGTCGCCCTCATAGACGCAATCATGCAAGACAATACAAAAAGACCGTAGCCTTAATTCTTATAATACAACGCATCGGCGACCAACAGAAAATTGCCATCATTCCTGATGTAGTAATATCGGATTGCTTGATCGAAACCCAGGTCGATGGGGCCGCCCCAGTTAAGGCTCTTCCGGTAGATGCCAGGGGCGGGAGTGGAGTTCACGAGATAATACACGTCGCCATTATAGAACCGGATATTATTCACCGCCTGCGAGCTACCGTTCCACTGATAGTAACTATGGACAACTCCTGTATACGTGCTGGGCGATACAGCCGAAATCGTCGCATTATCCGCGCCGATATAGAGAAGCCCGTCCGCGCCTATCTCGAGGTCATAATCAAGATTAGGGGCGTATTGATAGGCTAATCCCGCCGAAGACCAGTCGGCCCCATTATCCGCAGAGACAAGCAGGTTATTGAAATCATTGAACAAGTATAGGTTGCCGTTGGGATGGCGTCTTATAAGGTAGAATCGTTGCGAACCATTGCCTACGACCATCTTTTGCCAGAACTGGCCGTTATTGTTCGTTCTATACGGACCGTCGAAATAAAAGCTCACGAAAATCACCGAATCATCGACCGTAAAGGCCGTAGGAGTCCGGTCATCCAATATTCCACTGCTGATGTTCTGCCAGTTGGCCAGATCCTGCGAATAATATACTCCGTGAGACCCTGTGACATAGTAAAGCCAGCCCTTGCTGTTGAACCCAGCGTCCGCCACGTCGCTGAAATTGGGGACGTTTGCCATGGGGTACCAATTGATCCCCTTGTCATCCGAGTAGAACAACCCTTTGGCCACGGCGTAAAGCCGGGAGTTGTCGTAGGTGAAGACCTTGAATGAAAAAATATCGTCCACATCGAAGCCGCAGGATCTGCCCCAGCCGGCGGGTGGTTGTCCGGTAGCCTTCACCGTTACCGAGTCGAGGGGCTGCTCGCCATCGCTGGGCTGCCCTAACGAATTCACTATGGCGGCATGATAGATATAGAATTTGATGGTTTGGGCAGCGCTGTTACAACCCAGGCGCCATTGGAGATCGATGTTTCCCTGGTTGCCGGCGTAGTAGGGGATATAACCCGAACTGTTATAACCAAGATTCTCCAGCTTGCCATTACCCTGAACGATCACGTATTTCAGTGCATACGGATAACTGGAATCGGTGATCGTGAGCTTTAGGCGGATGCTATCCGAAAGCAATTCGCCGTATATGCCGCTCTGATTATTTCCGCCAAGCAAGGTCAACGAGGCCCCGTGAGCGCTATGGCCGGAACCATTGTCTTTTTTGCAACTACCGAAGAAGCCGGCGATTACCAGAAATACTATAATTCGTAGATTCATAGGTCTAGGGTGTTATGTCATATCTGAAAATAGAACCATTTTGAACCGCAAAAACGGTGTTTTCGTCTTTGATGAAGGCCTTTTGCAAATTGAAAACGCCGTTACCTGACGGCGACTCCTTTTGCCAGGTGAGCCCGCCATCACCGGTGATCGCGATCTCGCCCGTTTCGGAAACAGCTACCCCATGCTGCAGATCAAAGAACCGGATGTTAAAGATGATGGCGTGCATGCTCGTTCGAACAAGACTCCATGTCGATCCGCCATCCGCCGTTCGGATCAGCACGCCGTCCTGACCTCCGGCAAAGCCTATGTCCTTATTCAGGAAGCAAATGGAATAAAGGTTATTGTTGAGGGTTATATTCAGCGTTTGCCAGTCTTGTCCGCCATTGGTGGTCTTCACCAATTTCCCCACATTTCCGCAGGAAAAGCAGTTATTCGAATCTATGCAGGTCAGGGCACACAATTCGTTGATAAATGAAAAACCGGCATACTGCTGCCAATTTTGTCCGCCATTCACGGTTTTAGCGATGGTCCCTTTGATGCCCACGCTATAGATGGTGTTGAGGCTCACCATGGAAAAGTCCGCGGAGGACGCATCGCCCAAAATAGGCGGCGCCCAGGCTCCCTGAGTAAAAGTTTTTCCCCCATCCGAAGTGGAATAGGCATAGTTGTTCGAAACAGTGACAAAGCCGTTCAGGCTGTCCAGGAAGCACAATTGGTAGAGATCGCTCCGAAAGGCGGGGGTGCTGGTCCACGTCGTTCCTCCATCGTTTGTCCTGATGATCCCGGCGTTATAGTTCCCCACGGCCAGCGCCGTTCGATCGCTGATAAACCGGATATCGGTGAGGGTCCCGGAGCCAGAATAGACATTTCTCCAGGGCTGTTTTATCACGGCGGAAAGGGTCACGGAATCGAGCAGTTGACAGCCCTTGCCGGTACAATTGGACATTACGTAAAACTTTATCTGCTGGTTGGGTGCCCGGTGTCCGGTCTCCCAGAACATCGTCACATTCACCCCGCCGCTGTCCAGTTCCGGATTCATGATCTGCAGATCGCCCACCGAATCACTGGCCCCCGATGCAAAAAAATATTTTTCCGCGTCGCCAGGGTCGTTTGGGATGATCCGCACGACAATAGTATCGAGAAGATCGATCGCGATGCCGCCGACAAGGCTATCGCCTTGGATTACCTGGATCGATTTGGGCGGTTTCACCAACGACGCAGGCGGCGCCGTAGGATTGGTGTGGCTTTTTGTGCATTGCGGCAGTAAAAACATGCAAACGCATCCAAGCAGCAGCAATAGTGGCAGGTGATGTCTTTGCATAGGTGACTGAAACATAATACAGTTAGGGCTAATGGGAGGATAAGATAGTGCAATTTACCCGGATGCCATAACCGGCCTGGCACGATTTTTTAACCAATATGGGAAACATCGTAAATCTATTATTATGAACAAGATATTACTGGCCGCACTCGCCGGCATCGGCATCGGCCTACTGATCGCACCCGACAAGGGCAGCAACACGCGTAAGAGGCTGAGCGGCAAATTCAACGATCTCAAGGACCAGGCCCAGGATAGCATTGACGATCTCGCCGACAACGCGAAACATGCCATCAACTCGGCCCGCCGGAAAGCAAAAAGCGCATTCAATTAGGCCATGGAGAACCCCTCACCCAACCCGCTTTTCCATAAACCTCCAAGCATCGTCGCAGCCAAAAACATCCTGTATACGGTGATGTTCCTCGCGGTCGTCATCTGGGCGATTAACCGCTTAAATTACGGAGTGGTGGCAGCCCAGGCGATCGTCGAGCTTGTGGTTGTATTGGCACTCTTATTCGCGTTGACCAAATGTGTGACCCTGGGAATGAAGTGGGCGCGAGTAGTTTTATTGATACTCTTCGTACTGGGGCTGATCCCCTACATCACCTCCTTTGCCGCCATCTGGAACACGAGGCTCGTGGTCGCCGTCCTCACGCTCCTGGAGATCATTTTAGAGGCTGTTGCTCTCAGGTTCCTGTTTAAACAGGAGAGCACGCTCTGGTTCAACCGCTTAAAGGAAAAGGCGCTCCAGCAGCCACGCCACTACTAGATCAGTGTCACAGGCTTTATGTATTAGGTGTCCATGGATGGCGCCCCGCTGATCGCCGCCCCCGGCCGCAGCAGGTCGACGGTCTGTTTCCAGTTGTTCAGCTCCGGGAAATGCTTATCTACCAAACCGGGATTGCTTTGAAGCACGTCGCGGGCAGTATTCTCAAACGCCTCGGCCATCTTGCCCTTCGGAGGCAGCGCTACCGGGTCGCCGATATTGTGTTGAGGAAAAATCGGATCGGCCGGTGGAGCGGGCGGAGTAAGATTCGTCGGTGTGTCGACAATGGCTTTCGAGAGACTCTGAATACCGTTTTTGGCCCGATAATCGACCTGTGCCGAATACGGTTCGTTCATCTCGGTGAAAATCTCCGTTAGCAGTTGCAGCACGGACGTATGATCGTACAAGTCATGTTGAACCTTTCCCGGCTCAATCCAGGGTGAAACGAGAATAGCGGGGATGCGTGGACCCAGCGTAGTAAATTTCGTCGGTAGCGGTGGGATCGCATTGCCGGCGGCCGCATTGTCAAACAGCGGGGGCGCCACATGGTCATAGAAGCCGCCGTGCTCATCGTAGTAAACGATCATGAGGGTTTCCTTCCAGACATCCGGGTTGGCCGTAACTGCCAGATAAATCTGGCGAAGGAACATTTCGCCCCAGCCCACCGCCACGGGAGGATGATTGTCATTCGGATGTTCGAACAGCAAATGCGGTGCGTCCTGGTAGCTTGGTTCCACGATCATCACTTGAGTATGATTACCATTCTTCAGATCGGTAGCGAAGCGGTCGTAGCGAACGACATTGCCCTCGTCGAGGGTGCGCCATATGTCCGGGTAGAAGAGGAAAAACGAGAGGGCATCATGGTAAAGGGTCCACGTAATGTGATGCTTGTTCATCCAATCGAATAGGTTATTCGTAGCAGGAATGATTTGCGTCTTGGTCTCATAAATCTCCGTATGGCCACAAAACGCGACGGTCCGATTAGGCTGTGTGCTCGTTGGCACCGGACAGAACCAGTTATCGCAGGGAGAAAACGTCCGCGCCAGAAAGCTCGTCATCGGCACTTGCTTTGAACTATAAAAACTTAGCGGATCCGGCTGTGGTCCGGGGATGCCGTTATTCTCACTGGCGTACGCTTCCACAAACCCGGTCATTTGGGCAACCGGCGGGGGACCGTCATCGATGGCCAGTTGGGTAGCAACGTAGTTGTATTCATGCGGCAGATCATTGCTAAGCTCCTGGTCCTGTGGACAGGGAAACGGAGCATATTCGTGTCCATTGTACAAGTTTTCGTAACCGTTATGTTGGAGGTCCGATTCAAGGCCTCTGGCATCAGGCATGATCCCTTCGTACTTAAGATGACCCAACATATTGTCAAAGGAACGGTTCTCGAACATGACAAGGATGACGGTCTTAATATTCTTGATGGACATTGTTAGCGCCGTTTAATGGTGATGTAAATAGTCAGCGATTTGGGAATTTTCGTCTGATCGGCCTTTTCCTCCGGTGTCAGCAGGCGTCGAAGACTCCACCAGCCGTTGACCGGTTTTCCATTGAAGGCATTGCTGGGGACACCGCCGGAAGATATCGTCGATGTCACACCAGCGTGGGTGACGATCACATCATTGCCGCTGGAGTCGGAGACATTTGCAATCTGATCCGTGTCCGTCCACCGGTCTGCTTTCACCGGCCCCTCGGAAACCAGCGTATCGCCGTGAATGTGTCTTGTAAACCCTATCCGGTCCTGAAAAGCGCCGGGTGGTGAGATCGTGATCTGCCGATCTTTCATGCTATCCTTGTGAAATCGCCTGGCCACAAACCGAATATAACGGAGGCGCTCAGACTGGTTATCTCCGGTCATCTGAATGACTAAATCACCGGTCGACGGTAGCGCCATGACTATAGTGTCATCAGGCCCCAGATGGCGCGTCTCGGTCTTAGCGCCCTGCGTGATTTCGAGGGTGACCGGGTTGAGAGTACCGGGATTCCCCGCTCCATAGGGAATGTCGTGAATACCCATTGTAACGTCCCCCCTGGCCTGCCATTGAATAACGATGGAATCCGTCGTGGCGACGTTCATGGCTGAAACAGAAAAGGAATAGAACCGCGGTTGGCAGGAGACCAACATCAGACAAACAAAGGCATACACTAGATGGAGGGTCGGTTTTTGCAACGGCCTATTTTTGACGGAATTTACCGAATCCCGCCTTTACCACCACCCGTAAAAACACCCATTTTTGCAGCCTATTCGTCAACTCGGCCCGGCGCAAAGCAAAAAGCGCCCTTAACTGATCACGCCAAAAGACCGTTGGGCCGGCAAATTTGCCAATTTGTTTTATCTTACCGGGAGCAGACAAATTGCTCAGGTCAATGAAGGTACAGGAACAAATTAACGCGTATATCACAAGCCAGCCTGAGCCAAA
>JAICXX010000064.1 GCA_025934485.1 Chitinophagaceae bacterium
GCATCGAGCTCACGAAGATAGAGGGCATTCTTGTCGAAACCGGCCCCCAGACCCACGCCATTCCGGAAATGCAAACCCAACAACTGCCGTTTTAGCTTTCCTTCGGGTCGGCAGGACCAGCGGATCAGCGAGCGGGTAGGCGCGAATCCACATAATAGGCGTAGCCCTTTCATGGAGAAATGATGCACCTCTTCCGCGGGGAAAAAGAAGAGAAGCGTGCGCAACAACTTATACATGGCCGCGAAGATAAAATTTTGTAACTTTAACTTCGAAAGTTGCATAAACAACCAATCGGCCCGAAGCGCCGGAAAAAATGCGAATCCCATGCAAGAAGCCTATATAGTCGCCGGTTACCGCACCGCGGTCGGCAAATCGAAACGAGGTAAGTTAAGATTCTATCGTCCCGATGACCTGGCCATCGACGTCATCCGGGCACTCCTGGCGTCCGTACCGGGACTGGACCCCAAAAGAGTAGACGACGTTATCGTAGGCAATGCCGTTCCCGAAGCGGAGCAGGGCTTGCAGGTAGGCCGGATCATCGCGGCCCGGGCCGTTGGCATCCACGCCCCGGGTGTGACGGTTAACCGGTATTGCGCCAGCGGGCTGGAGACCATCGCCATGGCGACTGCCAAGATCCGCACGGGTATGGCCGACTGTATCATCGCCGGTGGCACCGAAAGCATGACCATGGTGCCGCAGGCCGGCTGGAAGACGGTTCCCGCCTATTCCATCGCCGCCGAGGAGCCGGACTATTATCTCAATATGGGCCTTACGGCCGAAGCGGTAGCCAAAGAATTCAACGTAAGCCGCGAAGAGCAGGACAAATTTTCCTACGACTCGCACCAAAAAGCCATCGCGGCCATTAAGAGTGGCCATTTTAAGCCCGGCATCCTCCCCCTGAACGTCGAAGAGGTCTATGTCGACGAGAAGGGCCACCGGCAAAAACGGAGTTTTGTGATGGATACCGACGAGGGTCCCCGGGCAGATACCTCGATAGAGGCGCTCGGCAAATTAAAACCCGTGTTTGCCGCCGGCGGCTCCATCACGGCCGGCAACTCCTCGCAGACCAGCGACGGCGCCGCTTTCGTGATCGTCATGGGCGAGAACATGGTCAAGGAGCTCGGTCTTAAACCCATCGGCCGGCTGGTAGCCTGTTCCGTCGCCGGCGTCCATCCCCGGATCATGGGCATCGGTCCCATCGAGGCGGTGCCCAAAGCCCTCAAACAGGCGGGGATGAACCTGGGGAATATCGATCTGGTGGAACTGAACGAGGCTTTTGCCTCCCAGTCGCTTGCCGTGATCCGGAAACTCGGGCTCGATCCGGCCATCGTGAACATCAATGGGGGGGCTATCGCCCTCGGTCATCCATTAGGGTGCACAGGCTGCAAATTGACCATCCAACTGATGCATGAAATGAAAAGATTGAATAAAAAATACGGAATTGTGACCGCTTGTGTGGGTGGGGGACAGGGAATAGCAGGTATTATAGAAAATCTTAATTAGATGCCTCCAAACCCCCTAAAACAGGGAAATAACAAGCTAAAATCACTCATTTTTTGGAAAGCCTCCCCTCGGGAGGCTTTTTAATTTACTCATATCATAAATAGTTTTAACTTGCTTTGTAGTTGAAACACTTACGGAATCTACTAAAATACCATGATTCGAGTTTTTATTACCGATGATCATGAAATCTACTTAGAAGGACTGTCCCTTTTGCTGGGCAAACAAGAAGGCATCGAAGTGATTGGTACGGCTACATCGGGCAAAGAACTCCTTGAACAAGTGCATGATCTGAAAGCAGACATATTGTTACTGGATGTGTATCTACCAGATCTGGGCGAAGAGGAAATTGTAAAGCAGATCAGGGCAGTCCGCCCCGATCTTCGTATCATCTACCTAACCTTGCTCCGCGGTACACGCTATGTTCACAAATTGTCGAAATACAATATCCAGGGATATGTGCTCAAGAACGCATCCCTGGAAGAACTCCTGCAGGCCATGCGGGCCGTTGTCGACGGCGGTACTTTTTTCAGCAAGGACATTCACATCGGTGACCGGGATGAAGACTTCCGGAATACCATAACCATAGAAGACAAACAGATCGATGAGATCTTGTCTCGCAGGGAACTGGAAGTTTTGCGGCTGATCTGTAAGGAATACAGCAATGCCGAGATCGCCGAAAAACTATTCCTTAGTGTCAGCACCGTGGAAACGCATCGTAAAAATCTCATCGCGAAGTTAGGCGTCAACAATACCGTGGGGCTGGTGAAGTTCGCCCTCCGGAATAATTTGATCGATTAGTGAAAGCCGTCCTCCTTTTGTTTCTGTTGCTGACAGGCACCATCCTGTCCGCCCAGCCGGATTCTGCTGCCATCCAGCGGCTTTATTATCGGGCTGCTCACCTCACCGACGCCGATTCCGTGAAATACTATGGCGATTCGCTCGCCCATCTTTATCCCGGTGGCGTCAACCCGCGGATCAACATTATGGTCCTGAGGCTTCGCGGCTGGTACTACGAGAACAGGGGCGAGTTCACCAAATCACTCAACAATTATTATCAGGCGCTCGACTCCGCACGGAAACACAATTATCTCCAGCGGCAAGCGGAACTGCTGGCCGATCTGGCGGCGGTCTATACCCAGGACATGAAGGAGCCGCAAAAAGCAAAATCCATCTACCAGGAATCTGTTCGCATCTGCGAAAAGCTCGCCGATCCTCATTTGCTCATCCAGGCCTATTGCAACCTGGGCGCCATCTACAACCGCCTTGGACTTTATGACAGTGCGCTCATCTTCCTAAGCGAAGGCATGCGTATCGGTAAGCCGTTGGAGGATGCCGGCAAGGAAAGCCTTTCCGAAATTTATAACAATATCGGGAACACCTATTATTATCAGCATAAATTCCCTCAGTCGATCGCGTGGTTTCGATTAAACTACAATCATGATCTCAACACCCGGCTGCCCTCGCATCTCGCGGATCTCTGGGTGGATGCCCTCAACATGGCCGATTCCTATTCGGAAATGGGTGCTTATGATTCCGCTGAAAAATATGGACAGCTCTCGTTACAGCTGGCGACAGAACAGGAATCGAAAAGCAAACAATCGGACAGTTATCAGGTCCTCTCCACGCTGGCCCGCCATCGCGGAGACTATAAAAAAGCCTTCGAGTTCCAAAGCAAATGGTATGCCCTCGATACGGCCCTCGTCAATAGCGAGACGTACAAGTCCATTGCGGAGCTGGAACAAAAATACATGGCGAGGAAAAGAGAGAATGAGAAGCTGTTGCTGCAGGCAGAGATCGCCCAGCAGAAATTCCACAACCGCATCGTGAGCATCATGGCCGTAAGCCTGCTGCTGATCGCGATCGCCGCCGCCATTCTCTTTGTGATCAAGCGGCGTGCGAACCAGCAGTTGAGCGCTACCAATAGCCTCATTGTCCGGCAAAATGAAAAACTTTCGGAGCTGAACTACGAAAAGAATTCGCTCATCAGTATCGTGTCGCACGATCTGAGCACTCCTTTTGCCACCATCAGCATGTGGCAGCAGTTGTTGCAAAACGAGCAGGATAACCTCAGCGTGAGCCAGCGCAAGGCATTGGATCGTATCGGGACAGCTACGCGGTATGGTGAAAGCCTGATCCGGCATATCCTGAATGTTGAAAAGGCGGAGACCAACCAGCACAAGATGGAGCTGGAGAATCTGGACCTGCGCATTTTTGCAGAATCCATGTTGGATGAATTTACCCCGGTGGCAGCAAAAAAAGAGATTGCGCTGCATCTGGAGTGTCCCAACCGTTCGCTCTATTTTCTCAGCGACCGGCAGCTCCTGGGCCGCATGCTGGAGAACCTGCTATCGAATGCGATAAAATATACTGCTACGGGCAAAAATGTCTGGATAAGTGTGAGCGATGAAAAGGACGCGGTAAGCATCCGCGTACGCGACGAAGGGGTTGGCATCCCGCAGGAGGAATTGCCGCATCTTTTCTCCAAATACAGCAAGATATCGTCCAGGCCCACCGAGGGCGAGGCTTCCACCGGTCTGGGACTGGCCATAGTGAAACGCATCTGCGAAGAGCTCAACGGCAAGATCTCCTGCGAGAGTTCGCTTGGTAAGGGATCCGTGTTTACCGTGGTTCTCAAGAAATAGATAATAAAATTATTATTCGTACGTTATTAATATAGTACTAACCCATCCAAATAGCACGAAGCCATCCGAAATCAGTAGGATGGCTTCAACATTTTGGGGATGACCCAATCGGGCTCGCAGACATCAATCCTTGGACGGATCGTCTTCCGGCTTCCGGTAATAGCTGCCCGTCTCGTAATCGAATTGTTTGATCTTATTGATCTTGTAGTTCGGGTCGTAGGGGACGAAAAAATACAGATAGACCACCCGGCTGAGCCGCATGATCCAGGGCTGTAGCAGGACAAGGAAAACAGCATTGACTCCCATCCAGTAGAAGAAGCGATAGTCCTGGGTGGAAAGCCCGACGAGCACCCACCATGCGATGAATGTGGCCACGGAAAAGGCAAGTGACAAGCCATAGCTCACATAGCCCGTTCCATACCAGAAGCCTATCTCCAGCTCGAAGGGCTGCCCGCATTCGGGGCAAGTCTGCGGCATCTTCAAGGTCTGTCTTAACTTCCAGGGATTGGGTTGGAGGAACATGGGGCCTCTCCGGCAACGCGGGCATTTCATCGTCACGAGACTCCAGAGATAATTTGGTTTTTCTTGCGAAGACATGTACAAAGTTACGAAAGATCGACCAACGGTCGATCGGCCGAAGGCTCACACGGTCCACGTCGTGAGCCCGTGCCCCGTAAAACTGTACGGCTGACAACGACCCCCCAGCCCGGCGAGCACCTCCATCACCCGGTATTTGGCGATCCCGGGACAATAGAAGGTCATAAAACCGCCGCCGCCTGCTCCCGAGATCTTTCCACCTGTAGCCCCGGCCCGTTTAGCTTCTTCGTAGATATTGTCGATATAGGCATTGGTGATCCCTTCGGCCATCTGCTGTTTTTGCCGGAAACCGAAATCGAGGATCTCGCCGATCTCGTGGATGCGGCCCAGGAGTAAGGCCTCCTTCATCAATTGCGCCTGGTGTTTCAGCTGGTGCATCGCCTCGATGGACGCCGCCTTTTTATCAACAACGTTGCGGCTTTGTACCTCGATGATCCGTGCCGACTCCCGGCTGGTGGCCGTATAGTATAACAACAAATTGTTTTCCAGCTCGAAGAGATATTGCTGTTTTACGCGAAGCGGGTTGACGATGACCTTGTCGTCCTTGTAGAATTCCATATAGTTCACCCCGCCAAAGGTCGCCGCATACTGGTCCTGCCGGCCGCCGGCCATTCGCAGATCCTTCCGCTCGATATCGTACGCCAGGTGTGATATATCGTATTCGCCCAACGGTAGCTTCAACCATTCCGCAAAAGCGCCGATGATCGCCACCACCAGGGTGGAGGAGGTGCCCAGACCCGATCCCGCGGGCGCATCCACAAAGGTCGACAGCCGGAATCCTTCCCCTTTCCAGCCGTACTCGCGGCGGATACGGTTATAAACGCCTTTCAGCAGATCCAGCCGGCCATCGATCGGTAAAGGTTCCAAAGATGACGCCCTGTTCTCGAACCGCTGTTCCTCCTTGCGATCCATACCCTGCAGAACGATGGTGCCGGCTTCCAGGGGCTCGATGGTGGCATGCGCATAAAGCGAGAGCGTGGCATTCAGGATCGCGCCGCCATACAGATCGCTGTAGGGGCTTACATCGGTGCCACCGCCGGCCAGGCCGATCCGCAAAGGCGCTTTGCTTCTGTATATCATAGTAATTGGTTGATGGACGTTTGCACCCGCCTATAATCCTCGGGGATGCCTATATCGATGAAAAATCCGTCTTGTTGCAATCCGAAAATCCGCCGTGTTTCCAGCTTTTTTTCAAGATAGTCTTTTTCAAAGGAAAACACCGCCGGCAGGTCTTCCTGCAAAAAGCCTTCCCGGTCCAGTGCATAGACCCCGCCATTGATAAGACCGGCGCGGTAGGCCTGTTTTTCCCGGAACTGGCGCACCCGTGCATCGCCATCCAGCTCCACCACACCAAAACGGTCGAAGTCTCGCATGGGCTTCAAACAAAGGGAACAATCGGCATGGTGAGCCGCATGAAAGGAGGACAGTGCGGAGAGGTCGATCCCAAAGAAGGTATCCCCGTTCAGGATCAGCACAGCGGGATCGCTGGCCAGCGTACACGCCTGCCGGATGGCGCCGCCGGTACCCAATGGCGTGTCCTCGAGCGAAACGGTATAGCCGCCGTGCGGGAATTCCTGCTCGAAGAACGCGTCGAAAGCGGCGCTTTTATAGCCGAGCGCAAAGATGAACCGCTCGATACCTGCCCGCCGGTAAAAATCCGTGATATAAGCGATGAAGGGCCGGCCGCCTGCCGGGGCCATGCATTTGGGCAAGTCGGGAACAGCGCTTCGTAGCCGTGTACCGAGCCCCCCGGCCAGGATGATCGCTTCCCTGATCACCGGCCTTGTCGTGGGACCGATACTGCTCATGAAAAGAATTGCTCCTCTACCAGTTGACAAATAATGTGCCCGAGCAGCATATGCGCTTCCTGGATCCGCGGGGTATTCTTCGAAGGAATATCGATGAGATAATCGCTGAGTTCTTTTAGCTTTCCGCCGCCTTCGCCCGTCATCCCGATGGTGGTGATGCCTTTTTCACGCGCCGTCTCGAACGCCTTGACGATGTTCGTCGAATTGCCCGAAGTGGACATGCCTACCAGCATGTCGCCGGGTTTACCGATACCCTTGATCAGCCGGGAATAGATCACGTCATAGCTGAAATCGTTGGCAACCGCGGTGAGATAGGAGGTGTTGCAATGGAGCGCTTCCGAAGGAAGGGCATCCCGATTGATATAAAAACGGCCCGAGAATTCCGCTGCCAGATGTTGCGCGTCTGCCGCGCTGCCCCCGTTGCCGCAAAAATATAAGTGTTTGCCCTCGCGGAACCGGTGGACGATCAGGGTGATGATATCACCCACGACGCCGAGCAGTCGCTGATCCTGCAATACCTGGTTTTTTACGGCTAGCGACTCGCTTACGATCGCCTGTATTTTATCCTTCATGACCGCAAATATACTACCCCCGCAGCTTCCGCCAAAGCGCCTGCCAGTCGCCGCCATTGGTCACCCGGGAAATGCCCGCCTCGCGCAGGATAGACGCGCCCTCCCAACAGTGGCCACCGCCGGCGCAGCACAGGATCACGGGCTTGCCGAGATCCCGCAGCCGGTCGATATTGCCGCGAAGCCGGTCCACGGGGATGTTCACCGACTTCGGGATATGCCCCTGGTCGTATTCATAGGCGGTCCGCAGATCCACGATCACCGCGCCTTCCCCCACCGCCTGCCTGACCTCTCCACTACCGCCGAAAATATCGGATAGCCAGCTCATAGTTTAACCGTTTCCGTGGAAGCGGATGCATATTTCCGTTCGCCGATCTGCTGTCTCCACATGGCATAATAGAGTCCTTTCTCTGCCAGGAGTCCGGCATGATCGCCCATTTCGGCGACTACCCCTTTCTCCAGCACATAGATCCTGTCCGCATGCATGATTGTCGAAAGCCGGTGGGCGATCATGATGGTGATCTGTTGCCCGTCTTCGGAGATCTCACGGATCGTGCGTGTGATATCTTCCTCGGTGAGCGAATCCAATGCCGAAGTAGCTTCGTCAAAGATCAGCAGGGCAGGCTTCCGCAGCAAGGCCCGCGCGATGGATAGCCGTTGTTTCTCGCCGCCGCTCAATTTCAATCCGCCTTCCCCGATCACCGTGTCGATGCCCTTCTCGGCACGGGCCAGGAGGCCCAGACACGAAGCCTTTCGCAACGCCTCCTGCAGGTCTTCGGCGGAAGCACCGGGATTGACGAAAAGCAGGTTCTCGCGGATGGTCCCCGCAAAGAGCTGCGTATCCTGCGTCACAAAGCCGATCTGCCGGCGCAGGTCCTCGAAGTTGATCGAGGTCTCATCCAACCCATTGTACCGGATACTTCCCTCGAGCGGCCGGTATAATCCTACCAGCAATTTCATCAGGGTAGTCTTGCCGCTGCCGGAGGGCCCCACGAACGCGATCGTTTCCCCCTTGTCGACATCGAAGCTGATATGATCGATGGCATTGTGATGGGCCGTCTGATGTCGGAACACGACATCCTGGAAGGCCAGACTCCGTACGACGCCAAGTAGTTTGGGATCGGCCGGGGGCAGTTCCGGTGTCTTTTTCATCAAGGTGTCGAAATTGATCAGCGAGGCCTCCGCTTCCCGATACGTTAAAATGATGTTCCCGAGCTCCTGGAGGGGGCCGAAGATGAAAAAGGAATAGAAAAGCATGGTTGTCACCTCACCTGCGGTAAGTCGTTGCCGGAAAACCAGCCATAACAAAAGGAACATGATGCATTGCCGCAGAAAATTGACGAAGGTCCCCTGGATAAAGTTCAACGCCCGAAGGCTTTTTACCTTTCGCAGCTCGAGATCCAGGATCTTGAAGGTATTCTTGTTGAGCCGTTCGACCTCCTGGTCTTTGAGTCCGAGACTTTTGATGAGTTCGATATTGCGCAGCGACTCGGTTGTGCTGCCTGCAAGGGCATTGGTCTCGAAGGTGATCTTTTTCTGGATGCGTTTGATCTTTTTGCTGAGCAGGCTGGTCAGTACAGACAAAAGGACCATGCCGAGCACATAGATGGGCATGATACTCCAGTGCAGCGAAAAAGAATAGATGGAAACGAAGATGACCCCCACAATGATCAGGAACAGGACATTGATAAAGGAGATGATGAATTTCTCCGTATCGGTACGCACCTTGGTCAGGATGCTGAGCGTCTCGCCGCTGCGCTGGTCCTCGAAATCGCTAAAGGGAAGACCCATCGAATGACGCAAGCCATCTGTGAAGATGGTAGCGCCGAATTTCTGAACGATGATCTGGCCGAAATAATCCTGAAAAGCTTTGGCTATCCGCGAGACCATCGCGACGCCGATGAGCGCGCCCAAAAACCTTAGAACGGCCCAGATGAAGTCGCTCTGCGTCCGGACGCCGGTTTTTACCCAGTTCTTGTGATGTTGCGCATCGATAGCATATTGTCCTTTTTCAAAGGGATGCGCAGCTAGCTGGTCCAACCCCCAGTTCCCAAAGAAATACGGGTCTAGCATGGAAAAGCTCTGATTGATCGCCGCAAGGACCAGCGCCAGCAGTATCAGCCAGCGGTAAGGCCGTAGATATTTTAATAAAATTCTCATCTTCCGTAAGTTATATTAGGCTAATGAACTATTACCTCGCACAATTTCGGAAAAAAAACACAAGTTTACGGTCGCTGTGCCGACATCGGTTCCGCGGCAGCCTCAGTCCGGGGAATGGCGAGCGCTAAAAAGGGGAAAAAACAAAAAAGGAATACCCCATGCTGCATCGTCAGTGGGGCTTCCGGTATAAAAAAGACCGCGAGAATCACGAGGACAAACCGGGGTTCACGCATTTTGCTCCGCTGGGCCGCGGTGAAAAAGGCGGCAAAGGCGGCTAAAAGACAAGCGAGCCCCACGACACCCGAACGCATGAATGTTTCAAGATATTGGTTATGAGTATTATAACCAATGAACCCGCGAACATGCCGCTGCGGGCCCTGCGCCGTATCGCCGATGTACATATGGGTTTGGACATACTTTTGATCCAGGAGGTCCTGAAAATCCCCGGGACTCACGCCGATAAGCCACGTCTTGTGCTCATGCAGGATCTCCGTAGCGAATCGCCATTCCAGCAAGCGAAGCTGAAGTGGGTTGAAATAGGTGTCGGTGGTGAATGTCGGCTGGTTCACCAGGGCCATGTCCCCCTTCATATCCCGGAACCGCATGCTGATCGGATTGTTTGTCACCGATACGAGGACCACGGCTGCTACTATGACGACGCCGGCGCCGATCACTATCGCTATGTGCCGGCGTAGTGAATACCGCCGTAAGAGCGCATGGATCAACAGCAATAGTGCAACCACCAGCAACAGTTTGGAATTCAGCAGGACTATGATGCCAAGGAAAAAGAGCAGCAGAAGAATGCGCAGAAATTTTCTGGCCTGCCGGGAGAGGCCGGCAATCACCGGTTCGCCATAAGGCGCCAGGAGAAATAGGATTCCGAATACCACGTACACGCTGAAGAATACCGCGTTCTGGGAAATAGGCCGGGTGAGTAAATGATAAAAGAACACCGCGGCGTCGCCCGTGTGCCGGTAGTTCCGGGTTGCGATCACGAGGCAATACGCGCAGGCCGCGAAAAGCAATACATAATACCAGGAAAGGAGACGCCGGTAGTCCTGACGGTCGAGCATATTGCCCGCACACCATACGAGCGCGACGGCTACCAGTGTAGCTTCCTTCGAAACCGTTTTAGTCTGGTCCAGCATATTATGCGTGTACAGCACACCGGTAGCTCCCACGAAGCAATAGGAGAGAAGAGCCAGAAAGATGGGATTCCGGAATGCCGCTTTCAGCCCGGCAGCCGGCTGATAGAGAAATCGGCTTACCAGCATCAGCATGATACAGATACTATTCAGATTGAACCAGGAGAACAATGTAGTGAAAAGTACGGCGATCAAGGAAAAGAAGAATAGTCTTTGTCGCCAGGTGTTCGTTGAGCTCATTCCAAGAGTATTTAGTTCCTGATCATCCAGAACGATCCCGGCTCATCTGCCGGCCGGCGGGCCGTCGTGGGACATTTATCTTCGAGTGCCTTCGGGTGATCCTTTTTCAGCATATTCACGGCACCGATGATGCGGAACTGGCTGTTGAAAGACAAAAAGGCCTCCAGCAGATACTGCTCGTTCCATTGGCAATGCCGGTCCACTATCCATTCGTGGAGATAATCCCGTGGGGAAAAGACATCATGTACATGGATCAGCACCCCGGACTTGATCAGGGGAAGCAGCTCCAGAAATTCAAACAGCACATCGCCCTGCGGGCGGATGATATGGGAGGAGTCGATAAAAAGGATGTCCCCGGCTTCCAGTTGTGAAAAAGTATCCAGCGGAATGTCCTCGACCTTGCTGCGCAACACTTTCACCTCCATCTTTTCCAGCCAGGGCATCTCATACGGCTCGATGCAAATGTGCTCACAGGCATGCTCAGGATTTTCAGCCTGGTTCTTTTTCTCAGCCTGGACGGCCAGTCGTGTCGAATAACCACATCCTATTTCGATCACCCGCCGCGGTTTGAAATGGCGAATGGTATTGTACAGGAATTCGGCATCGCCGGCACATAACGAAGGGTTGTTATAGTAGAAAGCCAGGGGCTGAGCATCTTTCTCCTCCAGCGGAATGGCACGCAGTTCATCCTGATAATGGAATTGCTGCAACAAGGCCAGCTGTTCTTCGACATTCCATTGAATGCCCGGAAGCACCCTCGGCGCATCGAGCGGTTTTTGGAGATGTTTGCGCGGATTCACCAGCGGTTGATAATATTGGTCCCTGATGGGCAAGACCCCTACGGACATAAAGATCTTCTCGGTTACCGGCATTTGTTTCGCTGTACCGCTGCGGACGAATCTATACCATACTGAACTCACAAGCGTCAGCGGGCTAAGCAAAATATCAGTAGATCTTCGGACGATGGCGTTGTCTAACAACCTGTTCATAGCGGTATCCCCATGGTTTGGCGGCAAATTAGGGCTTTTTGGATTTTTAAGCGATCTTTGGTCCCATAATTTAAAATATTCATCAGATTCACCAGGTATGCAGGACGACCGCCAGCCGCTGGTTTCGATAATCACGATAGTTTATAACGGTGAAAAGCACATCGCCGATTGTGTCCGTAGTGTTCAACGTCAAAAATATCCCAACCTTCAATACATCGTCGTCGACGGGGGCTCCATGGATAATACCCTGGCCATTCTGAAGCAGTTTCCGGACGTGATCACCGACCTGATCAGCGAGAAGGACGAAGGCATAAGCGACGCCTTCAACAAAGGTATCCTTCGGGCCAGGGGGCGCATCATCGGCCTGATCAACGCGGACGATTGGTATGAGGACGGCGCAGTGGAGATGGCCGTTAAAGCCATGACAGATGCAGATATCGCATACGGAGACCTGCAGCTATGGAAGGATGGGAGTCCCGACTTTATACTCACGGGCGATCATTCGCGCATCCGGCAGCAAATGCGGATCAACCATCCTACCGTCTTCGTCAAGCGGGAATGCTATGAGCGTTTTGGGCTTTTCGACAAGCAATACAGATGCGCCATGGATTATGACCTCTTGCTCCGGTTCTATGTGAGTGGATGCCGGTTTAAACATATCCCCGCTATAATGGCCAACTATCGCTGGGAAGGGTTGAGCGATCACCGCTGGATGCTGGGCGTCAGGGAAACGCTGGCTATCAAGAACAAGTATCTGCCTCAGCGGCGTCTTGCCAATCACCTCTATTATTACAGGCACATCCTCGTCGTTGCGATCCCTAAACTGCTTGGAAAGTGGAAGCTGACGTTTTTGCCTCGCCTTTACCGATCCCTTCGATCCAGATGGACTTCCCGTCCCATGAGTTTGTAGGACCATTTCCCGTTACGTTCCCTGATTGCGATAGCCAGATGATAAGATCCATTGGCTACACTGTCTTCGAAGATACTCCCGCTGAATCCGGCGTCGTCGAGGTTTTCCGCCTTAAAATAGGCAGTTACATCCGGACTAGGTACAAGTTGGAGCGGGGCCCTATAGGAGCGCGATTGAGATTGCAGACACAGAAAGAGTGAATCGCCTTTGTTGTTCTTCTTGCCCTTTATGTAACACCAGCCATTAGCGGCGACATAACCGTTGACCACGACCAGGGAACCGGTGGCGAAAGAAACCGAATCGTTATCCCGGCCGATGCTATCAACGGGAAGGAATTCTCGTTTTTGACTGGTAAAGGCCCGGATCAGCGAATCCTTGAGATGCGCGGACGCTTTTTGGGCCGAATCACCTTCAGGTGCCAGGTCGGATGTCGACACTCCCCGACTATACAGGTAGCAATAGCCGTCGAGGGAGTTAAGATCCAGCTTATTACTCAACAACGACGGACCGAATGCCTGGAGATTGGCAGGAGTGGTGATATACAAAGCTCCCGTATCGATGGTCCCTTCTATCAGGTGCGCTTGCAGGGTATCCTTAAACCGATTCATGCCCTGGGCGTCCTCCCGGGCTACATAGGCTACGTCGA
Organism: Chitinophagaceae bacterium; assembly: GCA_025934485.1. Classification (GTDB taxonomy): domain Bacteria; phylum Bacteroidota; class Bacteroidia; order Chitinophagales; family Chitinophagaceae; genus Puia. Next base: position 13,210 of record JAICXX010000064.1, read on the forward strand.
TGGGTTTTTGTTCGCCAGCCGCTATAAACGCGAAATATTGATAATCCTCCCGGGCCAGATAGTCTGTTTCGAATGGAGGATATAAAAGTACCTTGTTAAAATGCCGCGTGATGGCATTCCATTGTTTGCTGATGGGCGGTTGATAGGCGCCGTGAGGAAGTTGCTGAAAGGTGAGCAAAAACTTAATGTCGTAAAGTTGGATCAGCAGGGCCATCGTGAGCAATGACATTTTCAAGCTTGCCGGCCACCGGCTGCCGACAAACCGGATGATCACCCAAAACAGGATCAGGTAGTAAACGGGCCAGAAAAAACGTCCGCTTGCCCTGAAGATATCCCCGGTATTGGTGACGATAGCAGGCACAGGTATAACGAACAACACCTTGTCGTTGAAGCTTACGGTATTGGTGATAGCAGCGAAGGCCAATATTCCGCAGAGGACCGTCAGGGGAGCTGCCACCACCCGCGGTTTGGCCGCCGTTGCCGGAATGTTCGCAGGGCTCTTTTTAGCCGCAGAAAGCTCATAGACGACAAGCATAAGCAGCAGAAAGAAAAAACCCACACCCAGATACATATACCCTTCGTACTGAAGCATACTGGTGCGCTTTTGTTCGTGCAGGATGGACGACCAGATGGAGGGATCGTAAAAGGCATTGAGGTTCATGCTCAGTTTTCCGAATCCGCCGTTTATTGCGAGGTGCTCTTTATTGCCGAAGGTGAGCATGCCAGTGAGCAGCCATATCGCCACTCCGCCGGCGAGGCTCACGGCGAGTTGAATGCCGGCATACTTCCAGGATATGGACCTCTCATAGGATAGGTGTTTCCAGAGAAGGATCAATGTGAAGCCGAACTCGATAACCAGCAAATAGGGCGTGATGAGTGCAGACAGCAGCAGCAGCAGCAATTGCCACCGTAAAGCCTTCTTCGGCGCTAGCTGCGAAGGTTCCAGCAGATACAGGTAAGTGGAGCCTAAAAATAGCCAATGCGCACACAATGCCGGATGCATGGAGCGATACAGCAATACGGGATTTTCGGTGACGAAGATCACCATCAGGAAGATCGCGAAGGCATTCAGGCGAAAGAGCTCGCCGATGCGGATAACGAAGTAAGCGATCAGTATATGGCAAAGCAATAGCCAGATACCGAAATACTGGAAATCGGGCGACAGCAAAGGCGAGAATAATTTGAACAGAAGTGCCATCAGTGGTATGGAATCCGTAAATCCTACGTTGGTTCCCAACGGATAGAAATAGTTGGCTATTCTTCCCAGCGGAAACTGCCAGGGCTCGTTTCGGAAAAAGAACCATCCAAGGTAATGCGTATTCCAGTCGGACTTGCCAGTCATGAGCCAGCTTACGTTGGAGGGGATCAGCACGCGCAATCCAAGATTCAACTGAAAAAAGACGATTATCGTCACGAAGGATATGCAATAGAGCCAGATATTTTGTCGCTTGTTCACGCCAATTGGTTTAATGGTTGGTTAGATGGAGTGCCGAATAGGCCGCCAATGTTTTTTCTGCCGTACGTTCCCAGGTATAATCCGAACGGATCTTTTGCTGCAGCTGGCCATCCGGTGGAGTCGCTGCTGCCTGGCGGACTGCTTGCAGGATGGTGGCTGGTTCTGCAGGGTCGCAATAAAAGGCATGGTCGCCGAAGTATTCCCGTTGATCGCCTTTATCCGTGATCACAATGGCGCAGCCCATCGCGGCGGCTTCCAGTGTGCTAAGCCCCGTGGTTTCGAACCAGCTGGGCAAGACATGCACCTGTGCCCTGTAGTAATAGTCCACCAGGGAATGCTGACTGGCCCCCCCGACAAAACACACATTAGAGGCTGCCGCTGCGCGGCAGGCCTCGCCATAAGCACGGTGGTTGGCGGCAGGCGATCCGATGATCAGGAGTCTGAACTCGGTCCCATTGAGCGCCCGGATCAGGTTCAGCTGGTTCTTCAGCCCTTCTATCCGCCCGACGCAGAGCACCAGTCCTTTTTCTCTTGGTGCGCCGGGATGTGGGAGATAGAATAGCTGTGGGTCGATGGCATTGGGGATGACCCGGTATTGCTGTACCACGCCATACGCACGGAATAACCGTTCGTATTCGCTGTTGGAATTCGGCAGCAGCATACCCGCGCCGCGGATGATCTTCCGGATGGAACGTCGTTGCCCGTACAGAAGATAGGATGGGCTGATGATCTTTTCTCCGTTTATCAGGGCCCTGGCTACTGCTTTCAGGTATTCAATGCGGTCCCCGGAAAGGATCTTGAACAACAAACCGGTGAAGCCGGTCCTGACCCGGGTGTCGTATTCGGAATAGTCCACAAAGATCGTTGATACCACATAGGGTTTCCGGGAAAGCGTGATATGCTTGAGGATATCCCCCGGGCGGATAATATTGAAAAAATGGAGCAGATCATAGGGGCTGTAGTCGATGGTCTCATTGGTCAGCCGCACGTCGACCTGGATAGCAAGTTTCCTAAGCTGTTTGGCTGTTTCGAGGATCTGGATGGTATCTCCGCCTTTGTTTTTATGCAGGGTTGCCCGGGCGATAAACAGGACTTTCACGGTTGTCTGGCTTAGGTTTATTGAATTCAGGAAACAAATCCGGGCGGAACGCCAGAATCCAGATCACATATTCTGCGATGTTGGTCATAAAGCTTCCGGTGAACTGATAGATGAAAATAAAGAGCCAGAGGCCCATCCGGTAATAATTCGAACTGACCCTGGTCTTGAAGAGAAAGTAAAACTCGAGGAAGAATTTGAGCGCTACGCTTACCAAGCCAAGCGTAGCAAAGAGATCGCCGGTGGTGTTGGGAATACCAACAGTATGCACTGTAAACAGTGAATAATTATAAAAACGCTTAAATACCGGCAACCCGAGCACTTTTACCTGGCCAAAACCTGTGCCGACGATGAGGCTTTTTTTTCTAACGATCTCCAGGGCCAGTTTAAAGGAATCCATTGTACGGCCGTTGAAGGAGGTGTCCCTGCCGCCTAATACATTTGACATCCGTCGAAACAAAACATTATTCGGAAAATAGATCGCCATGATCACAAATGCGGCTCCTAATAATAACGTTCCGCCTGCCAGGTATTTAAGATTGCTCTTTTTGAAAAGGATATTTTTGCTCTCCCATACCAGTAGGGCGAGAAGGGCAAAGGCGAGTCCGAGGATAACGCCAAAGGAAAGCGACAGGAATAGTGGCACCAATGTAAGCGCAATATAGAGCCAGGGGCGGTCAATCATCCTTTTAAAGACTTTCAACAGGTAATACAGCACTATCGGCGCAAAAAGTGTGGAATAATAGGAGGGTTCATAGGTCAGCATCTGAAGTCGCAGAAAGGTAATATGTCCCAGCGACATGTTGTTATCGTACCAGAAGATCTTTTTGAACGGCGGGACAAACAAAAAGATCAGTGCCACCACCGTCAGGATACTGTTCAGGATGAGGATCTTTTTGAAGATATAACGCAGGGAATGACAGTTATCGAGATATTTGTAGAAGGCCATGCAAAACACATATACTGCAAGGGCCGACGCATAAGATTTGATGTAAAAATTCAGATCCTCGATCCCGATGTACGCGTGGATGACGGCCAGGGGAATGGTCCAGTAAAAGAAAAAACGCAGGGCGCCGAAAACGGCAGGATAGCGCCAAAGCCAAAGCAGGAGGACAGGGGCCAGTAAGGTCGTGTACAATATCCCCAACGGAAGAAAGACCCCGTTGAAAAAAAAGTAAAGCAGGGCTGCGGGGAGATACTTATTTATGTATAACGTCTCAGTCCTCATGAACCCGGTATTTGATGAGTTTTGCGGGTACTCCGCCATAGATGCCATTTTTGGCATATACGTTCTCGCGTATCAGCGCACCTGCCGCGATGATACATCCATCCTCGATGACGGCTCCGTCGAGTATGGTGCATTTGGCGCCGATCCAGCAATTGCTGCCGATGCGAATGCCCCGGTGATTTACGCCCTGGAGCCGGATGGGCACATCCAGCCGGGAAAAGTTATGATTTTCCGAATGGAAGCTTACGAAATTTCCGATGATGGTATCGCTGCCTATTTCGATCCCGCCTGCACAGCCGAAAAAGTTATCGGTCCCCAGACCAACGTTATTTCCCACGACCAATCCTTTTCCCAGATGGCGGAGGCTTCCCGAACACTCGATCCGGGTATTTTTTCCCACGGACACGTTGTCACCCAGCTTGACCCCGCCGGTGGATATGGCGTCGATATAGGTTCTTTCATCGATGGTTACGCCCCGGCCCATCGCGATATTTTTTTTGCAAAGGATGACGGCACCCCGGCCGACAAAAGGCGGATGCGCGCGTCCTGGGAAGCGCATGAACCCGCGAAGTTTCATGAAGGTGCGTATCCGTAGCAGACGCAACAAATATCCGCCGGGTACGCGCTCGTCGATCAAATATGATTCGTTCTTGATCCTGGAAATGAAGATATTTAAGGCTTTTCTCAACACAGGATTAGTATTTTCTAGAAAGTAGCAGGTATTCCCGGAGTATACGGGGAAAGCTCTTCAGCCCCAATTTCGATCCGCCTACGTCCTTCCAGCCTGTTATCGGCAGTTCGATACCGGTATGCAAGATATTGTTTTTTTTCAGGCGGATAAAGATCTCGGCGTCGAAAAGCCAGTTCGCCAGGAAGGGCTCACCAAAGGCTGCGTTGATGGTCGCGTTCGAGAAGATCTTGGCGCCGCATTGGGTATCGTAGATGCCGAGGTTGAAACGGCTGTCGATAAAGGTCGAGACGCAGCGGCCTACGATGTGGCGGAAAAGGCTCCGGTTGAGACCGGAATTCAGCTTTTTGATCCGGGAACCAAAGATAAAGCCGGCCTCCTCCCGTACGATGGTTGCATAGAGCCGGCGGAACTCGCCTATGGGCGTCGAAAAATCAGCGTCCATATAGCCGATATAGTCCGGCCTGGAGCCGGCAACTACGGCCAGAACACCTTTCGCGATAGCCCTGGCCTTGCCCTCATTTTCTGCGAAAGAGATCACGGATACCCTGCCCGGATGAGCTTCGGCGAGCGTCTGCAGGAGCGACAGCGTCCGGTCGCGGCTGCCATCGTTGACCAGATGGATGTGTGCATCCGGCATAGCCGTGACGAGCTCGGCCAGCAGACTCCCACTGAGGCGTTTCTCTTCATTATAGCAGGGAATGATAATGGCTAGAGTCGGCATATGCAATAACAGGAAAGGCCCGGCAGCCGTATACCTAGTGTTTTTAAGATATTGGTAATGATAAAATCGGTTTTCAGCACAGCGGTTAATAGCCTGGTCTTCGCGGGACTGCCCTCCCAGTTGTCAATACTATATTCTTTTTTTGGAAACATTTTACGCTCGAACCACCGGGCCAACAGCAGCGAAGAGAAAAAGTACCCGCTGTCGATGATCTGAAGCCCCCGGGCGGACAGCAGCTCCCGGAATTGCCGCACGGTATACCGGCGGTAATGGCCCAGCAGCACGTCGTGGCTGGAGAAGACGCTCTGAAAGGCCGGAACCGTAAAGAAATAGAATGTCCCTTGTCCATCTCCGGTGGCCCGGGCGGGGCTAGGCACTATGAGATCCAGGATCTCTTTTTCATCTCTCAGGTGTTCGAGGACATCCATGCACAGGTAAAGCCTGTTGCCGGATGGCTTGACGGCCCGTTGAAATTCCTGTATGGTGGGATAATAGTCGATGGTCGAGTGTGCATTGTTCTCCTTCAGCTGGGCGACGATCTCGGGTGTGTATTCGATGTCGATGGCGTAGTAGCTTTGAGCGATGGCATTCTTGAGGGCCAGGTTTACAATATAGGCATCGCCGCTGCCGATATCAACGAGCTGCGCCGGCCGCACCGGGATATATTTCGCAAGCAGCCGCCGCATCACGCATTGCCTGGCAATCTCCCAGGGATGCCTGGAATAAGCGCTGGTCTCCCGTAGCCTTTTGAATTCAGAGATGTCCATATGATGGAAAATTATGCTTTTTTCGATAATAGCTATAGAACCAATAATAGATCGTCAAAAATAAGGCATTGGATACCAACAAGGTAAAGGCCGCGCCGTAAATACTGAAACGGGCTACGAAATACATGTTCATCAGGGTATCTACCACAGAGATGGCGATGCCGGCGAGTAGCACGAAGACGGTCTTCTCGAAATAGAACAGGTAATTGCTGTATTGCAGCCCCAGACACGCCAGGATCTGGCTGACCAGCATGATTGGCAACACATATAGGGTCTCATGATAATTCGCCGGCACGATGCCCAACCACAGAAAGACCACCAACGCCACCATAATTGCGCAGGACAGGGCGATGATCCCAAGCGTGAGCCGGATCATCATCTTCCTGGTCTTGTACATATTCCGCTGCAGATCCTTTTCTTTGAAGAACAACGGAAGCCAGACGTTTTGCAGCGACAACGAGATGAGAGAAATTATGCTCGAGAAGGAGAACGCCAGATAATACACCGAGAGCTGATTGTAGCCGCTGTACCTTTCGAGAAAGAACTTGTCGCCATAATTGATGACAATTGCCGAGAAGGTATTGAACATGATCGGCAGACCTAATTTCAGGCTCCTGATCATCAATTTCGTGTTGATCTTCGGTTGCATGACCCTGATGCAGTGGATATAATAGGTCAGGATCAGCGCCCCTTCCACGAACCCGATTGCCATAAAGCGGACCTGGATGCTGTCCCGCTTCTTCAGAAAGTACAACGCCGACAGGCTTATCACATTGATCCCGATCACCCGCATCAGGTTAAATTGCTTGATAAGATCGATCCGCTCCGCCGTATAAAAGAAATTGGTAAGCATATAGGCCAGCAGCGCGGTCAGCGTCATCAGCAGGATCAGCCACCGGTAGCGGGGATAATCCACGGTATTCGTGAAAAGGAGCTTGACGATATGAAAATCGAGTCCGAAACAATAAACCGGCACCACCAGCAGCAGCATACCGCCCAGTATAAGCAGGTTGATATTGTAGATTAGCCTTCCCTTTTCTTTTTGGTCCGTGAAATCATGGAAAAGCTTGCTTTGCGGTACATACAGCCCCAGGTTGAGCAGCACCGAGTAGCAATAAACGATGGAGAGGATATAGTTGAAGATGCCATATTCCGCCTGTGTCATCAGCCGCAAATAGAGCGGCATCAGGATGAAGGCGGAGGCTTTTACCAGCACGTCCAGGGAAAGGACAGTCAGCAGACGCCGCAGCAAAAGGTTGTTTTTGAACCTTTGCCACATTGGTATTACGGAGCTTATTCCTTGCATGTTGAATAGGCAGTCTGGGAGCCAGGCAGCCTCGGGGTTTCTGCCTCCGAGGCGTTAAGCGACATCGACCCTCTTTTTTATTTCGATGAGTAGAGCGAAGATCACAGCAAGGATGAATCCCCCCAGGACACAGGCGGCCGTGGAAAGCACACGCGAGATGGACTGGGGCGTCCTGGTGGTCTGGAAACCGTCCACCAGTTGCAGCGGTTGCGCTTTGCTGCTCAACCAGGTATTGATGGAAGCTTTCATGGTGTCGAGCTGGTAGGACTGACGGTAGATGTTGGCAGGGTCGAAGGCATTGCTGTAAACGCCACCGGCCGTCAATTTCATGGAAGCCAACGAATGAACGTATTCCTGCTTCAATGAGTCCATTTTTCCGGTTTCGCTTTCAATATAAGCCAGCTGATCTTTGTAGACCCGGCTCTGGTCTTCTTTAAGTTTTTTGAGAAAGGGCAGATCGTTAAAATAGTTGAGTAACGCATTCTGAAGACTGTCGGCTCCGTACGGGCTCTTAAGTCCAAGGACGATCTTAAAGAAGGGGTAGCTGCTCGAATCCTTGGCCAGAGGAACATCTTCCAGGTTCCGGGCCTCGATGCTGTTGATATTTTCTGCGACCAGCTCGGAAATCTTGAGATTCGAAGCGAGGATTTCGTACGTTTTAGTACTGACGAGCATCCCCATTTGGTCAAGGACATTGGTATAGGCCCGCTTGTCCAACGCCGTATATTCGACGACCATGGAAACCTTGAAGTTCTTCGGAACCGTCAAATGCAAGGTCACACCCACGAGGGCCCCTACCAACGTACCTGCGATCAGCAGCGTCTTGCTCTTTCGAATGGCCGTAAGCGTAAACGCCCAGAATTGAAAGAAAAACCGAAATGCCTTGATAAGGAAAGTTCTAAAACTCGGGATAGCGATATAGTCCTCGGGATGGGTTTTGTTTTCCATTAAATTGTATTATTCGCAATGGCGCTGCAATAATAGCAAATATATCCTTTAAACCTGTTTTTTTAACGTTTCCCGCGACGACCAGAACGTGGGTGCGAAAAGCTGCGCATAACGCTCTACGATCATCTCCCAGCTGTATAACTCGCGCACCTTTTCCCGGTTGGTCGCTTTCCAGGCCAGCCCCACCCCGGTAGCTGCCTCCACATTGATGATCTCCCGCACCTCCTCCGAATTGGAGAAGTAGAACGCCTCCTCTCCGAGGACGGCCGCATTGAATGTATTGTTATGGGCCGCGATCACCGATTCGCAGGCCATGGCTTCGAGCAGCGAAGGATTGGTGCCGCCTACGGAATGCCCATGGAAATATAGTGATGAATAATGGCGTAATGCGTTTACCACCGGCTGCTCATAGATAGCGCCAATGAAACGCAGCTTTTCATGCCGATAGGTATCGGTGAGATGCCGGCCAAAAGCGTTGCCGGCATTGCCGATGAGCACCAGGGAACGCTCTTTATCCGATGCCATCCAACCCTGGATGACCATCTCTACATTGTTCTCGGGCTCCATACGTGCCATCAGCAAGGTATAATGTTCCGGCCGGAGGCCCCAGTCACCGGGGATCTTTGGGTCGTAGCGTTCGGGTATCTCCGCGCCGTAGGGGATATAGACGGCTTCGCGGCCATATTTTTCGTATAAATAATCTCGAATGCCAATAGAGTCGGCTACCAGTATGTCTCCATGCCGGGCGGCCCAGGTTTCCGCACGTTGGAGGAATTTGCGGGTTAGCGGCCCGTATTTACTGCGTTTCCACTCGAGCCCATCCATATTGACCACATTCAGCGTTTTCCTGGGCCAGATACGATGCCAGATGGAATTGCTGGTATAACCCAGTTGCAATAGGACATCGAAGTCCCGTTTGCGCGCATCCCTCAAACAGTTCAGGTCGTAGATGAACTGACCTGCGGTGCCAATCCTTGCCTCCCAATCCGAACAATGTATTATATGGATGCCCCGCCATTCCTTGTCCCTGTAAGGATGATCACTGGAATTGTATACCCATACCGAATGACCGCGATGCACCAGACCCTGCGCAAGATATTGGGCAAATTGTTCGAATCCCCCATAGGCATTTGGGATCCCACGTGTACCTAATATTCCGATTTTCATTCTTTGGTCTGTTTTGCGGAGCCTTATAGCCTTCCCGCGCAAGAATTTTTGCAAATGTAATGGAACGCGGGTTTCTCCATTCTTTTTCTTGGTCGCCGGGAAACGAAATGTCCCTCGAATGTATCTTACCGCTTAGTAGTATTTTTTAGACGGAATTTTTTTCGTTACTTTGCGGGCGCCTTGCATATATTTAAAAACCAGCGAATTGCGCTCATCGAGACAGAAAAATTCGCTCATTGATCATCCGGACGCCTGCGCTCATGGGATTAGCAGCAGACCCGGAGCATGCAAGGGCCATTTTGATGGACCTGTTGTTTCCCAAAACATTGCTGCTGCCGGCCCACGGGAAATTCAGCCTTTCCAGGGCAATAACTTATTTGAAAAGGTGTTATAGTGTGGTTTTTAGGGATTTCCTTGTGAAAAAAGCTAAAGGTTAGCATCACATTCGTGTAAAAAGGGGCTTAAAAATTTTTTGCTGAGAAAGGATGATGTGTTAAACCAATGGTTCCCGGATGGGTCGAACCCGCCGGAAGCCTGGTAGTGTAAAGGACTGGTTAGTAGGGAATAAATTTAAAACAGACGATAAAAATAAATTCAGTAAACCTTCATTCTTATGGTGGAAACCACAAGCATCGGAAAAACCAGGTTGGAGCACGGTAAAAAGAGGTACGATAAGAGAGATTCCGGAAGTGAAAAGCGATCGATCGACTTACGGTCCTTTATTTCTAACCGATACCAATACTTTCTCGCAAAAAGAATATTCGATATTACGGCTTCGGTCCTGGTACTCCTGCTGGTTTTCAGCTGGCTGTTCCCCATCGTCTATATTCTAATCAAATTGGATTCCCGCGGTCCGATCTTCTTCGTTCAGCGTCGGGTGGGTTTCCTGGGTCGCTCTTTCTCCTGCTTGAAATTCCGGACCATGCGCGTCAATGCCGAAGCCAATTCAAAACAAGCCACGGAGTACGATCCCCGGATCACGCGTGTCGGTCGTTTCTTGCGCAATTCCAATCTGGACGAGCTTCCCCAGTTCCTCAACGTGCTTGCAGGACATATGAGCATCGTCGGCCCAAGACCGCACATGTATAAAGATTGCGCTCATTTCTCGACAGTAGTAGAAGCCTATAAATTCCGCACCCTGCTGAAACCCGGTATCACCGGTCTCGCCCAGGTCAAGGGCTATCGTGGCCCCGCCCGGAGCTTTGATAAGATCTTCAGAAGATACCAGTGGGATGCCTTTTATGTACGAAATGCGAATTTCTGGTTAGATCTGCGGATAGTACACACAACCGCTATGCAGACTCTTTCGTATTTCATTAAGAAATTCCTCATCGAAGACGTTCCTGTGATGACGATTTCGACAGACCTGATAGAGCCCCAAAAGGCTAATGCATTCAACTGATCCACAGACGTATCAGGCTTGCCTATACTTAACGGCTTTTTAACGTTATAGCCTTAAAAATGATAGACGTGTCATTTTCGCGGATAGGCGTGCAATTTTTCCCGACCAGCGTGTCGGGGCTATGCTTTTCAATGGGTTATAACGCTTTTATTTAACAGAAGCAATGCAACGTTTTAGCTATCGGCCCTGTCAATGAAGCCATGGCACCGTTCTTGTAAACAATGTTCCGGGCCTTATGCTTTAGTAGAGAAAAACCAATCCTTCGTAACATGCAGAGTACAATTGTTGAAAGATCCATTCATTGTCCGGAAACTTGGGAAAAAGGTAACTGGCAGTTTATAAGGGAGTTTTGCGCTGACAATTATAATTATTTGATGTTCAAGCGGATAGTGGATATCGGCGTCTCGTTGATCGTCATTTTGACAATTTTTCCCTGGCTCATGCCGATTTTGATGCTGATCATCAGGCTCGATTCGAAAGGTCCCATTTTCTTCAAACAAAAAAGAGTGGGTTTTCTTGGCAAGACCTTTTGGTGCTATAAATTCAGGACCATGTATGTCAATGATTGTGCGGATACGAAGCGTGCTTCGTCCGGCGATCCGCGGGTTACCCGCAGCGGCTGGTTCCTGCGCAACACCTGTTTGGACGAGGTTCCCCAATTCTTTAACGTTCTTTTAGGACATATGAGCATCGTAGGCCCACGGCCACATATGATCAAGGACACGAAAGAGTTTTCCAATCTCATCGATAACTATTCCTATCGTCATCTGGTTCGTCCCGGCATAACGGGATTGTCCCAGGTCCGTGGCTATCGCGGTCCCGCCACCACCTTCGAAAGCATCCTGCGCCGCTACCAGTGGGACACGTACTACGTACGGAACCAGAGCACCTTGCTCGATCTCAGGATCATGGCAGGTACCGCCTACCTGATCGTCAACTCATTGCTGAACAGGAACAACCCCGTTCCCGTCGACACCCCTGCGCAGGCGCATCTGGATAGCCGGCCGCTGGCCCGGGCGGCCAATAAAAAAATTGCGTAATTTCACGCATGCTTGTCAATAGAAGAAGTGTTCTTAAGCGCCTCGCGCTCGTATCCACCGGCGCCGTCCTCCTCCCTGCCTGTTTCCACAACCCGGCAAAACCGGCGATCCTCACCAGGAATTTTCAGCTCTCCGGCGACCAGGATGAGCAGCTCGAAGCGCTTACTGCCGTCCTTATTCCCTCCGGGGCTACGCCTGGTGCGAGAGAAGTATCGGCACATCGTTTTGTTCTCAAGATGCTTGATGACTGTTATTCAAAAGCCGACCGGGACAAATTTCTGCTCGGGTTCGGGCAACTGGACAACGCCTCGCAGCAGATGGCCGGTGCCCCCTTTCTCAAGGCAGATGCCACACAGCGAGCCACCCTGCTCACCGCACTGGAAACAAAAAAACTGCCCGACCGGGACCTCGCCTTTTTTTATGCCACGACAAAGAAGCTGACCATCCAGGCTTATATGTCGTCGCAATATTACCTGACAAAGATCCAGGTCTACGAGCTGGTGCCTGGTCGCTGGCATGGCTGCGTACCCGTAAAACCCACTGTCGCATGAACACAAATTTCGACGTCATCGTCATAGGCTCGGGAATGAGCGGCGGCTGGGCTGCCAAGGAATTCACCGAAAAAGGCTTCAAGACCCTCGTGCTGGAAAGAGGACGCGAGGTCCGGCATATAAAAGATTACCCCACGACCAATATGATGCCATGGGAATTCGAGCATCGCGGGGATATACCTTATGACATCGCACAGGCGAATCCGGTGGTCAGCCGGTGCTATGCTTTCCGGGAAGACGCCATGCACTTCTTTGTGAAGGATACCGAGCATCCCTATGTGCAGGAAAAACCTTTCGACTGGATCCGCGGTTACCAGGTAGGCGGCAAATCCATTATGTGGGCCCGGCAAACCCAGCGCTGGAGCGATTTCGATTTCGAAGGACCCGCCCGTGACGGCTTTGCGGTAGACTGGCCGATCCGGTATAGCGACCTTGCGCCCTGGTATAGCTATGTAGAGAAATTCGTGGGAGTCTCCGGCAACAAAGACGGCCTGCCCAATCTCCCCGATGGAGAATTCTTACCCGCGCTCGACCTTACCTGTGTCGAGGACTATTTCAAAGATTTTATCGGAAAGAAGTATAAGGACCGGCACGTCATCTATGGCCGCTGTGCACACCTGACGCAGCCTACGGAGATCCATCTGCAGCAGGGCAGGGGGCAATGTCAGAAAAGGGACCTTTGCCAGCGCGGCTGCCCCTTTGGCGGGTATTACAATAGCAATTCCACGACGATCCCCTGGGCGGAACGCACCGGCAATCTGACCCTCCGGCCTTTTTCCGTAGTGCATTCCATTTTGTACGACGACAAGAAAGGGCAGGCCGCCGGCGTAAAGGTCGTGGATGCCAATACCCGGGAGACCTTTGAATATACCGCGCCCATTATCTTCGTCAACGCGGGGGCGCTCAATACCAATCTGATCCTCCTCAACTCCATCTCCGCGCGTTTTCCGCATGGGCTAGGCAACGACAACGGTCTGCTGGGTAAATATGTGGCCTTTCATAATTACCGGGGACATATCTCGGCGGAATATCACGGGCATTTGGAAAGCACCACCGACGGCCGCCGCCCCACAGGGGCTTATATCCCGCGTTTTCGCAACGTGTTCAAACAGGAAACCGATTTTCTGCGCGGCTACGCCGCGGGGTTCGGAGCCTTCCGCGGCAGGGAACACGATTACCAGGGATTCGGCGACAGCCTCAAGAAGAACCTCGATCATGGTTCGCTGGGCCCCTGGCGCGTAGGTTCGCATATGATGGGCGAGACGATACCCAAGGAGACCAACACGGTAAGCCTCGATCCTTCGCTCAAAGATGCATGGGGCATCCCGCAGCTGAAGATCGATATCGGCTATGATGACAACGACGAGAAGATGCTGAAAGACTTCTTTGCACAGCTCACGGAGATGTATACCGCTGCGGGCTTCACCAATATCAAAACCGGCGATTCCGGTCAGGCGCCAGGGCTCGACATCCACGAAATGGGCGGCGTCCGTATGGGTAAGGATGCAAAGACCTCGCTGCTGAACAAGTGGAATCAGCTGCATGCCTGCCCCAACGTCTATGTCACGGACGGCGCTTGTATGACCTCCACGTCGACGCAGAATCCTTCACTGACCTATATGGCGCTGACGGCCCGGGCCGTTGACCATGCCATATCGCAGGCGCATAAGGGGGTGTGAATGCTTCCGGTTTTGGGAGATTTTGCTTAGTTTTACCCGGTTAGCAACTCCTCGGCCTGACCGTACGTAAAACATCTAATGTCTGTCCTGGCGTCTGAGGCGCGCCGGAACTTCGTCCCTCGTTCCGGCTTCCTCACCAATGGTGCGGAGCTTGGGGCCACGGGCGGCTAAAACTATATCAATGAAAGGCTTTTTATTGATGCTGGTGTCTTTTGCAGCGATCTTCATCTTACTCAACGCCGGCTACTATAAGGAATGGTTCTCCGCGAAACCGGTGCAATACTGGTCCGATTTCCTCAAGGAAAAGGACGACACCCTCGATCAGGCCGGTATCCTCCGGCAGCGATATGGCGTTGTCTATACGATCTGTATGCGGGTAAAGGATGTAATGATCCAAAAAAAGATCGCGCACCCCGTGATCCTTTTCGAACCCAATAGCTTTTACAGGGATTCGCTGCATATCTATCCGAATATCCATGCCCCCGAGCCGGCGGTCTTCTATTACTATACGGGGCTGCAAGGCGTGTGGACGAATTCACCCGATGTGGGTAAGGCGAATTTCCTGCTCATGATGTCGAAAAAAGGCATCAAGCTGCAGGAGATCAAAGACCCCCGGCAACTAAAACTCGTCCTGGCCTTTTATAAAAAATACCCCCCAAGCCTTTAAGCCTATGCCCTTCCTCGTCTATCTGCTCCTGCTCATCGTTTATCTTGTTTCGGGATTGGGTATTCTCCAGCTCTTCGGACTTCGGCTCAAACCTGCGTATACCATCACGCTTTCGCTGTTGCTGGGCATTGCCCTGGCTTCATTTCTACCCTTCCTGCTGCAACTTTTCTATATTCCGCTCACGGCCTTCTCGGTCTTTGGCGTGCTGGTGTTGGGCGCGATAATGCTAAGCATACCTACCGTGATGCATATCCGGCGGGAAGGATTCGGCGGTCTGCGGGCCAGCCTGGTGCCGGGGCGTGTCCAGGTTCAGCCGTATGAGGTCCCCTTTTGGGTGATCATCGGCTTTCTGATCTTCGTCAGTGTTTGGCGGTGCTATTATCTGCCGCCGACATCGCGCGACGCCCTTTCGGGGCCGGAGGCCATCGCCGAATACGCCTTTCGTGAACATACCCTGATCAATTCCTTTTTCAAGGTCGATCTATGGTCTACCAACAACCAGTTCAAGTCGCCTTTTTTGATCTGTCTCCAGCTGGTCTATAAACTGGCCGGTTTTCCCTTTGGTCAGGTATGGCTAAGCCCCATTTTCATCTGCATCATCGTTTTTCTCTATAATGCCCTCCGGGAAAAAGTGCATCCCATTATCGTCGGCATCCTCCTGCTCCTCTTCATCATGACGCCGGAGACCTACGCCTACACCTTTATGATCCTCTATGACTATAGCAATATGGTCTATATGTTCCTGGGGCTTTATTTCCTCTTCGCTTATTTCTCCGGCGGGGATAAAAAGAATTTTTATTTCTCCAGCTTGATCATCGGCATTGCCACTTATATCCGGTCCGAGACGCTGGCCCTGGCGTTGCTCTTTCTGCCGCCGATGATCCTCGCGCAACGGCGCGCAAAGCTGCCCTGGAAAGAAATGGCGATCCCGGATGTGCTGTTCTTCCTGCCGGCGCTCATCGGCTATTTTCTCCCTAACGGGGTTTATATCGGACATTACCTGCCGGTGCATTACGACGTCGGAGCACTGGTGAATGCCAACCTGGGGGATGTGTCGCCCCTTTTCAAACGGTACGGCGATATCGTCAACCGCCTCCTCGTGAGCGATTTTGCTGTCAAGCTCTGGGGGTATATCTTTTTTGTCACGGCCGCCCTCTTTGTGGCCGAAGCGGTGTTCGTCCGCCGGTTCACCCGTGAAGCATTGAACTGGTTATATGCCATTGCCATCCTATACCTGGGGCTGGGTTTCCTCGGCTGGCTGCTGCCGATGGTAGACCTCAACGATACCACGAAACGGGGGATGTTCAAAATGCTTCCATTGTGCCTCCTATACCTGGCGAACAATACCCTGCTGGTCCGCCTGTCGCAGAACATTTCGCGCTGGGAGCTCGCTCCTTCCTCTCCCAAGGCCGCCGGCAAACCTGCAGCCGCGGCGACCAGGACCGTCCTGACCCGGTCCGGTAAAACAGTGGCGGCGTCCGGTCCCTCCGGTAAGACCGCTCCCGCTGGCGGCAAGCCGAGCCCCGCAGCGCCGGGGAGCCGCCGCAAACGTAAGAAGTAAAAAGTACCAGGGAAGACGTTAAACGCACAACGCCGCGCCGCGGATGCCCGGTAACTTTGTCTTACAAAATCAAAAATATATGTGTGCAGTTAATACCGTAAATGCCCAACATAGTCATCATAAACCGGCCCTTCTTGGCAGCGTTCTCCATAACAAATGTTCCCGTTGCCGCAGGGGAGACCTTTTTGTGGGACACAACCCTTATAACCTGAAGACCTTTATGCAGATGAACGAGCACTGTCCCGTGTGCGGCCAGCGCTTCGAGATAGAACCCGGATTCTGGTATGGCACCGGTTTCGTGAGCTATGCCTTGTCCGTTGCCGTTTGTGTCGCTACCTTTATCGCCTGGAAGGTGCTCATCGGCTTTTCCCTGGACGATAACCGGCTGTTCTGGTGGATGGGTCTCAATGGCCTGTTATTGGTCGTTATCCAGCCCGTGCTGATGCGTCTTTCGCGGACCATCTGGCTCAACTTTTTCGTTCGCTATGATCCACTCGCTGCTCCAATAGTATAACTATGCCCGATTTCGAAGTGCCATCCCGCGACCAGCTCGCCCCCGACGCCCAGGCGATCTACGACCAGTTCCAGCAAAGCATCGGAAAAATGCCGAATCTCTATGCCACCATCGGCTACTCCGCCAACGCCCTCGCGACC
>JAICXX010000077.1 GCA_025934485.1 Chitinophagaceae bacterium
CCTAAAGATAAGCGGCTTTTTTCCTACCCCGGACCGGTTTTCAATGAGGGAGGGGCCTTCTTCAATACCCCCGAATATTACCTAAGTAATAGAAAACTTTCAAAATCACCCCGGTTTGACTACGAAAATGCGAAATAATTAGAAACAGGGAATTAGCCTAAAGTTTATAACCAATTAATTATTAATTGAATATACACTATCGTATTTATATTAATTTATAAACATATATGTTAATAGTGACTACGTAGGTATTTTTTATCTACCTTTATGTTGCATTAATTTATATCGATATTTTATTAATATGATAACGAGCAAACTCACCGCAAAACGAATTTTACCTTTTCTGCTGCTGGCGGCGATCGCTGTAGCGGCCATCTTTGTTCCGAGCCTGGCGCCCACCGTGGACGATGGGAAGTACAACGCCGCCGACGTCACCTGGATCCTGGTGGCCACGGCCCTGGTCTTTTTGATGACGCCTGCCCTGGCCTTTTTTTATGGCGGGATGGTGAACCGGAAGAATGTGCTTTCCACGATGATGAAGAGTGTGGTAGCGGCCGGTGTGGTAGGGGTATTGTGGATCGTGGTGGGCTATAGTCTTTGTTTTGGCGACGATATTCACGGATTCATCGGCAATCCGCTGACCCATTTGTTCTATAAGGGGGTGGTGTCCGGACCCGTTTGGGGACCTGCGCCGACGATCCCGAAAGGCTTGTTCTCGATGTTCCAGCTCATGTTTGCGATCATCACGCCGGGGCTCGTGGTAGGCGCCATCGCCGAACGCATGCGTTTCTCGGCCTATGTGCTGTTCACGGTATTGTTCAGTCTGCTGGTGTATGCGCCGCTGGCGCACTGGAGCTGGCATCCCGATGGCTTTTTGGCCAAGATGGGGGCGCTGGATTTTGCCGGTGGTACGGTAGTGCATATCTCTGCCGGTTGTGCGGCACTCGCCGGCGCCATCGTGCTGAAGCGCAGAAAGATGCATATAGCAGGTCAGGAGACGCATCCTGCGAATATTCCTTATGTATTGATCGGTACGGGGCTGTTGTGGTTCGGCTGGTTCGGTTTCAACGCCGGTTCCGCGCTGGCTGCCAATTCGCTGGCCGTTTCTGCTTTCTCCACGACGAATACGGCTGCGGCTGCTGCGGGTCTTTCCTGGATGTTCTTCGATGTACTCCGCGGTAAGAAGCCCTCGGTGGTCGGATTCTGTGTAGGCGCTGTGGTCGGGTTGGTGGCGATCACGCCTGCAGCGGGTTATGTTGCCGTACCCCAGAGCATCTTTATCGGGGTGCTGGCCGCAGTGATCTCGAATATGGCCGTTCATTTCAAGGCTACCAAGACGGTATTGGACGACACGCTGGACGTGTTCCCCTGTCATGGTATTGGCGGGATGGTGGGCATGCTGCTCACGGGCGTTTTTGCCACGCTGACGGTCAACAAGGCCGGTGCGAACGGGTTGTTGTATGGCAATCCTTCGTTCTTCTTTATACAGCTGAAGGCCATGGGTATCGCGGTAGGATATAGCTTTGCAGTCTCTTACGGCATCTTCAGGCTGGTGAACTTCATCGTTCCGGTGCGGGTGAGCGAAGAAGAGGAAGAAGAAGGGCTGGATGCTTCGCAGCACGACGAGAAATACACCCAGGGTACGCTTCTCGTGGCGACGACCAAAGGACTGGAAGAACATGAGATCATGTAAGTATCAACCTACAATAGGAGAAAGGCCCCGTCAGGGGCCTTTTTTTTATATTTGCGCATGATCACGCAACAAGTATTGGTCGAGGCGAAGAAACTGTGGGACTATCATCATATGCATCATACACCCAGCCAATCCGATTGTATCCTGGCGTTGGGAAGTCATGATCTGCGGGTGGCGGACAGGGCCGCAGCGCTATATCTGGAAGGCTGGGCACCGATACTGGTCCTTTCAGGCGGTTTAGGCTATCTCACCAAAGGGTTATGGAAAGACCCGGAAGCGGACCTGTTTGCCCGTATCGCCCTCGATAAGGGGGTGCCTGCCGAAGCGATCTTTATCGAGAATAAGAGTACGAACACGGGTGAGAATATCCAGTTCACCCGAAAACTGCTGGATGAAAAAGGCCTTCATCCGAATCGTTTTTTACTCGTGCAAAAACCCTATATGGAGCGACGGAGCTATGCCACCTTTAAAAAACAATGGCCCGACAAGGACCTGCTGGTCACCTCGCCGCAGATTGCCTTTGAAGATTATGCTAACGACGAGATCCCCATGGAAAGGGTGATCAACAGCATGGTAGGCGATTTGCAGCGCATCCGTATCTATCCGGCAAAGGGATTCCAGATCCCGCAGGATATCCCCGATGAAGTATGGACCGCGTATGAAAAGCTGGTGGCCTGGGGATTCACGAAGCACCTGGCGTCATAGATACCGCAGCCAGGTCTTTTCGCGGTGTGCTGCTTTATAGCGGCCATACCAGCGGCACACCGGATAGAGTGCGATGACCAAGGCGGCCCAGATGGCGTATACTGCACCCAGTGAGACGCCCGCGCCCGGGGGACGGCCGAATTTGAAGGGGCTGAAATCGAACTCGCCCCATGGGTGCCCTTGCCAGCTCGCTGTCAGCAGCATGAGCGCGTGGAGGAGATACAGGTGCAGCACAAAATAGAAGAAGGGGACTCGACCGTAGACCTGGAGGATGCGGCCGGGGGCGGACTCGCGGCCTGCGGGTTGCCCGGTGGGCGCCGGGCCTTTGGTCGCGACCGCCAGGATGAGCAGCAGGATACCCAGCGTGACCAGGCTGAACAGCAGCGAGGGCGGGTATTTGGTGACATTGAAAAATGATAGGAACGTATACACGCCATTCTTTTGTGGCGACCATGGCACGGGATCAACATAGACATTTACTACTCTTAATACGACGAAAAGCGCCAACGCGGTGAAACCTGCGCGGACCAGGAATCGCTTTTGAGCCGCCGCCTGCCGGGTGAACACCGGGCCCATCCAAAAGCCCAGGAGCATGATCGCCAGCCAGGGCAGCACGGGATAGGCGATGACGAACAGCCGGCCGGAGCCCAGAGGAAAGCCGCCGGGACCGAAGAGCAATGAGCCGATGAAACCCAGCACGGGGCTCGAAGGCATTTTGACAAAGGCAATGCCGTCGTGGCCGGCAAGGAGGACGATGGCGATCGCCAGGATGATCCCCGGCTTCAGCCGAGATAGCTGCGACAGCAGCACCATTCCCGCCCCGATGGTGGCGATCACCTCGAAAAGGAAAAGCCGGAAATGAAGATCGAAGGACAGCGCGAAGTTGACCAGCGTGAATTCGAGGAGGATGAGGACCAGTCCGCGTTTCCAGAGGAAGTTTCGTGTTCCCGAACCATTCAGATATAGCCAGGCCGATGTTCCCGAAAGGAAGACGAACGAAGGCGCGCAAAGATGCGTGATCCAGCGCGTGAAGAACAGTACCGGCGTCGTGGTTTGGAGATCCGTGGGGCTTTGCGCGGCATGGATGTGCAGGAAGTCACGTGTATGGTCGAGCGCCATGATGACCATCACCAGGCCGCGGGCTATATCGATAGCGGAAAGTCGTTTCATTTTACCAGGAATGGGTGGGGCTAAAATAGGTGGGGTCAGGGGGTTATTGTCAAAGGATTCGACGGCGGACTGTTTTTTTCGACGAATGGCAGGGTTGCATCGACTATCGACCGGCTGATTGTCCGGCCTATTGCCCGAGGCGCCGGTAGACCTCCTGGCGGTGGGCGCGGGAGATGGGGATCTGTTTATCGCCTATGTGGGCGCAATGCTGGCTTACCCGATCGACCCGGTCGAGCGCCAGGGTAAAGGAGCGGTGTACGCGGATGAATCGCTCCGCCGGGAGCCGCGCCGTGAGATCGGCCAGGGCCGAGTGAACGATATAGGTTTTGCTCTTCGTGACAATGCGAACATAATCCCGCAGACTTTCGATATAGAGCAGCGTATCGAGATCGATGCGAACCCACTCGTGATCCGCGCGGAGGAAAAGGAAGTTGTCATCGGCGGGTATCGGACCGGCAGGGCTCGGTTGGTGCGTGGGCGCCGGGCCGGCGGGTTGCTGCAGGGCCCGCGTCGCTTTTTCCATGGTTTGCAGGAAACGCGGAAAAGAAAAGGGTTTTACCAGGTAATCCAGCACCGCCCACTCGAATCCCTCTACGGCATAATCTCTGTAGGCGGTGGTGATGACGACCAGCGGCCGTTGCGGCAGGCTTTTCATCAGCTCGAAACCGGTGAGCTGCGGCATTTGGATGTCGAGAAACAGCAGATCGAAGGTTTGCTGGTGCAGCAGATGGAAGGCTTCGACACCACCCGCGGATGTCGCGATTTGTCCGACTCCCACCTGTTTGAGATAGCTGACCACGACATCGATCGCCAGGGGTTCATCGTCTATCACCAGACACCGGAGATTTGTCATGGCAAAGGGATTTTTAAGGTCACGTAAAAGGTGTGTTCTGCTTCGCGCAGGTCGAGGCGGTAGGTTGAACCATAGAGGAGGTCGAGCCGCCGGATGGCGTTTTTTAAACCAATACCCGCCTTCTCCTGGGGTTGGCCGTTTCCTACAGGGTTGTCGATGTGAAAGGTCAACTCACCGGGGTCCACCTTCAGGAGGAGATGGATGCAGCCCTGTCCCGCGATCTGCGACATCCCGTGTTTAAAGCTGTTCTCTACAAAGACCATCAGCAGGAGCGGTGGGATGCAAACGGACTCCATCGCGCCTTTTTTTTCAAAAGACAGCGAAAGACGGCCGCCAAAACGCAAGTGTTCCAGCGCCATATAATTCTCCAGGTTGCTGATCTCTTTTTCCAGCGGCACCAGCGGCGCTCCGGACTCATAGAGCATATAGCTCATCACCGACGATAATTTCAGCACTACGTCCGGCGCGCGATCCGATCTTTGCAGCGTCAGCGAATACAGGTTGTTGAGGGTGTTGAAAAAGAAATGTGGCTGGATCTGGGATCGCAGGAAGGCCAGTTCCGTCGCCACCTGTGTTTTTGCGATCTCCTGCAGCTGCTGTTTTTGCAACATCCAGTCTTTGGTGAATTTGGCTGCGGTAGCGAGTCCCAGCAGGTAGATGCAGTTGAGGATCTGTGCGGAAAAGTTGGAAGTAGTGTAAGTGCCCGAGCTTGCGTAGTAGGGTGAACCATGCCGGGCGTAGAATCCATGCACGGAAATATTTACGAACGCGATGAGGCTCATGCCTGCAAGGATCAAAAGGATATAGCCCGCGATGTTGCGTTTGTTCAGCAGGAAGCGCCGGAGGAGGAAGAGGTGGAGATAGACCAACGCCATATCCGGCGGCAGGAGCGTCAGCAGCTGCCAATTGAAACGCGGGTCGACGATATGGTGGATGCTGAAGGAGATCAACGCGGCGAAAATATAGTAGGCCAGCCAAAAGAGGGAATGGTAGACCCAGGGGCTGGGTAAGAGTTCGCTATGGTTATTCTTAGCCGGCAAAGCGCTTGAATTGACCGGTAAATATATAAATTTGGCACATGATAACGCATCGTATTATTCTTTACCTGGCCTTGATCCTCTTTTGGTACACCGGAAGAAGCCAGGGCTTTTTGAAGGCCGAAGGCCAATCGATCGTCAATGAAAAAGGCGAGAAAGTAATTTTGCGTGGCATGGGGCTGGGTGGCTGGATGTTGCAGGAACCCTATATGTTGAAGTTGCCCGGTACGGGTCCGCAATACAGCATCCGGCGGCGGATCACCGAGCTGATCGGCCCCCGCCGTACGGCCGCATTCTATGAAGCGTGGCTGGCGAATCAGACCCGGAAGATCGATATCGATTCGATGGCTGCGTGGGGATTCAACTCGGTGCGTCTGCCCATGCATTATCATTTGTATACGTTAGCTATAAACGAAGAGCCCGTGCCCGGCAAGAATACCTGGCTGGAGAAAGGATTTGCGTTGACGGATAGTTTGCTCGCCTGGTGCAAGGCCAACCATCTCTATCTTATCCTGGACATGCATGCCGCACCGGGCGGCCAGGGGAACGATCTGAATATTTCGGATCGCGATTCCACGCAGCCTTCGTTATGGCAAAGTGCCGCTAACCGCGAGAAGATGATCGCCTTGTGGCATAAATTGGCGGAGCGTTACGCGAATGAACCGTGGATCGGCGGATATGATATCATCAATGAGCCCAACTGGGGTTTTGAGGCCCCGGCCGATAAACACGGACAGCGGGAGACGAAGAATGCCCCCTTGCGTCAGCTAATGAGGGATATCACCGCGGCGATCCGTTCGGTGGACAAACGGCATATGATCATCATCGAAGGCAATGCGTGGGGCAACAACTACCGGGGGATACTGCCGCAATGGGACGAAAATATGGTGCTTAGCTTTCACAAATACTGGAACCCCAATACGCTTGCCGCGATCCAGCCTTTCCTGGACCTGCGGGCAAAATACAATATTCCCTTGTGGTTGGGGGAATCGGGCGAGAATAACAATACCTGGTACCGCGACTGCGTGAAGCTCGTCGAAAGTCAGGGTATTGGCTGGTCGTGGTGGCCGCTGAAAAAGATCGGTACGAATAATCCGCTGGAGGTGCCCATGACACCGGAGTGGCAACGGATCGTGGACTATTTCGCCGGTAAAGGGCCACGGCCTTCGCCGGCGGAGACGGAGGCCGGTTTGGACAGCCTGGTGCACAGCGTGCGGCTGGAGAACAATATCTATCACAAAGCCGTGACCGACGCGTTGCTTCAGCGCTGATCATTTGAGCCAGTCCTGTAGCTGATGGGTTCCGCTGATGAGTTTCTTGAGATCGTTATCGGTATTGGGCCATACGAAGTTGTGCCGGCGAAAGGTGTGTTTGATCATCGTATCGGCCTTGTGACAATCGGCGCTGTCGTAGAAACAGGACCGCCATTCGCCCGGCAGATCGTTGTAATGTTTCAACCCGAAACCATTGCCGTAGATCTTTAGCGGTGTAGGGATATCCGTTACATTGATCGCCCCTTCTTCCCTATCTTTTGCCCAGGTAAGATAGATCTCCCAGAACTGACAGTGATTGAAGAGCCGGCTGCGGATCTCGGCGTCGTTCTCTTTGTGTTTGGCGGGTATGCGCCATTGGTTGTTGTAGGTGGAGAAGGGGTCCTTTTTTGGGTTGTCGGAAGGCATGGAGTGGGCCCGGAAGTGAGCCGTCCAGCCGCTATCCAGCTGCAGATCGAGCTCTCTGGGTCTCAGCGAGTCGGCTACGAGATAGATATAGGTCCGGTGACGTTGGTTGGTGAGATAGAGGCGCTGTTCTTTCAGCATCCATGTGCCATAATTGAACTGGCCGAAATCCTGGGTATAAGAGCCATCCGAACGCAGTTCCAGAAAGTTGCCGGGCGTCAGGTCGGGGGGATGTGCATGGGGATCGTCGTTTTTGGCGGTAACAAAAAAATACAGCCCCGCGCCCGGCTTATCGGGCGTGTAACAGCCGCTGAAGGCCAACAGCGCCATACAGAAAAATAGAGTCCTTCTCATACATAGGGGTTTAGGGTGGAATCACTGCATCAGCGGAGGAAGCCTTCCAATTGCTGAAAAGCACCCAGGAACATCTTGTACTTGCTGTTTGAATTGGACCAGGCGATCGTTTGATGTTCGAAGATGTCTCTCAGTATATCGTTGGCCTTCCGGCAATCGTCCTCGTCGAAAAAATAGGTTTTCCATCGTGGTGGCAGGTCCTCGAAGGGTTTGAGGCCGAAACCATTTCCATAGATCTTGATCGGCGTGGGGGTACTGCGGACGTCGACGATGTCCAGCTTTTTGTCCTGGGCCCATTTGAAGTAGAATTCCCAGAACTGGCAATGGTTATACAGGCGTTTTCTTATTTCGGCGTCGGTCTCTTTATGCGTTGCGGGGACACGCCAGCCATTGTTGTCCCTGGAAAAAGGGTCTTCCGCCGGGTTGCCGGCGGGCAGCGGTTTGCTTTCGAAATGGCCGACGCGGTCCTTCGCGATCGTGAGCTCCATGTCCGCCGATGAAATTTGGCCGATGGTATAGATAAATGTCTTGCGTTGTTGGTTGGTGAGCAGGAGCTGCTGGTCTTTGGTTTCCCAGTGACCGAATTGATACCTGCCGAAATCGCCCGAGTAGGAGCCGTCGGAGCGAAGCTCCAGGAAGCTCACGGGTGTCAGGCTGTCCACCCCCCGTCCGGTGCCGAAAGTGTAGAACCAGACATGTGACCCCGGCCGGCTGGCAAACAGGCATCCAGCCAGGCCGAGGGCCCAAACGATAATTAAAAAATGGGGCCTCCTCTTCATTTATCAGCAAGATAATGATAAATCGCTTCCTGTGAGCGGATGGCTATATGTTGCAAAATAGGCCATTTTCGTATATTTGTCTACGACCATGACAATACCGGGCATCAACTACTTTCTCGATACTATCCGTCATTTACGAAGCCATGAAGAGATCGTCATTTACGATAGATATTCTCCCGTGTTAAGCGAGAAAGAAGAGGCAGTCGCCGATTTTTTGAAACAGGAATATGCCAATGAAAGCCTGGAATATCCAGGAGAGGCACCGGCATTCGAAGCCAACAGTGCCGTTTGGGCGGCCCGGACGGTGTATATCGCTTCACAGCTATTGCTTTACCGGGAAAAGACCGTAAGCGGGATGCGGGAGTGTCTGCCGGGCTTTGCGGGAGAACAGACACCGGGTACGATCCTCTCGGTGGATCTTTGCCTGCGTTTTCTGCCCGCCGTGATCGAGAAGGCAAAGGAGATCAGTCCGGAGGATGAGCTGATCGGCGTCCTCGAGGAGCATCTGAAGGCCTGGCATTTTTCGGGTGTCGGCTATCGGCTGGATGCCGGGGCGCTGGGCTGGGATATTGTATTTTCGGATGCCTGCGTAAAACAATTATATATCGACCGGATCGTTATGCGAAAGGCGCGTACGTTGGCGGTCCTGCCGTTGCTTCGGCCCGAAGTAATGGCTGTGTTGGGGGACTGGACGGACCATTTCTGGAAAGAATTACCATTGAACATATGACAACTAGTTTGAATGATGTCCTGCGATATATCAAACATGCTTTTATAGGAAAGGATGAGATCGTGGACCTGCTTGGCATCAGCCTGATAGCGAAGGAGAATCTTTTTTTACTGGGACCTCCCGGTACGGCCAAGAGCGCTATTGTCCGGCTACTTTCGCAATGTCTGGAGGATGGCCGGAGTTTCGAATATCTGTTGACGCGGTTTACCGAACCCAATGAGATCTTCGGACCTTTTGACATCCGCAAGTTGAAAGAAGGCGAGCTGGTGACGAATACGGAGGGGATGATGCCGGAAGCGTCCTTTGTGTTCTTCGACGAAATCTTCAATGCCAATAGCGCCATTCTCAATAGCCTACTGATGGCGCTGAACGAGCGGATGTTTCGCCGTGGCCGCGAGACCCGCCGCCTTCCCGCGCTGATGTTCGTGGGCGCCAGCAATATGTTGCCGGAAGACGAGGCGCTGGCGGCATTGCTGGACCGTTTCCTGCTCCGCGTAAAATGTGATTATGTCGACCCGGACCGGTTGCAGGAGGTGCTGCTTGCCGGCTGGCAGCTGGAAACCGGTACGGATAGCGAGCGGCCGATGATCTCTTACGCAGCGATCACGGAGCTCCAGACCGCCTGCCGGGCTGTCGATCTAACGGCGATCCGGGGGCCTTATATCAATATCGTACACAGTCTTCGCAGCACGGGAATCAAGGTCTCCGACAGACGTGCGGTTAAATTGCAAAATATCATTGCCGCCAGCGCGCTGGTCAGCGGCAGAATGACGGCTATCCTCAGCGATCTGTGGGTGCTAAAATATATTTGGGATACGGAGGAGCAGATCGCCATTCTCTCGGGAATGATCGATGCGGTGATTGAAAAAGACGAGGCGGGGCCCGCACATCCACAGGCCTGTTATAACCGGGCGCCTGACCCGGAAGAGCTCATGAAGGAAATCGTTTTTCTTTCAGGCCGATGGAAGGAGGCAACACTTTCTTTTGAAGAGCAAAATGTGATCAAAGATAAACTGCGGTTTGTGCAAAACCGCTGCAGCTGGATAAAGAATCCTGAGCAGAAATCGTATATCCAAAAGGAAATCGAAGGACTGTGGCAACAAATCTTTCAAACGATATAAGCTGGTTACTGGAGATCGATGAGTCGGGCGTGGATTTCCTGGGTCCTATTCGTCACTGGCAGCATTTGTCGATGGCTGCTGCAGGCGGTATGATCTGGGTGAGAGGGCTGCGATCCGATGATCTCGGGAATAGCGTGCTGCGCGGTATCCCCCATGCGCGGGTGTTGTATCTGCGGGGTGACCATCTTTATCCCGAGAATGGACTCGTGCCGACCAAAAAAATGCCGCCGGGATTGAACTGGCGTCCGTTGTCGAAGGGGTTGCCGCTCGGTTTTCCCTCGTTCAATCACAATTATTTCGGCATCGGTGAGCGGCTGGCCGTTCGGCTGGTTGCTTCTACTGTAGAGGCGTCTGCGGTGGCGGTTTTGTTACCGGTGGAAACGCTCCGGTCGTATGCGATCGCAGCATCAGCGGTCCGGCTGCGGCATTTGCGTTGGGTCGTGCTGGGCAGGGAGGCGTTGGTTATCGGCACGCCGATGTTGCCGCTGCCCGGGCGCTCCTTCTGGCAGCTGGGTGAGCATTTGTTACCTGCGGGGTATACTTTTGAATTCCCGATATTGGCGGAGACGATTGGTCGGCGGCTTTGCCGTCAGGCGGGTGACCGCGTTTTTTGGTCGGAGGATGGTTCCTGCCTGGTGCTTGCACATGCGGATGTCGTTCCTTTGTCGCCTGGAAGTATCCGGATGACCGTGGCCATCCTGCCGGCTGGAAATACAACATTATAATATGCTACAATGAAGTTCCGGCAATATTTTGCACCATACGAGGACTATTTCTGGGAGCTGCTGGAGGAGGAGAGCACGTCTGTCTTCGTACTTCGTGGCGGAGGGACGATCATTTATGCACAGCTGTTGATGCAGATTCTGGAAGATCTGGCCTCTCAGGGGCTTCCGCCGCTGGGCGCGCTTTTGCTCGCGGTTGTAGCCACCAATCACAGCCGGGAAGATCAGCTGCAGGTGATCGAGGAAGACATGCGGAAGGTCATTACCGGGTTTCGACCGGCTGACACGGGCGTCGCGACCGAGGCGCTGGATGAGGCGATCGATCTGCTTCGTACGCTGGCGGCTTTGCCGCTAAAATATACCAGTGGCACTCAGCGGATACAATTGTTCCAACTACTCTTCTCGAATTCCCATTACCAGATTAGCGCGCATCAATCCCGCGAAGTCCTGCTTAATGCCCGATCCTGTGTCGATGGGCAGGGAAGGATCAGCGGGTTGCCGACGTCAAAAAAAACTACATGGTCGAACTTTGGTAAGGATTTCCGAGCCATTGGCTTGCTGGCTCGTCGTTTTCCCAATGCAGAGGCAATCATCGAACAGCTGACGACGATGCCTTCCTTGCCTGAGGCTTTGCCGTTGGAAGAGACGCCGGAACCCAGAGCCGGTGATCTCATCGAGGAGCTGATCGGACATCCGCTTACGTTCCAGGTGGGCGCCCTGATCAAACCGATTTGGTCGGGGCTCAATATTCCGATGCACCATCAGCTGCCCGGCGATCAGCCCCTGGGTGGTTTTTCGGATTTGAGCAACAAAGGCGATTTCGATAAACTGCTGATCTCGGAATTTGCCAATGACGAGCTGCTGCTTCTTTCCCGGGTGGCCAACAATGAGGCGCTGTTCCTGCACCGGGAGATACCGCCCGGTACGGATGATCTACAACGCGTGGTGCTTCTGGATGTCTCCCTGAAGAGCTGGGGGAATCCCAGGATCCTGGCCTATGCCACTATGCTGGCAATTGCCAGACACCCGCGGACGGATATCCGTTCTGCCGTTTTTGCCGTGGGGGAGGAACTTAAACCGGTGGCCTTCGGAACGGTGGATGAAGTGATCGCCAGCCTCCAGTTGCTGGAAGGCTGTTTGCATCCTGCCGGGGGATTGGCCAAATTCTTTGACCGGCAGCGGGGTAGAGCGAAGCTGGAAATAATTTTTATCGCCCCGCCGGATACGCTGGCGCAGCCTGGTGTAAAAAAGGTGATCAGCGATCATTATAACGCCTTTAAGTATTGGATCGAGGTCGGCGGAGAGGGCGAGATCGATGTGTACAAGAATCAGAACAACTGCAGAAAGCTTATCCAACAGATGCGGCTGCCGCTGGACTCTATTTGGAAAAGCTATAAGCGGGTTCATCCCGATACGGATAATAAGGCTGCGAGAATACCGGCGACCCCACCGCAGAAAGCGCAGGCGCCCCTCCTATATCCGGCTTCGCCCTATAAATTTTGTATGGCGGCGGAGGATAAAGCCTTCTATGGCATCGACAAACAGGGGAAGCTGTTCCGGCTTTATTGCAATAAAGGCGACAGGCTATCCGGATTCGAATTGTTATTCGAAGGATTGCCGTCCGGTGCCACACATTTTCAAATCGGAGAGGCGCCGAAGAGCGGCCATCGGCTGCTGCTTTGCTATACTGCCGGCACGGGTGAGATGATGCAATTCGATATCGAAACGGGCGAGGCGGCGGCGATCGATCTGCATGGACGAAACGGCAGGATCATGGACGACCTTTTTTTTGCCAAAGGGGCATTCTACTTTCAGAGTCGGGAAGACTATAATAAGATCATCAACGGCATGGCGGTCCATTTCGATAGTCGGGAGCTGGTTGACAAGGAAAAATACGAGAATGGGCTGAAGGAGCATCGAGCCCGGATGGTCGAGGCCGTCCAGATCTTGCGGCGTAACAAATTCGCCATCCTTAGGAACCTTACGACTGTTGGGATCAATCAGGCGGGCAACCTGGTATTCAATAAACATGAACTGGTGTGCCGGCCGGCCGGACATATTGTGCTGACGCAGTGGAGCAAGGACCGGGAATCGGATATGGCCTGTCACGCGGTATGGGACGATGTCAGCGGTGCCTTTGTCTTTTCGTCGGGCAACAGGATACGGGTCGATAGGTCCGGAATGTTGATCCTGGAATGGCGGGAGCGGCAGTCCAAATTATCGGATGTGTTGATGACGAGCAGCGGCCCGAGCAAACTAACGGTAGTGAAGGAGATAAAAGAACGTACGAATATTTCGCTTATGGAAGCCAAGAGCATGGTCGATGCAGGGCGGGCGGTGGTGGTGTCGGGGGTGGAATTCGATGATGCCGTGCAGTCGCGCGACAGGTTGATGAATGCAGGGGCCGTTGCCGAGGTGATACGGAGTCCGCAGAAGATCTATATACCGGCTGCATTGGATACCTCG
Organism: Chitinophagaceae bacterium; assembly: GCA_025934485.1. Taxonomy (GTDB): domain Bacteria; phylum Bacteroidota; class Bacteroidia; order Chitinophagales; family Chitinophagaceae; genus Puia. Next base: position 13,307 of record JAICXX010000077.1, read on the forward strand.
CTGGGCGTCGCCACGGCAAGCGAGTTCGCGGGAAATAGTTATTACTTTAGGCCGAAGGAGGACTTGCTGATACGGACCATCGAGCCGAACGAATTTTTCAAGAAAAATATCCGATCTTTCGTACAAGACATTTTGCAATGGAACTCACGGTAAGACCATATTATAAAAATCAACATCCTTTAAGGGCGATCCTGATACAGGGGGAGACGCCGGGGATATGGCTTGCCGAGATACAGGCGATGAAGCTTTCGCTGGCGGAACTACGCAGTTATGGGCTGCCTGGGGGACGGGCCAATAGCATATGGGGTTGTATTGTGATTCCCATGGAGGGATGGATGCCCCGCGAGATTGGCAGGAACAGCTATTGTCAGCGGGTGCATTCCTTGTTATATATCCCCGAGAACAGTGAATTATCGCCGGCTATTACCGATGAGGAATTGACGGAGATGCTCAAAGACCGGCTGCATGTTTTTCATCCTGCCATTGGCTGGGTAGAGTTGGAAGAGCCTGTGAATTGGGAAGCGCTTATCGATCCACCTTTGTCGGTGGAGAAAATGCCGATACGGCCGGAGGCGCCTGTGGTGGTACCTGCTACGGTGCATAGTTTTCATATCCAGGGGTTGCCGCCGGAAGAGGTGCTGGAGCGACTGGATGCGCAGCTTTTTCCCGAAAAGGCGGACTTGCAGAAAGGGCCATTGTCATTTTTGGAAAAGATGTTGCTGGTGCTGTTGCGTCTATTGTGCTGGGGCCTCCTGCCGTTGTTCAAGATCCGGCTTGGCCCAAAGGCAACCGCCTGGCTAAGGCGGCGGCAAAAGCGTTTGTCGGAGAAGACGCATGATCTCGAAGAGCGGAACAAACAGGAGGTAGACAAATTGCTGGATATGTTCAGGGACGATCCGGAGGAAGCATTGCGGTATGCGATCCCGCTGGATAGTGATGGTACGAGCCGAGGCAAGGAGCTTTCCCCGGCATTTCGACTGGTTCGGCGTTGGAATGAATTGACATTGTCCGGTCGCCGTTCAGGAACGGGTGGGGGGACTGTAGCCGGAATGAATGACGAGTTCGAGCGGTTGAAGCGACAATACCATTCAACGGCAAAGGTGTTGCTCGGAAAAGGGGATCATCGGAAGGCGGCTTTTGTCTATCTCCGGTTACTGAAGGATTACCGGCTTGCGGCTCAGACGCTGGAGGAAGGCGGATTATACGCAGAGGCGGCGTCCATCTATCTGGAACACAGCCGGGACAAGGTCAAGGCTGCCGAATGTTACGAAAAAGGGCAGTTGATCCAACCGGCGATAGACCTTTATCTGGAATTGGGGAAGGATGAAAAGGTCGGTGATCTTTACCGGTCGATCAACAGGCGGGAAGAGGCTGGGCTTTATTACACCAAGGTCGTCAATGGCTATACCGAAAACGGGCAATACCTGAAAGCATCGTCGGTGGTCCGCGAAAAGATGGACGATCAGGAGCGGGCGCAATCGTTGTTGATGGAGGGCTGGCGGACTAATAAGGATGCCGAAAGATGTCTGGATAATTATTTTTCACATATCCGCGACGAACGGCATCTCGAAGCCGAGATCAAGCGGTTGTATATGCAGGACACCGACGAGCGCCAGAGAGGTGTTTTTCTCGAAGTGCTCAAGCATGCGTATCGCCGCGGCGGAGGGGCGGGGCAGGCCAGCAGGGAAATTGCCTATGAGATCGTCGCGCAGCTGATCAAGGATGATCCCGCCGTAGCGGCTGCGTTGCAATCGTTCAATGAGCGGGATACTAACCTGACAAAAGATATCCTGAAATTCAGACACTCCAGTAGAAAATAAGGCGACCCGGCATCGGCCGGGTCGCAGTTGTAAAAAACCCCCGCCTGTTGTAATCGCCTGCCGATTGATTGTTCCGAGTGCCTGCCGGTTTTGATTAACTGAAATGTGTAAAGCTCTCCTTCTTGAAATCCGTAAAATTTTTTCCGTATACGGTCTTAAAGAATTTGCTGAAATGCGCGATGTCCTCGAAGCCCAGGTAGTAAGCGATCTCCTTCATGCTCACGTTGGAGTAGGCCGCCCGGCGTTTAGCCTCGAGCACGACCCGCTGGGGGATATGATAGCCGGCGGAATAGCCCGAGATCTTCTTTACGATCTCGTTGAGATAGTTGGGCGTCACGGAGACTCGATGTCGAGCTGGTGCAGCTGACCGGGAATGATGCAGTACAGGGTATTATTGCCCATCTTATAGCGTTTCAGGTCGATGTCAAGGCTGCCGTTCCCGGTCCTTACCCATACGATCTCGATATGCTGATGCCGGTGCGGCATCTGATGCTGTTCGGCCCGTTGTTCACGCAGCCGCTGCAAAGTTTGTATCTCGAGCTGGATCTCCAGATCCTTACAGCCGGGGGCTAAAGCAGTCGGTGTCATTTGCATATGATATAATTATGGATGCTGATCCTATTTCCAATTGCATGCCAGGATGTAAACAAATGATTTTTAGTTGTTTGTGATGTGGTCGTAAAAGGAGCGTTACGATATATCGCTTTTTCACCGAATTAAATCGAAATATCGTCGTGGGTATTCTTTTGGGAAAAAAATTTGCGAATGTCGATTTTTGTGTGTTAGTTTGCGTCAGATTAACGCAAACGAAACATGAAACCCTTTCACGCTTATAAAAACCCGGCATTGGCCGTCGACCTCGCGGTGTTTGGGTACTCGGACAACGAGCTGAGTGTACTCTTGCTGAACAGGAGGGACGAGCCGTTTGCAGGCGGCTGGACGTTGCCGGGGGCATTCCTGCAAATGGAGGAAACGTTTTCGGATACGTGTTCCCGCATCCTGCAAACCAAGCTGGGGATGGATAAGCTGTATCTGGAGCAGCTGTATACTTTTGACGATCCGGGCCGTGATCCGCGGGGTCGGGCGATATCGGTCGCCTACTATGCCCTGGTGAATCCGGCCACGCTGCAGGTTTCGGCGGGCACGATGGCGCATGATGTCAAGTGGATGAATCACAAAAAAATGCCGCCGCTGGCTTTCGACCACCGCGAGATCTACAAAATGGCGTTGCAGCGGCTTCGGAGCAAGATGTTGTATTTTCCCGTAGGCTTCGAACTGCTGGACGACGAGTTCACGATGACGGAGCTGCATGAGCTGTATGAGTGTGTGCTGGATATGTCGCTGGACCGGCGCAATTTCCGGCGCAAGATCCTGGCCTCGGAATATATCCTGCCTACCGGGGCCAAGCGCGAGGGGCTGCAGAACAGGCATCCGGAGCTGTATAGCTTTAATAAAAAATTGAAACCAAGTAATTTTCAACTTAATATCAATCTCTCATGACAACATCGCCGATTCTATTGAAAGATGGTTACAAAGTAGGTCATAAGTTCCAGTACCCTGCGGGAACCACGTTAGTATATTCCAATCTAACTCCACGCAAATCGCGCAACGCAGGCTCCAACGAGATCGTCTTTTTTGGGTTACAATATTTTATCAAGGAATACCTGATCCGACAGTTCAACGAAGCGTTCTTTCAGCGTCCCAAGGACAGCGTAGTAAAAGCCTATGCCCGGCGCATGGACAATTACCTGGGGAAGGACAGTATCCCCTATCAGCACATCGCCGATCTTCACGACCTGGGTTATCTGCCTTTGGAGATCAAGGCCTTGCCGGAGGGCTGTCTGGTCCCGATGCGGGTTCCGATCTTCACCATCAAGAATACGAAGCCGGAGTTCTTTTGGCTGACCAATATGCTGGAGACGGTGTTGAGTGCCGTTTTGTGGAAGCCTTCGACCTCAGCGACCACGGCCTTTGAATATCTGCGTACGTTCACCCGGTTCGCCAAGGAGACGGTGGGTGACGATCTGACCTTTATCCCCTGGCAGGGGCATGATTTTTCGTTCCGTGGGATGAGTGGCATCGAAGATGCGGTGATGAGCGGTGCGGGTCATCTGCTTTCGTTTTCGGGTACCGATACCATCCCGGCCATCGATTTCCTGGAGCAGTATTATCATGCCGACTGTGAGAAAGAGCTTATCGGGGGTTCGGTGCCTGCCACAGAGCACAGTGTGATGTGTATGGGTACACAGGACGGAGAGATAAAGACGTTCGAGCGGCTGATCAATGAAGTGTATCCCGGCGGGATCGTATCTATTGTTAGTGACACCTGGGATTTCTGGCAGGTCATCATGGAATTCCTGCCTGCGCTCAAAGAGCAGGTCCTGGCCAGAAATGGCAAGGTCGTCATCCGCCCCGATAGCGGTGATCCGGTGAAGATCATCATCGGCGATGCGCAAGCGCCTGTGGGTAGCCCTGCCTATAAGGGGGCGATCGAGTGCATGTGGGAGGCTTTTGGAGGCACGATAACGCCCAAAGGGTATAAGCTGCTGGACAGTCACGTCGGGTTGATCTATGGCGACAGCATCACCACTGAGCGGCAGCAGGCCATCCTCGAAGGATTGAAACAGAAAGGCTTTGCCAGCTACAATGTGGTGCTGGGTATCGGCTCTTATACGTATGAATATGTGACCCGCGACACTTTTGGTTTTGCCATGAAGGCGACTTATGGAGAGGTCAATGGGGTAGGGCGGGATATCTTTAAAGATCCCAAGACCGACGACGGCACCAAGAAATCCGCCAAAGGGTTGATGCAGGTCTATCGCGACCCCGCCAGCGGCAAGCTGGCGTTGAAAGACCAGTGTAGCTGGGAGGAGGAGGCGCAGGGCGAATTGAAACCGGTGTTTCGCGATGGAAAGCTGCTGATCGACTGGACGCTGGCGGAGATCCGGGAACGGGTGAGGGAGAATTTGTAAAATGAATGTAAAATGAAAATCGCAGTAGAATCTTATCTTAAAGCGGCGACGCTGTTGCCTGATCGAGGACAATATATCTTCGCTCATCAGACAGCGAATGAAATAGTGGTATACCAGGCTTTTAAACCTTCCATTGCGGAGTTTGCAGTTGCTCATCAATTCTTTGGCGGCAGTGAATATGGATATGGGAGGATGTCATGGATAAAGCCCAATTTTCTCTGGATGATGTATCGCTGTGGATGGGCCGGGAAAGAGAATCAGGAGCGTGTGCTGGCTATCTGGATCGACAAAGCGGTGCTTGAAGATATCTTAGCTGAAGCCGTGCATTCTTCTTTTAATCCTGTGCATCATGGTGCTCGCGCCTTTTGGAAGGGAGAGTTGGAGACGAAAGATGTCCGGCTGCAATGGGACCCGGATCACGATCCATATGGGAGTAAATTGAATCGGAGGGCTATTCAACTTGGCCTCAAAGGACGGGTACTGGAGCGATTCGGTAAAGAGCAGGTCCGGCGGATAGAAGATATCACGGAGTTCGTGAAGGAGCAGAAGAAATTTGTCGATCAACGGCGCTTGGATCTTTTAAAAGTCCCCGTAGAACGAGTTTGGGAGATTGGGAATTTTGAAATTAAAAAAAGGGTGGGGGTGTCTGAATAATGGAAACGAATCAACGAAATAAGATCAGTAAATTTTTGAGCCTTATCCTGCGGCATGCACCGGAGAAGATCGGACTTGTGCTGGACGAGAACGGCTGGGTCGATGTGGAAGAGCTGATCACCAAAGCGGCGCAGGATAAAATGATCTTTTCACGCGAGGAATTGGAGGAGGTCGTGGTCACCAACGATAAGCAACGGTTTGCCTTCAACGAAGACAAATCGCGGATCAGGGCGAATCAAGGCCATTCCATCGATGTCGAACTACAGCTCGAGTCCAGGGAACCTCCGGAGACGCTCTATCACGGGACGGTTCCTAAATTCCTCGAGAGTATCCGTCTGGAGGGGCTGAAAAAGATGAACAGGAATCATGTTCATCTCAGCCCTGACACGGCGACGGCGGAAAAGGTTGGCAGCCGGCGCGGCGAGGCGGTGATCCTTGTGGTTCGAAGTAAGGCCATGTACAACGATGGGTTTGCATTCTTTGTTTCGGACAACGGAGTATGGTTGACGGATCATGTTCCGGTAAAGTATATCGATCTTTAAAGACTGGAGCGATGAAATACGATATTACCTGGTTAAAAGATAGGTATCCGCAATGGGAGACGATACCCTTCTTCTTTTTCTATGGGCATCAGCCGTCGAAGGATGGGCGGGTAACCAGGAGCTGTTTCAGCCAGTGGTGGGTGGCGCCTTTCGAGGCGGAAGGACATTTGTATAAAACGGCAGAACATTGGTTGATGGCCGGTAAGGCGATGTTGTTCGGTGACGAAGAAAGCCTGAACAAGATACTGAACGCGGGGTCGCCGGCGCAGGCCAAACGACTGGGCCGGCTCGTGGCGAATTTTGACCCGGCGGTTTGGGACAAACAAAAGTTCGAGCTCGTGGTAAAGGGCAATTGGTATAAATTCGGACGCCATCCTGAGCTCAAGAATTTTCTTGTAGACACAGGCGAACAGGTGTTGGTGGAAGCAAGTCCGGTCGATAGAGTATGGGGCATCGGGCTCGCTGCGGACAAGCCTGCGGCGCGGAATCCGGCGCAATGGAAGGGCGGTAACCTGCTTGGATTTGCATTAATGGAAGTAAGAGAGATGTTAAAATGAAAAGACATTCGACTATAGATGCTTTGTTGGGAGTGGCCGTAGGCGATGCCATCGGCGTTCCCGTGGAATTCAGATCGCGCGGGCTGCCTGCCCGCGACCCGGTCATGGGTGTACGCGGCTATGGTTCGCATCATCAGCCGCCCGGTACCTGGTCGGACGACAGCTCGCTCACCTTTTGTCTGGCGGAGATGCTTTGCACCGGATACGATCTGGATGACCTGGCGCACCGTTTCATCAATTGGAAGCAACATGCTTATTGGACTGCACACGGGAACGTATTCGACATCGGCAATGGAACTGCGATAGCTATCGACAACGGCGGATTGGCTGTCGGGCGCCGGAGAGGCGATCCGACGGGAGACAGACCGCTATTTTTCGCGCATCTTATCGGGGAAGATTGCCTCTTGTCATGAGAGGGAGATCTTCTCTTCGGGTTATGTGGTCCATACGCTGGAAGCCACTTTGTGGTGCCTGCTGACGACCGGCAGCTATCGGGGTGCAGTGTTGCACGCGGTCAACCTCGGAGAGGATACGGACACCACGGGCGCCGTGACGGGTGGATTGGCGGCCCTGGCTTATGGCGGCGAGACGATACCTGCCGACTGGCTGGAGAGCTTGGCGCGAAAAGAAGACATCAAAGACCTGGGGAGAAGACTTGCGATCAAAACAGAGAAACAATGGCAAAGACTTATGTCATAGGGGATATACACGGCGCGTTCCGCGCGCTCAGGCAGGTGATAGAACGGGTTGCGCCAAAAGGCGACGACCGGCTGATCTTTTTGGGCGATTATGTGGACGGCTGGTCGCAGAGCCGTGAAGTCATCGAGTATCTTATCTCGCTGGATGCTTCGCATGACTGTATTTTTATCAAGGGCAACCATGATGCCTGGTGCGAAGAATGGCTGGGAGGATGGGGCGCCAGCGGCGACTGGCTATTCCATGGCGGCGACGCCACGGTTCGCAGCTATACCGGCATCACGGCGAAAGAGACCGAGCGGCATCTGGAGTTTTTCAACGGCATGCGCCCCTATTATGAAGACGGCTCGGGACGGCTTTTCGTGCATGCGGGATTTTCTTCCATGCATGGCCCGCATGCGGAACATTATGCCAGCAATTTCTTTTGGGACAGGACGCTATGGGAAACGGCGTTGGCAATAGACGACCGGATTCCAAGGGACAGTATTTTTTATCCCAGGCGGCTGTTGCTTTACGACGAGATCTATATCGGGCATACACCTACAACCAACTATGATTTCGAAGTCCCCATGCAACGATGCAACGTGTGGAATGTGGATACCGGTGCTGCCTTTACAGGCAAGGTGACGGTGCTGGAAATTGCTACCAAAAAATTTATTCAAAGCGACACTGTACAGCAACTCTATCCGGGGGAAACCGGTAGAAACAAATAAACTTTAAAGGCATGAATACGTTCGATCTCATCTATCCCGAAAAATCTGCGATCGCCTATAAATCCATGATCTTCCCCGACGGTCAGCCTCATATCAAGATCGATGTACAGCAGGCGACGGCCTTGGACAAGAAAGCTCCGCTGCGCATCTTTACCCGCCTGAACAATGCCAATGACCTGCTACTGGCTTTGCTGGTAAAGAATACACTGGATTACCTGGAGTTCGAGCATGTGGAGCTGCATATCAGCTATCTGCTGGCGGCCAGGATGGACAGAATGATGCTTGACGGTGAGCCTTTCTCGCTGAGGGTGGTGGCTGCGATGGTTAACCAGGGGCAATTCAAAAAGGTGCTGATCTTCGACCCGCACAGCGAAGTGTCGACGGCGCTCATCGATCGTTCCTATGCCGTGACCAATCATCTTTTTGTGCGTGATGCGCTTAGCGACTTTGCGGGTACCCATGCGGATGACGCGCCCTCCCTGGTCTCGCCGGACGCCGGTGCGCTGAAGAAGATCCATAAGCTGGCGCAATTCCTGGGGATCGAAAAGGTGGTGGAGTGCATGAAGGAGCGGGATGTACGTACGGGCGCCCTCACTAATTTCAAGGCCATGACGGATGGACTGCATGGTCAGACCTGCTTTATCGTCGATGATATCTGCGATGGCGGCGGCACTTTCGCCGGGACAGCCAAAATGTTAAAGGAAAAAGGCGCGGCAAAAGTCGTACTTATCGTGAGTCACGGCATTTTTAGCCGCGGACCGGTGATCGAGCATGTGGATGCCATTTATACTACCGATTCGTATAAGACGGTCGAAGGGGTGCATTGTCTGCCGATCGGGAAATATATGTAGGTAGTCGATGGCCTATAAAATGAACCGGATGCTGGCCAGTTCCTTGCCGACTTGTTGGACACCTTTGAGGATTCGGGTTGCCTGCTTCGGGGACGGCTTTTTAATGCCTTTGATGTATTGAGCGAGCAGGCTTTGGTTCATGCCGATACGTTCCGAAAGCGCTTTGGCATTGATGACCTTATAGAATTCGAAGAATTGCTGAAGATCCAGTGTGATCCTGAGATCTTCTTCTGCTACTGTTTTTCCTTTTCGAACCAGGTATAAATTCAATGCTTCCAGTATGTTGGACTTTAATTCTTCCAACGATTTTCCGGCAGTGTACACAGGAAATTTCTCCGCATAGGCGGAATAACCTGTTCTCGTCTTTTCGACGGTCATTTCGATTTTCATACTTAATGAAAGTAACAAAAATATTACTTTCTGAAAATTAAATCCGGCGCGTTAAAGGGCGACGCGGAGGCTTTTGCCATCATAAGTGATGGTTTTGTCGGAAGAGGCCGGTCGGGTCATGAGGCGCAGGATGAAACGGCGGTGGATGGGCTGGCTGGTGAAGCCGGCGGGGGCGCCGGGTTCGAGTGTGAGGGTGTGAGTCCGGTCGTTCCAGCGCAGGCGGATCCAGGTGGCCTTGCCATGAAGATATTGCTGGCTGATGCCATCGTCGTCATACAGCGTGAAGTCGCCATTTGCGCCGGGATAGATACGCAGCGTGGTGGGCGTGGTCACGGGCTGCGCGGTATATTGGCGAATGGGATCGAAGGGGATGACGGCGCCGGCACGAACATAGATGGGCATGATCGAGAGATCGACGGAGCGCTCGATGGTGAAGCCGGACGGCCCCGAGGCGCCGGACGCGGGGCGCGACACGGGTTGCGATGTCCACCAGTCATACCACAGCCCCGCGGGCAGATAGACGTCGCGGCTAGCGGCGCCTTTTTCGTATACGGGGGCGATGAGGAGATCCCTGCCCCACAGGTATTCGTTGCCCGTGCGGCGGGCCACGGGATCATCGGGGTAATGCAGCCAGAGCGCGCGTATGAGCGGCATGCCGGTGGCTCGGGCTTCCCATGCTAACGTATAAGTATAGGGTAACAATTGGTACCGGAGGTCGTCGTATTTCCGGACGACGGGTTCGATGCGTGGATCGTTCATCGACGACAGCAGGACATTGCGTTTGGCGAGTACACTGTCGGGTGCGGCTTTGGTAGACGTCTCCAGGTCTCCGCGGTCACCCTGACCCCAGCCCCAGGGCAGGATGGTCATCGTGGTACGGCCATGGCTCCGGAACGAAGGGCAGAAGGCCCCGAACTGAAACCACCGGGCATACAGCTCCCCCGTCTTTTCACTATTGGAATAAAAGCCGCCGATGTCGGAACCCCAGTAGGGGCTCAGGCTAAGCGAATGGTTGATGCCTACGGCGATCTGCGTTTCCAGCGTCTTCCACGAGGATTCGGTGTCACCCGACCAAACCCAGCCGCCCCAGCGGGCGATTCCCAGATAACCATTGCGATGAAGGCTCCAGGGGCGGATATTGGGAAAGGTCGAGAGGGGTCCCTGGTAATAGAGCTGATGACGTTTCACGCGTTCATAGAGATCGAACCAATCGCCTTCGTCGGGCCAGAAGGCATCGGCGCCCGCCCGCATCACGGGCACGTGTTGCTGCCAGTAGTTCTGGATATGGCCGGCGTCGAGCGCCTCACCGGGTGCGGCGGGGATGGTACCGTGGAGATAAGGGAGCTTGTCGCGGTCCCAGGGCACCATATGTAAAACGACTTTGACGTGCATCGCATGGAAGTCGGCCAGGACGGCAGCTGGATCGCGATGGAAGACGGCAGGATTGAAGTTAAAGGATGGCTGCGGCGTATTCCAGCCTTGTGGGGTAAACCCCGTGCCGAGATAGATCACCGCATCCACGGGGATCTTTTTGGAACGAAAACTGTCGACGATGCCGAGGATATACTTCTCATCTTTGATCGTGCGGTGCGATTGCATATAGCCCAGCGACCATTTTGGGGGAATTACCGCGGGGCCGGTGAGTGTCGATACATCCTGCATAAACGCCGCGGGATCATGGGCATCGAATACGATGAGGTCATAAAGGCCCGGCACGACGGAACGCGCCGGCGGCAGACCTTTGGCAAGGGCGAGCCCCTGGTTGTGCTCATTTTGCACCACGGTATCGCGTGGGGTTGGCTTCCAGGGTAAGAACATGCCGTGATCGGCGGCCCGCAGATCGAACTGCCCCCAGGGCGTCGCTACGAACAACGCCCAGCCTGCCGTGCCGACGAGGAGGGGCACGGGGTTGCGCGAACCGTAGGCATCGCTTTGCCAGCGGGGCTGCATCTCGTGCAGACGTCCGCGCCGGTCGAATTCGACGGGCTGCTGGCGCCAATTTTTTCCCGGTTCCGGTTTATGGCCGCCTTCCCCCATTCCGAGCACGGGGGCATCGTCCAACGCAAAAGAAAAAGCGCTATCGTTGAAGTGCAGCTCCTGGACGGGATGGCCATCGGCGGTGCTGATGCGGATAGTGAGCGGCGAGGGGAGCACTTCCACCCGCAGGCCGGCTATAATTCGGGTGACCGGTGCCGATAGTTCCGTCAAGCTGATGGCCGGGGCGGGGTAGGGCCGGTCGACGAGAGCCGGGGAAAATGGTTCGTCGCCGGAATAGCTCTGCGGTTTCAGGGTAATGCGAAGACTGTGCGCCGCCGCCTCGCGGATGAGCAATTGCGCCGGCACGCCGGCGGTCGTCAAAATTTGGACCGGGGCGCCATCGCCGGACGACGGTTGAGCGCCGGCATCAACGAAGGCGAAAAAAAGACAGGCAGCGATGAATAAAAGGCGCATGGCGATTCGATTGACGCTAAAGTTCCGGTATCCCCGATAAAAATCCCCACTGCATTTTAGCCGCTTCGACGCAGATTTTAACCGCGGCCGTGCGGCGGCCCGGGCCGTTGGGTTGGGGCGGGCTCACGAACGATCCACAAGCTTCGAGTTGGCTTCGTTGTAGCGGGCGCCGATATTGGGAAAGCGCTTGAGCAATTGGTCGATATCTTCAAAATCCTTTTTCGCAAGGGTAACATCGAGCGCGCCGGCATTGTCGAGCAGGTATTTGCGCCTTTTAGTGCCGGGGATCGGGATGATATCGGACCCCTGGGCGAGGACCCAGGCCAGGGCGAGCTCGGCCGGCGTGCAGCCTTTGGCAGTGGCCAGGGAGGCGAAGCCGGCAGCAAGCTGCTGGTTGTTGTCCGCATGTTCCGGCTGGTAACGGGGCAGACCGCGGCGAAAATCCGTGGCGCCGAGGCCGGTGAGATCGAGGGTATTGGTCATCAGGCCGCGGGCCAGCGGGCTAAAGGGGACAAGGGTGATGCGAAGCTCCCTGCAGACAGGCAACACCGTGGTTTCCACGTCGCGTGTCAGCAGGGAATATTCGCTTTGCAGGGCGCTGATGGGATGGACGGCATGTGCGCGGCGGAGCGATTGCGCCGAAGCTTCGGAAAGCCCGAGGTAACGGACCTTCCCCTGTTTTACGAGTTCCGCCATCGCCCCTACGGTCTCCTCGATGGGCACATTGGGGTCGACGCGATGCGCATAGTAGAGATCGATGACATCGGTGCGAAGCCGGCGTAAACTGGCTTCCACTGCTTTTTTCATATAGGCGGGCGAGCCATCGAAGCCGCCCATTTTGCCATCGGCATAACCGGTGAATCCGAATTTTGTGGCGAGGAAGATCTTTTGACGGTTGGGCTGCAGTACGTGCGAGATCAGCTCTTCGTTCGCGCCGTTGCCATAGATGTCGGCCGTATCCCAGAAGGTGATGCCGATCTCGATGGCCTTTTCCAGGGTCAGGATCGACTCTTCGTCATTGGGCTCGCCATAGGCATGGCTCATGCTCATGCACCCCAATCCGATGGCGGATAACTTTACGTCGGTATTGCCAAGAGTTCTATATTGCATATGCTATGGAAGATTATGTTATAAAAGTAGGCAAAGTAGAGGAATGGCAAACCATCAGAGATATTGCTTCGCTCGATGAGGTATTTCTGCGGGCAAAGCGGACGCTGGTAGGCGGGGGAACGGTCGCATTGGTTCGCGAGCAGCGCAATGGGGAAGTCTATCGGTTTGAAGAGTTCACAACTCTCGAGGATCTTGAAGAATACAAAAAGAACGTATACAAATATCTCGACATTTAGTTCGCGGCGGGCGTCAAGGAAAATGAAAAGAGGCCCTCTGGTGAGGGCCTCTTCTGACTTTCGTCAGCAGATTATTTTTTGGAGCAACCCGGTTAAGCGAAATTAACCGAAGGTTTCCATGATTTATCTGTAGATAGCATGAATACCTCCTTTTTTTTGGTGAACGGTAGCTAGCAAGATACGAAGAAATTTTCAAAAATCGTACATTAGCGTTTGTCTTCACCTGAAAAATATACGGACCGGGATCTTTTTCGGTTAATCGCTCTGGGAGACGAGCCCGCTTTTGCCGAGCTGTTCCGTCGCTATGACCGGCGCATCTATCCATTCGTTCTGAAGATGATCAAAAACCCATTGTTGGCAGAAGAGATCGCGCAGGAGATCTTTATCAAGATCTGGCGGCATCGTGAGACCCTGCATACGATCGATCAGCCGGAATCGTATATCTTGACCATCGCCGCGCGGCATACGCTGGACCAGATCAAAAAACGGCTCAACGAGAACCGGATGTTGCAGCGATTTTCGGCCGGATTGTCCTCCGCACACAATGATCCCGAGGAGCTATTGTTGCTAAAAGATACCGAAGAATTGATCCAACGGGCTGTCGATCAACTGCCTCCACAGCAAAAATCCGTTTATCTGCTGAGTCGCCGGCAGGGGATGTCCTACGAAGAGATCGGCCGGGAACTGAATATCTCGCCCAATACCGTCCGCAATCACCTGGTGAAGGCGCTTGCGGCGATCCGCCTATGGATGGAGCAGCAGGACCAATTGCCGCTCTTCCTCTTGTGCTGCGCGCCTCTTTTGTTTAAAAATTAAAAAAAATTTCATCCGACACTAGTCCGCCGCCTTTTTTGCGTCGTCTAAACATGTAAGCAATCGATATGCTCCCAAAAGAAAGACTATCTTATTTGTTCGATCAATATATCGGGGATTCGGCTTCCGC
>JAICXX010000070.1 GCA_025934485.1 Chitinophagaceae bacterium
GGAAAAGCTGTTACTTTGTAAAAAAATTCATGCAGCCCCACGAGATGCAGCCCCACGAGATCGGGACGTTGAGAGCCGCCACCCGCGGAACAAGCGAATTCATCCACTTCAATAATGCCGGTTCATCCCTGCCGGCGGACAACACCGTGGATACCGTCATCCGTTACCTGCAGGAAGAAGCGATCAACGGGGGGTACGAGACCGAAGCCAGATACGCCGCCGGGCTCGATCACGTATATGCGCTGATCGCAAGGCTGATCAATGCCCGCCCGGATGAGATAGCCCTGGTCGAGAATGCCAGCACCGGCTGGCTCCTGGCCTTCAACGGTATCGATTTCCAGCCCGGCGACGAGGTCATCACCTCGGAAATGGAATATGTCACCAATCACCTCGGCTTCCTCAACGGCAAAAGAAGCCACGACATCCGGCTGACGGTGATTCCCAACGACGCCGAAGGCAATTTCGATCTGCAGGCCCTGGAGAAAGCCATCAACCCAAAGACCAGGTTGATCGCCATCACCCATGTCCCCTCGGCCGCGGGTAATATCCTGCCTATAAAGGAAATCGGGCAGATAGCCCGCCGTCATGATATCCTGTATCTGGTAGACGCCTGCCAGTCGGTAGGGCAGCTGGCCCTCGACGTGGAAGGCATTGGCTGCGATATGCTGGCTGTTACCGGCCGGAAATACCTGCGGGCGCCCCGTGGTACCGGCTTCGTCTATATCCGGAAGACTGCCCAGGACAAGCTCCGGCCGCTATTTTTCGACGGCCACTCCGTCGCTTCGGTCAGCGAAAATGGGTTTATGGCACTCGACAGTGCCCGCCGGTTCGAGCTTTATGAGAAGAGTCGCGCCCTAACCCTCGGCCTCGGCGCCGCGGTTCAGCAGGCATTGGATCTCGGCCTCGACCGCATCGAAAAACGCATCGTTTACCTCGCCGCCAGCCTCCGGAACAAGCTCGCCGCCATCCCCGGCGCCACCGTCCACGACAAAGGAAAGCACCTCTGCGGGATCGTCACCTTCAGCGTCGCCGGCATGGAAGCGGTAAAAGTAAAAGCCACCCTGCAGGAAAAAAAGATCAACGTATCCATAAGCCGCACGGCCTCCACGCCGGTCTATATGAACCAGCACCACCTGGACGTCATCGTGCGGGCCTCGGTGCACTATTACAATACGGACCAGGAGATCGATACGTTCTGCGCCACCCTTGCCGCCATCTGCCCGGCTCCCGCGGCTGCCGGCCCGTCTTTTTCGGCTAGCGGTAGCTGATCGTCTTTTCGGGTTAGAAAAATAATTAAGTCAAATTTGATATACGAAAAGGATAAAACACTACGTTTGCGTAGTATTTGAACGACGTCCGTTACTAAACTCGCGTCTAAACTTTTGCGACAGGTTGTTTTAAGGGTCAAGACCATGCCCATTTCTGGGCTGGTCTTCTTTTTTTATGCCCCTGCCAACCGCAACAATCTCCGCCCCACTTTATGGCCCCAAATGGCATAATAGAGAATATAGAGGTAGCAGGGCACCATGCAATAAAAATACGCCAGTTTATTCCCGATCTGCGGATTCCCCTTCAGCACCCCATAGATCGGCGGGATCACCGCCGCCCCGGCAATACCCATCACCAGCAGCGCCGCCCCCGTTTTGATATGCCGCCCAAGCCCATCGATCGCCAGCGGCCAGATCGCCGGCCACATCAACGCATTCGCCAAACCCAGCAAAGCCACAAAAGTTATCGCCGCATACCCCGTCGTCAAAAAAGCCAATGTTGAGAAAAGGATGCCCAGCATAGCCGACACCCGCAACCCCGTGTGCTGATTGAAATATTTGGGTATACAGATCACCCCCGTGAGATAGCCCGCCAGCATGGCGATCAGCGTAAGACTGGTAAAATTCTTGGCGACGGCGATCGGGATACCTTCCGATTTTCCATAAACCCCGATGGCATCGCCGGCCATGACCTCCACACCCACATAAAGAAAGATACACACCGCGCCCAGCAACAGATGCGGATAATCCAAAATGCTTTTCTTATCCTCCGCCACCAGCCCGCCCTTCGCCGACTCTTCTGTTTCGATCTCCGGCAATTGCGAGCGATAGATCAGGAACGCCACGATAAACAGGATGATGGCGATCACAATGTAGGGCGTCGTCACCCGTCCCGCCAGTTCGCTCAACAGCTGGTTCCGCCGCACGGGATCCTTGGTGGCCGCCAGTTGTTGCTGGATCACGTCGGTCCCGCTCAGCAGCACGACGCCAAAGATCAACGGCGCCAACGCCCCCGCGCCTTTATTGCAGATGCCCATGATGCTTATCCGTTTCGCCGCACTTTCTATCGGCCCCACGATACTGATATAAGGATTCGACGCGGTCTGAAGGATCGATAGACCACCCCCCTGTATAAAAAGCGCCACGAGGAACAGCGGAAAGCTCCGTTGTGATGCTGCAGGGACAAAAAGCAGCGCCCCGATACCCATGATGATCAATCCCAGCGCCATGCCCCGTTTGAATCCGACTAGCTTCAGCACATACGCCGCAGGCAGGGACAGCACGAAATAGGAGAGATAAAAAGCAGAGGTCACGAAAAAGGCCTCCACGTCCGTCTGAAGCTGACAGACCAGTTTCAGATAAAGTATCAGCGTAGAATTTAACCAGGTAATGAAGCCAAAGATAAAAAAGAGGCCTCCGATGATGTAAATAGCGTGTTGAGTTTTGGACGATTGCATCAGGCAAAATAGGCCTTTTTCACCGTTTTTAGCCATGCAACCGGTTGCCTGAATTCCGCGGCCTCCGTCACTCCCGGCCGGCCGCCGCACGCCGCAACCCCGAACCGAGCCGCACACCGCGCCCCTAAAACGCAATATGCCCCCTGAACCCGAACACATGCACCGGCCCCTGGCGGTCCTTATTATACCCCGGGTTGACAATAAACTGGTAATCGAAAGTCAACCAAAAAGTCCTGTTCACAGCCAAACAATAATAGAATTCCGTGACGTTCTCATGCCGGTAGTTGAGATTACCGTCGCCGATGATAAATCCATACCCCCCGGCCTTCAGAAAAGCCTGGTGGTCCTTCGAGATGCCGTCGACAACCTGTGCAAGCCCCACCACATCGTCCTTTCTTTTCCAGCCGGTACCCTTGAGCGACAATCCGGCCGTTATGGTCTGGTCGATCTCCGTAAACGCCCAGGTCGCATACTTCCCGTCGTTCCAACCCGCCCTGGCGAAAAATCCCAGGTCTTGCGTGATGCCCTGCGCAAAATTGAGGTACACCCCCGTTTTGTGCCCACCGTAGGAAAGCCCTTCCGCATTTCCCGAAAACACATTCAACAGCGCGGTATTGCCCGTTTTGATGGCCGTGAGTCCGTCCTGGTAGGAGGGTGCTCTCGAAGCCGAATAGCTCACGATAACCCCTAACGACCCCGGCTGACCGTTGATCAGCTGCAGCTTCTTGACGAGCTCCAGCGTTTCGGAATGCGCCTTGCCAAAACGATACTCCATATCGCTATGATTGGCGGTAGCGCCGACAGCCACACTCGAGATGCGCGCCTCCCAGCCGGGTTTGAAAAGTTCGACCACAAGCCCATATGTATAGCCCTTGGTGTTGGCCGGATAATCCCAGGCGCCATTGCTCATCAACCCCCAGTTGAGAAACTGGGTGCGTGGGTCATGGCTATACACATTGTCATCATAAAAATCGGACATGGAGAATTTACCCGCGGAGATCACCAGCCTGCTCGAAGGAATGGTCCCTTCCAGTTGATTATCGATATCGTCTTCCTGGTGCACATAGCCCGTATGTCCCAGCGGGATCATCTGTTGGATAATATACCTCGCCGCCGATATCACGGGAGCCGGGTCGCCGATACGATAGGTTTCGCCATTCAAAGCGCCTGCCACGCCCAGCGTAGAGCTAAGTCCATGACCACCCGATAGCTCGGCATTGAAATGCGCCGCACCGCCCTTCCACAACCTCCTGCCCAGGTAGAGCGTGGCGGTGACACTGTTTGCCCCCGTTTCCACCGTATCGGCCAGGCTGTTCATGCCGCTGTATTTAGCATTGAAACCACTATGGTTTTGATCGATCACCGTAACTTGAAAATGGTAATTCCATGGATTCACATGCGTGGAATCGATATGCTGGGCATACACCCCTGGCACTTTTAATAGGACCGAAAATAGGACCACCAGCAGATATCCCAGCGTCTTTCTCATAGCTATTCCGTAACTGTTGTTCGCAAATATGCGCTTTTCGGCGATGCGGTTTATTAAATCTTCATTACTTCCGCATCGCCGGATCGCGCCGCAAATTTAAGCGTATAACTAAGTATGAGAAAGCTTATTATCGCAAGGATGTTGCAATTCAATGTCTCCCATGAAAACCGCCACCGCCGCCATGGAATCCCCCGCCATGGAATCCCCCGCCACGAAAGCCGCCACCGCGAAATCCACCAAAATGTGGCGTGGCATAGCGTTGAGCATGCTGAAAGTTGTTGGCCCGCATCGCACCCCGCTGCTGCAACTGCCAATGTCTGTTCAGTTCTCCATCATCAGGCCTGCCAAAGGAACGTGCCGACCAGTTCCCATGGCCGTCGCGCTGGAAGACATTTCCCCGCCGGTCCGCTACGAAACCCGACCCGTTCCTGATACCGGGCCGGCCCATCGAGCGTGGCGTGATACCCGGCCGTTCATGATAAAGATTATTGTGAGCGTGTACCCAGGTCCGGAAAGGAGGGGCGGCTCTATGTCCATAAAAGCCGTAAGGAACATGTCCCCAGCACGCAGGATAGTAAAAGGCCGGCCCCCACCAGCCTCCGCACCATCCGCCCCAACCCCAGTCGAATCCGAGATTGAACCAGTCGTACCCGAAGTCAAAACCGAAACCCCATCCATACCAGGGCGTATAGATCATATCGAATCCCCAGCACCAGGGCCGGGGGTAATAGTATGTTCCAAACCACGGCTGATAATAATATCCCGTACCGAATACCACCGTCGGGCCAAAGAGGAAATTATCCAGATAACCCGGCGTATAGCCCATGTACACATAATCGGGCGTCACGTCGTAGATGTCTACGTACTTCGCATTATACACAGGCGAACTCGGTGGGATCGCATCCAGGTCATTCGGTCTCAGCGTGCTCACCGTCCATGGTCCCGTAGGCTGGCTCGAGGTGAACCATACGCCGTTATCCAGCGCGTAGTAGTTATTGCCGTCACGCAAAACGGTATTGGGAGAATTAACGGCATAGAGCAACTGCGTACCGGGCACCGGCTTGAAGTCGGGAGCACCGTCATAGGTCACGGTCGTGGTGGCCGTCTTCCGGTCGACCCGCGCCGTCTGCGGGATCTGCGCGTCCAGCGCCGCCTCGCGCGCCTCCTCCGTACCGGCAACGCTCGCTAGCACATTATCTTTGGGCGATCCTTTCGGTATCCTGGCAAAATCTGCCGGCAGATGGTCCGATGCCACATAGGTCCAGCCGGTTCCTGCCTGCAACCTGTGTGCCGTATACCAGCGGCCCGAGATCAGCACATAATAGGTCTGCGACCGGGTATCCAGAAAAATATTATCCGGCGAATTTTGCACATACAATAAATCCGTCCCTTCTATCGGTGCGAGGTTCGGCGCTCCATAGGTTTGCAACAATTCCGCCGGTGTGGTGGTCACCATGATATCCGGTATCACCGAATCCGGCGTCTCCGGTTCCCTGTCATGTTTACGAAAATCCTTTTCGATCTTGCGCAGTTTCCGGTCGGGTTTCGTAGTGACAAGGGTATATGGACCGGTTGCGTTTGCCGCGGTATACCAGTGGTCTCCGCCCAGCAGATAGAATTGCCCGTTCTTGTCTTTGACAATGGTAAAAGGAGTGTTCACCACGGCGTCCACGCCCCATTCGTGATTTTCCTGCAGATGCGGCTCACCGTCGATGCTCACCAGCATGGTGGGCTTATCGGCTAAAAGGATAGGGGGCGGCGTCGTATTGATATTGTTCGACTGTCGCGTCTCTTCCATGTTCTGGTCGAGTGAGGTCAGCAACTCGTCCAGCGGGATGGAGCCCGCAACCGCCGGCAGCCTGGCCTGGATCTCCGATTTATAATAGTCGCTCCTGCGGTTATTGCTGTCAGCAGGAATGCGGATATTCGTCACCGTTACCGAGTCCAGGATTGCCACCCGGTTATCCCTGTCCGTGGCGATCCGGTCCTTGGACCATAAGGCGCCGAAAACCGGGTTGCTTGCACCGGGGTCCTTTACCGAGATGGCCGCCCGTGCCGTTAGCATATTGCCTTTGAGGCTCTCGGGCTGAAGCTGATAGATATTGATGATCGTTCCATCTCCGGCCATAATTTTAACAGGCCATTCACTTTGCGCGTTTGCGGCGCTCGTCATACAAGCGATACAAAAGACTAATAATCTGCGTTTCATGATCAAAGATTTTCACAAAGTATCATGCCGCAAAATGCGAGCCCGGCCTATTCGCAATACGACCGTCCAAACACTCAATGACCGGTTCGGCATCCAGTGTCGCGGCGGGTTGCAGCTGCGCGGGCACCGACGCCGAAATCGACTACCTCATCGAGGCCATAGATACCGTAACTTGCCCCCATGGCAGACAGCGAAACCTATGATATCGTCATTATAGGCCTTGGGGCCCATGGCAGCTCGACCCTCTGGCATCTCTCCCGCACCGGCAAAAAGATCGCCGGCATCGACCGCTTCCGCCCCCCACACCAGCGCGGCTCCTCGCATGGCGAAAGCCGCATCATCCGCCAGGCTTATCACGAAAACCCCCTCTACGTCCCGTTAGTCCGTGCAAGCTATCCCATCTGGAAGGAACTGGGCCAGATCGCCGGCAAACCGTTGTATAAGAAAACGGGCGGCCTCTTCCTGGGCAAAAAAGATTCCACGGTTGTAAGCGGCGCCAGGCTCAGCGCCGATACCCACAACATTCCCTATGACTACCTCGATGCCACGACCATCCGCAACCGCTTTTCGGCTTTCCGCCCCGGCGATGATACCGTCGGCGTCCTGGAACACGAGGCCGGCATCCTCTTTCCCGAAGCCGCTATCGCCACTTTCCTGCATACCGCCGCCGCTAACGGCGCGCAAGTAAACACGGACGAGCAGGTCATGGCGATCTTCCCATCAAAAGAGGCCATCGAACTCACCACCACAAAAAGAAAATATCGCACCGCAAAGCTCATCGTCACCGCCGGCGCCTGGCTCAATACCCTCTTCCCCGAGCTAAACCTGCCCCTGTCCATCCGCCGCCAACCCCTCTTCTGGTTCCGCGACCGCGCGGCAACCGGCTCACCCGATCGCTCCATCACCACAACCCGCTCACCGGCTCCCGTCGAAGCCCCCATCTTCCTCTGGGAATACGAAAAAGGCCAAATGTTCTACGGTATCCCCGACCTCGGCGACTGCCTCAAACTAGGCTGGCACCACGACGGCCGGATCATCAGCCCCGATGAGCTATCCCAAAATGTCGAAAAAGAAGAAATAGCAGCCATGCAGCAAACAGCCACCCAATACCTGGCCATCGACCCCATCTTCCAAAAAAGCTGCGTATGCATGTACACTACCACGCCTGACGAAGATTTTATCATCGACCTTCACCCCGACCATCCCAACATCGTCATCGCCAGCCCCTGCTCCGGCCACGGCTTTAAATTCAGTGCCATCATCGGCCGCCTCCTGACCGACCTGGCCCTCGACCGCCCCACCGGTTTCGACCTCGCCCCCTTCTCCATCCGCAGAAAAGCGCTCGTCGACGCTCGAGCCATAAAGGGCGCAAAAGCATAAAAAGAATTTGCGTAACTTTCTTCCACATTATGAATTACGCTAAGAAGATCGCCGCCTGGGGCGAAAAACATCACCCCTGGGTCCTGGATATCGTTCGGATCATCCTCGGCCTTTTCCTCATGAACAAAGGGATCGTATTCCTCGAAGACTCGGGTTATTTAAGGGACCTCATTCTTGAAAAAGAAGCCATCAACCAGCCCCCCGCCGTCATCTCCGCCATCGTGTTTTACGTAAGTTATATCCATGTGCTGGGCGGCGGCCTCATAGCCCTCGGCCTCTTCACCCGCCTGTGGGCCGTCCTGCAGTTCCCCGTGGTCTTCGG
The DNA here is from genome assembly GCA_025934485.1 of Chitinophagaceae bacterium. GTDB lineage: Bacteria > Bacteroidota > Bacteroidia > Chitinophagales > Chitinophagaceae > Puia. The sequence continues at coordinate 8,126 of JAICXX010000070.1, forward strand.
CGCCGTGTTCCTCGTGAACATCATCCGGCCGTTCGTCTTCGCCGAACTCTGGCTCTCCATCATCGTCCTCTCCTTGCTCACACTATTCATCATCATCGGCTCGGGGCCCATTTCCCTCGACCGTCTGCTAAAACGCGAAGCCAACGCGTCAAAATAGTCAAAGCTCCCGCCCCGTAACCCGCCGCAAGGCCTCCCGATACGTCTCACCCACCGGCAGCTCCAGCTCGCCGATGAACAGGCTATTCTTCCGCACCGCCGTGATAGCGGCGACAGCGACGATATACGATTTGTGGATACGCAGGAACCTATCCGCCGGCAGCTCGCCCTCCAGCGTCTTGGCACTCGTTCGTACCAGCAGGGGCTTCTGCGATGAACGCAGATGTATCTTCACATAATCCCCCGACCCCTCGCACCAAACGATATCGGCGAACAGTACCTTCACCAGACTATAATCCACATTTACAAAAAAGAAATCGGTCGCCGTACCCGAAGGCGCCGAACGCAGCTGATGAAGCTCCTGCGCCTTATAACACGCCTTCATGAACCGGTCGAGCCCCATGGGTTTGATCAGGTAATCGACCACATCCAGATCGAAACCCTCAGGCGCAAACTTCTTATAGGCCGTCACGAGGATCACCATCGGCCGCTTCGCCAGACTCTGAATGAACTGCAAACCCGTAAGCCCCGGCATCTGGATATCGATGAAGATAAGATCGATCGAATGCGTTTGCAATGCCGCAGCCGCCTCGAAGGCATCCCCACAGGTCGCCACCAGGTCCAGGAAGGGGATCTTCCGGATATAGTCCGTCACCAATCCCAGGGCCAGTGGCTCATCGTCAACAGCAATACATCTCAGCATCAGTGTAGATTTAATTGGAGTGATATGGTAAACCAGCCTTCCCCCCGGCTCACCAGCAACACATGCTGCTTTTCGTACAACAGATCCAGCCTGCGGCTCACATTACCCAGCCCGATCCCCGAGCTCTTATCCTTGATCTCCGACGAAGCCGGGTTATACCGGTTCCGAACGGTGAAGTACAACACTCCCTCTTGAACCCGCAGATTGACCTCGATACAAGGCCGCTCGATCATCCCCACGCCGTGTTTGAAGGCATTCTCGACAAAAGGGATCAACAGCATCGGTTCGATCTCATACCCCCCTGGGGGGACATCAAGGCCGACATTCACCGGCACCTTCGCACCAAAACGCTGCTTTTGCAGATCGATAAAGCTTTGCAAATACTCGACCTCTTTGCTTAATGCCACGCTTTCTTCATCCGTATCATATAACATATACTGCATCAGTGAGGAAAGCTTCAAAATAGTCGGCCCCAGCTCCGGCGATTTCATCTGCTCCAGCGCGACTAAATTATTCAGTATATTAAAGATAAAATGCGGGTTGATCTGCGATCGCAGGAACGAAAGCTCCGTTTTGAGATTCTCTTCCTGCCGCTCCTGCGCCCGCTGATCCGCGATCGTCTTGTCGGCAACAAACCGGAACGTTGTACTCACGGCAATGGTCAGCAAAAACGCCGGCAATAAAAATCCCGTCGCCCCCTTGAAACTGAAATGCGGTAGATAGAACACATAATCGAAAAGCAACAGGTGGATCAGCAACACCACCCCGAACACCAGCGCCACAATGCCTGTAAAGATTAGGTAGCGCCGGTGATAAAAGAATCGTGGTGTCAGCACGTAAGCATTGAGATAAAAGGGGCCGATCCACAACACACTCGTAAAGAAATTCAGCCAGAAGAACGACCGCGCAAAGCCACTGGCATCACCATGATGCGGCTCCCCATGATGGCTGTCCAGTAGATAGGGTAGGGACAGCACGATCACCCACACCGCCACATGCGTCAGCACCCGGACCAGTTTACGATTATACCCCAAAGCGCTCATGTAAGTAAATATAGTTTTTTTATCGGTTCCCGCGCGACCATCGGCCCCCCGTCAGCACTATTGGTCCTCGCTCTGGACATTGTTATTCTTACGCTTGAACAAGCTGGCATCGACCTTCCCGAAATTCCAGGTGACATTCAACCGCAACAGCTGCGGGTCCCTCAGCCGGCTATAATCCTGCACCGCATAGGCGCTATAGGAATACTGATCCTGTATCCGGCTGCGCAAGATATCGTTAAAGCTCGCGGCAAGGACAAGCTTCCCGGCTAACAGCGTCTTCTTGACCGCCACATCGACATCATAAAAAGACTTGATATAACCCTGCGACGCACTCTGCGATTGCATATTGGGCGGACCGGGCTGATTCGAGTTGGTGTTGACCGGCAGATTGGTCTTCGACTGGTATAAGCCCGAAAACTGAAGACTAAAGCCGGAAGGCAGCCGGAAACTCGTATTGGCTTTCCCAAACCAGCTCCACAAGGCCTGCTGCTCCGCCGCGTCCGGCGACCCTACATTGATCTGCGAGTGATAAAGATTGACATTGGCAGTAAAATCCCACCATTTCGTGAGCGACACCTGACCCGTCAGCTCGGCGCCCACCGAATTGCTGGACTCCGCATTGATATAGGTGTTGACCAGTGATACGCTCCCAGTGGAAGCATTGGTGTCCGCTTCGATATAACCCGTGATGAGGTGATCCGTATATTTATAATATACCGAACCCATCAGCGTGGTATTTCCCGGCCAGGTCTTGAGCCACGTGAGCTCGAGCGACTGCGTGAATTCCGGCACCAGGCTGGGATTACCCCGCGTGATGTTCAGCTTATTGGAAGAATCGGTATAAGGAACCAGCTGAAAGAAGTTCGGCCTGTTCACCCGCCGCGTATAGCTCAGCTGGACCTCCTGCCCCTCTCCCAGCTTCTGACCCAAAAACAACGAAGGGAACAAGCTCACCGGATACTGATTGCTGAACGACTGCCCCGAATTCAATAACGTGCCATGATAGTCCGAGCTTTCCGCCCGCAACCCGACCTTGTAGCTGAACCCGCCAAAGCTGCTGGCCATCGTCGCATACGCCGCATAGACATTGCTCTCGCTCTTGTAATTGCTCGCCGCGCTGGGCACCAGCTCATAGGCCGAAGAATCGGCATCATAGGTATAGTTGTTATTGATGTTCAGCCGGCTCTGTAAAGCAGCCCGTAACCCGGCCTCGATCGTGGTCTTGCTGGAAACCGGATCAGAAAAATCGGTCTGTAAGATCAAATTATGATCATTGCCGCCCCCGATGATCTTTTGCAATTCGCTACTGGCCAGCGAAGACCCTGCTCCGCTCGTATAATAGTTCGTCGTGTACAGCGAATTGTTGGCGGCATTGCCCGAAAAATAGCTGGCATCGGCCGTCCATGATTCCTTGTCCCTGGCGAAAAGCTGCTTGATACCCAGCGTGGCGCCGCGTCCGTTAAAGCTGCGGGTCGAATTGATCTCCTCCTGGTAATACCCCGGCGTCTTGCCGGCGCTATAAAGGCTATCGGTACTTACTTGAAGATTCGAAATAGACGGTCCATTGTGATGCATGGCGAAACCCGTCAGCGAAAGCGTCGTCCGGTTAGTCAGGAAATAATCCAGCCCTATCCGGGCAAAGGCCATCGAACCCTTCATGGTATCCAGCTCATGCTGATTCAGGTCCGTATAAGGGGAAGTACTATAATCCTCCCTGACAAGCGAGCCCGTAGTGTGATCCCGCATCATTCGCGCATTGACGTCGGCGGAGAAATTCACCTTGCCCTCACGGACATTCAGGCTGGCGCCGCCATTGAGCCCGCCATAACTGTCGCCACCGGCCCGAATGCTGCCGTTATAACCCTTCTTCCGGTTCTTCTTGAGCACGATATTCAGGATGCCGGCGCCGCCGCCCGACGCATCATATTTCGCGCTGGGATTGGTGATCACCTCCACGCTTTCGATGGCGTCGCTGGGGATCTCATCCAGCGTCAGGGTCGTAGGTTTGCCATCGACAAAAAGTTGCGGCGACCCACCCCGAAGCGTGATATTACCGTCGATATCCACGTTCACGCTCGGAACATTCTTCAAAACATCCAGCCCGTTCCCGCCGACGCTCACGATATCCTTTGAAACATTGAAGACCTTCTTCTCCATGTCCACCGAAATGGCAGGTTTGCTGGCCGTGACCACCACCTGCTGCAGCTCATTCGACGACGCCGTCATCTGCAGATTCCCCAGGTCCTTGTCCGAAGCCCCGGGCCTCAGCAGCACATCCTGGGTTAACGCAGTATATCCCACGGCCGTCACGCTCACCTTGAGCGCGGCCCCCACCGGCAGGTCTTCAGCAGAAAAATCTCCGTTGTTCCGGGTGCTCAGTCCTTTCAGCAGGGTCTCCTTCTTCTTTCCCGTCCCTTTGTCGGTAAGCACCTTGAGGATCAGCACGGAAGCCTTGCCGATCCCATGGCCGGACGAATCCACCAACTTACCATAAAGGTGGCCATTCGAACCGCCACCGGGCCCACCAGCCCCCCCGGGCATGCCCAGTCCACCAGGAGCGCCTCCGGGCGGAGGTCCTTGCGCAAATAGCTGGGAAACAATCACCAGCAAACCTACAAGAAGTAAAGAAGACTTTTTCATAAGGCAAAGATGCATCGCCGCACCTCGCCCCAAAACCGACTTGCGAAGAACCCCGAAAACTCTGCGGTGAACCCCGAAAATCAAGAGGAACCCGGAAATTCAAGAGGAACCGCCGCCGCACCCGCGTCTATTTCGGCGCAGCCGCCTCCGACATCGCCAGTTTCAGCGACTCGGAATTGATGCAATACCGCAACCCGCTTGGCTCGGGACCATCAGGAAAGACATGGCCCAAATGCGAATCACACACATTGCACTCCACCTCGATACGCGTCATTCCGAACGAGGTGTCTTTGATATACTTGATCACATTCTCCTTGATTGGCTGCGTAAAGCTCGGCCAGCCCGTACGCGAGTCGAACTTGATACCGGAATCGAAAAGCTCGGTATCACAGCATACACACTTATATTTCCCCGGGTCATAACGGCTGCAAAGCTCACCGCTAAATCTCGCCTCCGTCCCTTTCTTCCGGGTGATGCGAAATTGCTCCGGCGTCAATTGCGCCTTCCATTCGGCATCGGTCTTCTCGACCCGATGGTCCGGCGCGGGATTGCCTTTGTTGGCAAAATTCAGGACATCGTTCCAGTTGATCATACAGGATGTTTTGGCAAAGTTAGGCGGAATCCGGCAAACCGGAGTTACTTCGTCCGCACCGGCACCGCGCTATCGAAGCGGGTCGCCGTATAAAAAGACCCCGGACAAAGGTCCGGGGCCACATATCATAAAGTAAAACCTAAGCCAGCTCAAACCGATCCAGATTCATCACCTTTACCCACGCCGCCACAAAATCCCGCACAAACTTCTCGCGCGCATCATCACAGGCATAGACTTCGGCAATGGCCCGAAGCTCGGCATTCGACCCAAAGATCAGGTCGACACGCGTCGCCGTCCACCGCAGCACTCCGGTGGTCCGGTCGCGGCCTTCGAGATGCCCGTCGCCATTGCCCGCCGGCGCCCACTTAGTGCTCATATCCAGCAAATTGATGAAAAAGTCATTGCTAAGCGTCTCCGTCTTGTTGGTGAACACCCCATACTTGGAATGATTCCAGTTAGTGTCCAGCATCCGCATCCCGCCTACCAACGCCGCCATCTCGGGCGCAGTAAGACCCAACAGCTCAGCTTTGTCTATCAACATAGCCTCTGCCCTGGCAGTATAACGTTTTTGCGAATAATTCCGGAACCCGTCAGCGCCCGCCTCCATCGCATCGAAAGATTCGATGTCAGTCTGTTCCTGTGTCGCATCTACGCGTCCAGGGACAAAGGGTACCGCGATGGTAATACCGGCATTCTTAGCCGCCTTCTCGATCCCCACACAGCCGCCGAGAACGATCACATCCGCAATCGACACTGCCATACCGCCTTTAAGCCCGGCATTGAACGCGCTTCGCACCTTTTCCAGCGCATCCAGCACCTTCGCCAGCTCCGCGGGATTGTTGACCTCCCAGTCCTTCTGCGGTGCCAGCCGGATGCGAGCGCCATTCGCGCCACCCCGTTTGTCGGAACTCCGGAACGTAGAGGCGCTAGCCCAGGCCGTGCTGACCAACTGCGATACAGATAGCCCACTTTTCAACACCTGTTCCTTCAAAGCGGCGATATCGGCTGCGTCAATAGAGGCGTACGTAGCCTTGGGCAGCGGGTCCTGCCAGATCAGGTCTTCCGCCGGTACTTCTGAACCGAGATACCGAACCTTCGGACCCATATCGCGATGCGTCAACTTGAACCAGGCACGGGCAAAAGCATCGGCAAATTCTTCCGGGTTTTCATAAAAACGCCGCGAGATCTTCTCATAGGCCGGATCGACCCTGAGCGCAATATCTGTCGTCAGCATCGTCGGCGCATGGCGCTTGCTCGGATCATGCGCGTCAGGGGTTAGACCTGCCCCCGCGCCATCCTTCGGTACCCACTGAAAAGCCCCCGCAGGGCTCTTGCTCAACTCCCATTCAAAACCAAAAAGATTCTCAAAAAAGCTATTGCTCCACTTCGTCGGTGAATTCGACCAGATACCCTCCAGCCCGCTGGTGATCGTTGCTCCGGCGTTTCCGCTGCCAAAATTATTGTTCCAGCCAAGCCCCAGCTCCTCGATGCCGGCAGCAGCAGGTTCTTTTCCGACATGCTTTCCCGCTTCCGCCGCGCCATGCGTCTTGCCAAAGCTATGCCCGCCGGCAATCAACGCCACGGTCTCATAGTCATTCATCGCCATGCGACCAAACGTCTCGCGGATATCCCGCGCCGATGCAAGCGGGTCCGGTTTTCCATCAGGTCCCTCGGGATTGACATAGATCAACCCCATCTGCACCGCCGCCAGCGGATTCTCCAGCTGTCGGTCGCCTTCATAACGTTTGTTGCCCAGCCACTCCGCCTCCGAACCCCAATACGTGTCCTCGCTCGCCTCCCATACATCCGCACGTCCGCCGCCAAACCCAAACGTTTTAAATCCCATAGACTCCAACGCACAGTTCCCTGTGAGGATCATCAGATCAGCCCACGAAAGCCTCTTGCCATACTTCTGCTTCACCGGCCACAACAACCGTCGCGCCTTGTCGAGATTGGCATTATCCGGCCAGCTGTTCAACGGGGCAAAACGCTGCTGACCCCGGCCGCCGCCGCCACGGCCATCCCCGATCCGGTACGTACCCGCGCTATGCCAGGCCATCCGTATCATCAGGGGACCATAATGACCAAAATCCGCCGGCCACCAGTCCTGCGACGTGGTCAGCACGTTGATGATGGCTGCCTTCACCTCTTTCAGATCGAGCTTCTTGAATTCTTCTGCATAATTGAACCCCTTATCCATCGGATCGGATAAAGCCGAATGCTGCCGTAAGACCTGTAGATTGAGCAAGTTGGGCCACCAATCCCGATTCCTTGTCCCGCCACCTGCACTTTCTTTCATCGTGCCACCTGTGAACGGACATTTGTTCTCTGCATGCGGATGGTGCTCTGTAGCATAATGGAGCGTGTTATTTTCCATAATGGACAATTTTTGATCGTGTGATAAATGATTTTGTGATGCTACTCCAAATTTACCGAAGTTTTTCGCCATGGAAGTATCGATGTTTTTGATATAGTCATCGACAAAATCGATAAGTACAAAACGTCCTTAAACCCGACATTTGACTATGAACCTCCATTTTCTTGCTTGCCCCGCGGTCGCACTATGCCTGTCCGTCGGTCTCTGTCGTGCCCAGGTCGGCCAAACCACAATCACCGAATTTCAAAACGGAAAAAATGGCGCCCTCTCCATCACCTACGACGACGCCTCCCGCCACCAGTTCACGCGCGCGCTTCCCCTCATGGAACGCCTCAAACTGCCGGCCACCTTCTTTGTCATCACCGGCCCCATCACCGGATCGCAATACCACGGTAAATTCGTAGGCCGCCCCGTGGAACAGATCATCCGCGAATCAGCCACTATCCCCACCGACGAACATAATTTCTTCGAACGCTGCTCCGCCGCCGGCTACCTGGGCTACCAGGGCACCATCTCCTACCACACCCGCGCAGGCAGCCTTTATTCCTCAGGCAAAAGGGAGCACGCCTACCTTCTTATGGATACCCTCTACGCCAAAGTACGCCACGGCGAATTCCCCAAAGGCTACGAACCCTGCCCCGAATACAAAGAAGCCATCGGCTCCAGCTGGGACGATTTCCGCCAGGATGCTGCCAAAGGCTACGAAATAGCCAGTCATTCCATCACCCATGCCACCATGCCCGGTCTCGACGAAGCGAACATCCGCTACGAACTCGAGAAAAGCAAGGAAGAGATCAAAAACCACCTCGGTGCTAAATACACCTTCTCCGCCGAAGTGCCTTACGGCTACGAAGACGACCGTGTAATGCAGATTGCCTATAAGATATACCCGGCCCTGCGCAACCGCATGCCCGAACCGTTTCTCAAGGAGATCGACCGGGCCAGCAAAACATTCCCACACCCCACAGACAAAGACTACGTTCAATGGCAACGCGGCCCCCTCCATGCCACCCCCCTCTCTCTCATGGAGTCCTGGGTCGACACCGCCGCGACCAACAAAGACACCTGGCTGGTGCTCGTCTTCCACGGCATCGACAGCCTCGGCTGGGAATGGACCCCCATCCCGAAACTGGAAGAATACTTTAAATATATCGTAAACCACGAACCCAGGCTCTGGGTCGCCACCTTCGGCGACGTCACGCGATACATGCGCGAACGCGAACATGCCACAGTAGACGCCAAAGCCACGGACGGTATGATCACCGTCAATCTCATCCACTCGCTCGACCCTGCCATGTACCATCTGCCGTTGACCCTCAAGACCTACATCCCGGCTAAATGGCAGCAGGTCACCGTCACCCAGGGGGCTCTCACCCAACACCCCGCGATCCGACACGACGCCACCGGCGCCTATGTACTTTACCAGCTAAAACCCAACACCGTAAAAGCCCTGCTACATTCATGAAACGCAACTACTATATCGTGGCATTGATCATGCTCACGTTCTTCGTCATCTCCTTTCTCACCAACGTCATAGGCGCGCTGAACCCCGCTTTTATCCAGGGATTCAGCCTCAGCCTGACCCTGGCGGCCTTTCTGCCCTTCGCCTTCTTCATCGCCTACGGTCTCGTGTCGATCCCCACGGGCATGCTCCTCGAGAAATACAAGGAGAAAAAGATCATGATCGCCGGCTTCGTGGTAGCCTTCATCGGCTCCCTGCTCCTGGCCATGATCCACAACTACCTCAGCGCGATCATCTCGCTGTTCCTTATTGGCTGCGGCATGGCCATGTTGCAGGTGGTCATCAACCCGCTCCTGCGTACCTCCGGCGGCGAAGAACACTACGCCTTCAACTCCGTCCTCGCGCAGCTGATCTTTGGCGCGGCCTCCTTCATCAGCCCTATGGTCTATTCCTACTTCGCGCAAAACCTCCACGGCCAGACCTCCGGTCTACTCGGCCTCTTCACCCATATCGTTCCCGCTGACCTCCCCTGGATCTCGCTCTACTGGATCTTTGCCGTGATCTCGCTCGCCATGATCATCGTCATCCGCGTCTCACGGTTTCCCAAGGTCGAGCTAAAAGCCGACGAGACCGCCGGGCCCTGGCAAACCCATGTCATGCTCTTCAAAAAACGCACCGTCATCCTCTTCTTCATCGCCATGATCTGCTATGTCGGCACCGAACAGGGCATTGGCAACTGGATATCCAAATTCCTCGAAACCTATCACCACTACGATCCCCAAACGAAAGGGGCTGACACCGTCGGCTATTTCTGGGGATTCATGACCATCGGCGGCATCGTCGGCCTGCTACTCCTTAAAATTTTCGACAGCCGCAAAGTCCTCATCGCCTTTACCATCGCGGCGCTGGTCTGCCTTAGCGCAGCCTTCTTCGGCTCGGGACCCGTCGCCCTCATCGCCTTTCCGGCCGTGGGCTTCTTCGCCTCGGTGATGTATCCCATCATCTTCTCGCTGGCCCTCAATTCCATCGACGAACACCATGGCTCCTTCGCCGGTATCATGGTCACCGGCATCATCGGCGGCGCCATCGTTCCTCTCATCATCGGCGGTCTCGGCGACGCCCTCGGCCTCCGCACCGGCATGTTCTTCCTCTATGGCACCCTGGGCTATATCCTCAGTGTCGGCTTCTGGGCCAAACCCCTGATCACCAACCAAACCGTCTTTAACAAAAAGGAAGCCGTAGCATGAACCCCGCAAATCCCATAGGGCCCCTTCGCTCTCCCGGCATCGCAAGCGTCCCCGGGTCCCCCGTTGTCATCGGCATCGACCTCGGCGCGACCAATATCCGCGGCGCCGTCGTCAGCAGCACAACCCTCGGAGCCATCACATCCATCCGCATCCACAGCGACGGCGCCGTCGAAGACGTCCTTAATGACATCTACCAGGTAGTGGACACCCTGCTGGCCCCCGGCATCTCCGCCATCGGCATCGGCGTCCCCAGCGTCGTCGATGTTGAACAGGGCATCGTCTACGACGTCACCTTCATACCCTCCTGGAAAGAGGTCCCCCTGAAAAAGCTGCTCGAAACCCGTTACAACCTCCCCATATTCGTCAACAACGACGCCAACTGCTTCGCACTCGGCGAGTACTATTTCGGTAAGGGTAGGGGAGCCTCCTCATTGGTCGGACTTACCCTCGGAACCGGTCTCGGCGGCGGCATCATCATCCACGACAGGCTGTTCGAAGGCTATAACTGCGGCGCCGGTGAATTCGGCTGTCTCCCTTATCGGGACGAGACGCTCGAATACTATTGCAGCGGTTCGTTCTTCAAAAATGTATACAATCTCAATGGAACAGCAGTCTATGCGGCCGCCAGGATCGGCGACGAAGGAGCCCTCCGGCTCTACGCCGAACTGGGCACATACGTCGGTGACGCCATCAAAACAGTGATGTATACCTATGATCCGGAACTCATCGTCTTAGGCGGCTCGGTAAGCCAGGCCTACGATCTCTTCCAGGACACGATGTGGTCGGCCATAAAAACGCTGTTCTTCACGAAATCGGTCGAACGCATCCGCATAGAAACTTCAAACCTCGAAAACAGCGGTATCCTCGGCGCTGCCGCCCTTTATTACAACGCACAACACTGATCACAACGCACAACACCAGCCATATGACACGCACTGTCCTCATCGCGACTTTCTCGCTCCTGCTAACCGCCGCCACCGCCCAAAACACCCAGGTCCTCAGAACGAGTTGGCAAATGCAATCCGCGACCCGGCTCTCTTCATCAGCCACGGGCACCACGTCACTGGCCGCGATCCCCGAAGGCGCCGAGATCTCCCGCCCCGGCTACCCGGTGGAAAACTGGTACAAAGTCACCGTCCCCACTACCGTCATCGCCGGCCTCCTCGCCAACAATGTCTACAACTTCGACCCCTTCATGGGCATGAACTTCGAAAAGCTCAAAGACCCCATCCTCGATTCGGCCTGGTGGTTTCGCCGCGAATTCACCCTGCCCTCGTCCGACAAGGGCAAAGACATCGTGCTCAAACTGCATGGCATCAACTACAAAGCCAACGTCTGGCTCAACGGCACACTGATCGCCGGCTCCAGTCAGATCATGAATCCGTACCGCATCATCGAGCTCAACATCACCAAATATGCCCATCCCGGCAAACCCAACGTGCTCGCGCTGGAGATCCGGCGCCCCATCAACCCCAACCGAAGAGGAGGTGACCTGGCGATCGATTATGCGGACTGGATCCATTATCCCCCCGACTACAACTGCGGTATCGTGAACGACGTCGAGATCAAAACCTATGATCGCGTCGGTATCCAATACCCGCTCGTGACCACCCATTTCGACCCGGCGGCAGGGGCCTCGGACGGCCAGCTGTCATTAGACATCGCACACCTCGCCGTCGACGCCTTCGTCACGAACTATTCCGCAACTCCACAAGACGTCATCGTCAAAGGCCGGATCAACAACGACATCTCCTTCGAGAAAAAAGTCCATCTCGAAGCGAAGGACATCGTCGACGTCACCTTTACCCCCGCAGATTTTCCCCAGCTCAACGTCAAAAACCCCCATATCTGGTGGCCCTGGCAATACGGCAAACCCGAGCTCAACCATCTCGAGCTCTCCGTGAGTCACACCGGCACTTCTGACCATGCCGCCGTCGCCAGCAACACCATCTCCGAAAATTTCGGTATCCGCCAGATCACCACGGAATTCATCGACACCAAGTCCCGCGTCTTTATCGTCAACGGTAAACGCATCGTCATCCGCGGCGCCGCCTGGTCGCCCGATATCTTCCAACGCCGCTCGCCACGCCGCCAGGAACAGGAGATCCGTCTGTACCGTGATATGAATATGAACATCGTCCGCTCCGAAGGCAAACTGGAAGATGACAACTTTTACGCCCTCTGCGATAAATATGGGATGCTCGTCATGACCGGCTGGATGTGCTGCGGCGCCTGGCAATACCCCGAATTATGGGACTCCGCCAAACGCGCCTCGGCGATGGCATCGGATAGCAGTGTGATGCTCTGGCTCCGTAACAAACCCAGCGTCATGGTCTGGCTCAACGGCAGCGATATGCCGCCACGCGACACAACCGTGGAACGCGATTATCTCAAGATCGAATCCGCGCTCAAATGGCCCAATCCCACGATCTCCACCGCCAACGAAAGCAAATCAGTGGTGTCGGGTTACAGCGGCGTAAAGATGGACGGCCCTTACGACTGGGTACCTCCCATCTATTGGGAAACGGACTCACTCGAAAAACACGGCGGCGCCTATAGCTTCGCCACCGAGATCTCCCCGGGTCCATCCATCCCGCCCTACGAAAGTCTCATCAAATTCATCCCCGAAGATTCGCTCTGGTTCACCACCGCCACCTGGAAATACCATTGCGGCACCATGAACTTCGGCACGACCAATCTCTTCGACGACGCCCTCCAGGGACGCTACGGCACGGTAAAGAATATCTGGGATTATATCGCCAAGGCGCAAGCGCAGAACTACGAAGCTCACCGCGCTATGATGGAAGCCTACGGCCTCCATAAATACCACACCGCCACCGGCGTCGTCCAGTGGATGGGCAGCAATCCCTGGCCGGGTCTCATCTGGCATACGTATGACTATTACCTCTATCCCGCCGGTACCTATTTCGGCATGAAGAAGTCCATGGAGCCCTTGCACATCATGTATTCCTATGGTACCCAAAAGGTTTTTATCACCAATACCCTCCAACACCGTTTCGAAGGACTAAAGGCCGAAGCCACCTTATACCATCTCGACGGCACCCGCGGATTCTCGGGATCGGCTACCACCACAGTCGAACCTGACAGCATCGTCCAATGTTTCGACCTGTCCACACTCAACGATCTTCCCGGAATCTACTTCCTCCGCCTCCAGCTCACCGATGCACAGGGCGAAGTAAAAAGCATCAACTGGTATTGGCTGTCCAAAAAAGCGGATGTCCTCGACTGGAAGAAATCCACCTGGTACATGACCCCCGAGACAGCGTACACCGACTATTCAGCTCTCCAGAACCTTGGCAAGACCCGGCTCAAAATCACGGTCACCGGCGCCATGGCAACACGCGACAGCTCGGCACACGAACTAACGATTACGAATACCGGCAACACCGTAGCCTTCCAGGTCCACGTCCGCGCCCTCAACGGCCGCAAAGGCGACGACATCCTGCCGCTGATCTTTAGCGATAACTACTTCGAGCTGGCGCCCGGGGAGACCCGCACCATCCGTTGCGCCTATGCGAACAGAGATGCCGCTTCGACGACGCCCTTCTTCCAGGTCACAGCCTGGAACCTCGATGACAGGGCCAGTCAGTCCCCGGCGGACGCAGGTTTCGTCCCGCTGTGGGTCAATTGAAGCCTACACGCGCCCCAGGCCCCTCATCTTCTAAAGTGCTTGACCAGCGCCCTTCCCACCGTTTCCGGCGCCTCGCGCGTCGGAAAATGACCCACATATTCCAGCGTCATCAGTTCATAACGGCCCGTGAAACTATGATCCATCTCCTCAAAAGAAGCGGGCGGATCGCACCTGTCCGCCCCGCCGCTGATGGTCAGCGTAGGCGTCTTTAGCTGAGCGATGCCACTCATGCGATGTTGCAGCTCATCATAGCGATGATCCGCCGGTTCCGGCACAAAACGGCTCCGATAACCGCTCAGCGTCACCGAAGCCCAGTCCGGATTCATAAAGCTCGCAGCCGTCTCCAAAAAATCCTCCTCATCATACCAGCCTTCGGGACTCCACGTGTCCCATTGGATACGCGAGAACCCCACGGGGTCTCTTCGCACCGCCGCGGCGCCACCATCGGTACACATGAACCATTGATACCAGAATAGCCGCGCCTGCGGAAAGCTCGGTATCGGGAACTCACCCCTTGGCTGAAAAGCAAGCGACATCGTCGCAATCTTGTCGACTCGCGATGGGAAAAGTGCCGCCAGCAAATAGGCAGCCCGCGCACCCCAGTCATGACCGGCGACAAAAAAGTTTCCCACGCCCAGCGCATCTGCCAGATCGATGACATCCTGCGCCAGCGCAACCCCGCGCCCATCCCTTGCGGTGTCCTTCGAAAGGAATCTCGTAAGCCCAAAGCCGCGCAAATAAGGGATGATGGTGCGGAAACCCGCCGTGTTCAGCAACGGCCCAACCACCGCCCAAGTGCGGATATCATCAGGCCAGCCGTGCAAAAGAAAGACCACCGGCCCTTGTCGCGGACCCTCGTCGAGAAAAGAGATGTCGAGAACAGCTGTTTTTATGGCGGGCATGCCCAATTCCATTCAATATTCATGCCGGGACGCGCTCACGCATCGCCATGGCCGCAAGCCCGTGCCCCCATACTGCTACCTCGTAGGAACAAGATAGTCTTGCAACTCGTCCACGATAGCAGACTCGACGGAAGGCCTTTGGAGAAAGGGCAGAAGTTTAAAGAAAAGCGTGGTCGTATACACATAGGAAATACCGATATTATCCGGATTGCGTCGTGAACTTGCATGGGGAACGAGAGCGAGCGTAAAATCGACACTGTCGCCGTTGGGCTCGGGCTCCGAAATTTGGAAGTGCATGTACTTGATCTCGGTGATATGGGTACTTTTGCCGGAATCGAGGCTCCGCCAGGCTTCCGGATGTTTCAAGGCAGCAACGGTATTTTGAATGGTATTGCGAACTGTAAGGCATCTTGCCAGCCCGGCCGGAATAAAAGTGCTGGCGAGAACAAAAAGAAGTACGATGATTAGTAAAATAGAGAGGAGCCTTTTCATTGAAGCATCTATTTTTTATAAATAGCAAGCTGCGAGTCCACGATGATCCTTTTGAACAGGCTGCCCCCAGGCTCTGCCCGTTTGTTAAGCAGATCCAGCAATACCTCGGTCGCTTTTTGAGCTTGCAGATGAGGAAACTGTTCGATGGTGGCTATCGGGGGAAAAGCCGCGTGGTTGATCATAGGCTGGTTGGCGAAGCTCACGAAACTTACGTCTTTATTGATCTTAAGCTTCATCCGCCGGGCATATTGCATGGCGTCGAGACAAACATTGTCGTTGAAACACAGCAACGCCGTAGGTTTTCTCTTAAGCCCCATGAGCTCGGCCATAGCTTTTTCGGTGCCTTCTTTGGTGAGGTCGGTGGAGACGACCAGGTTAGGATCGAATTTCAACGGGTGGCTCGCTAATCCCTTGATATAGCCCGCCACCCGCTGCCGGCAGCTATAAAGCCCATCCGGTCCGTTTAGCACGCCGACGACGCGATGCCCGTTTCGCAGCAGGAATTTCATCGCCTGGATCGTCCCTGTTTCGACATTGCAGGCTACATAATGGATATCGGCCAAGTCGGGTATCCGGTCAAAGAAGACTACCGGGATACCATAGCGTTTCAACAGCTCGAAATGTTCGAAATTGACGGTGCTTTTGGCGATAGAAATGATCAACCCATCGATGCGTTGGTTCATCACGTATTCCACAATGTGTTTTTCGCGGACCTCGCTGTCAAAGGACTGACCAATCAACACGGAATATTTATGTTGGGTCGAGAGATCTTCAATAGCGCTGATGGCGCTGGAAAAATAAAATTCGGACAGGTCGGGCAGGATCACCCCGATAGTAAACGTCCGGCGTTGCTGAAAGAAGATGGCCTTTTGATTAGGCTCATATTCGAGCTCTCGCGCCAGCTGCTGCACCCGCATCCTGGTCTGGATATTGATGCGCGTATGATTGTGAAGCGCCCGGGAGACAGTAGAGGTGGAAATATTTAGCCTTTTAGCAATTTCCTTAATGGTGGGAGGATTGACCATGGGGGAAAATATTATAGCTGCAATTCATATAACATCATACAACCGGCAACGAATATAGCCTTTTTTACCGGTAAAAATGCTTCAAGTTTTTCAGCGTCAGCCGGAACAATAGGTCGATCTGCGCACCAGTGTCCTTGCTTTCTTTCCGTGGTTGATAACGCCAGGCAGATTCTTCTGTTAAAACATCGGCTATTCCCAACGCTTTTTTGATTGGTTGGCTGTGTTTGTGACACACCGATTCAAAAGCGAATCCACTCCAACTGATATAAGAATGTGTTTGTAGTTGCCTCAGCCAGGTACCATTTCCAGTCGCTTTAGCATGTTCTATATACCTCTGGTAAAAAAGGGAATATTCATCGGACAGCTTGTAGATGTTTTCATTTCCAAATTTGCCAAACGGAACATACGCTGAAATGAATCCCGATTCCGCCAGTTCTTTCAACATTTGGGTCATCCCGCCACTGGTAGTGAATTTGCATTCGGTGATGATCTCGTCCCTGGTCAGGCCTTTCGCTTTTTGCGCCAGGTATTCCGCCCATGGCCGATCATTGAGGATTTTTTCTATCATCCACGAAGCCGCTGATCCGCAAATAACGACCTTCAGATGGGAACGTTTTGTCCCGGAGCTGTTCCACCAATGATCAATTGCTCTGAGAAAATTTGATCGCGGAGTGTGCAGCCAGGGAAACTCATCGAAGAAAAGCACCGCTGTCTTGCCCGGATCCAGCCTATCCAGAAGATACACATCCAGATCATTGAACGCTTCTAACCAGCTAGGAGCAGCGAAAAATAGGAAAAATTCGAATATTTGGCGAACTATAATAATCATAACCCGCCAAATACACCCATTATCTACCCATTTTGGCGAATTATATAAACCTACGGCGAGCCACCTCCCTTCACCGGATTACCGGACAGCCAGCGCGGACCGGCTGAAAATTTAGCGTATCTTTAGCACCTAATTCTGCTTGTGGGCGAAATGAACGTTTCTTTTTTCAAAATTTGCAACCGGCTAGCTAATAGCCTAACAACCAAGTGCTTGCCATTAGTGTGTTTCCTTGTGGCCAATTTGGATGGCTTTGCTCAGGTCAAAGACTATCCCTTCGCGAAATTGTCGGACCAGGACGGATTGTCAAATAACCACATCAATGTTATCTTTAAGGACCAGCAGGGATTCGTCTGGTTTGGAACGAATTCCGGCGCGAGCCGGTACGACGGATATTCCTTCAAAATATTCCGGCACGACGACTCCGACTCGACCTCCCTGCTGGATAACTTGGTGGAAGGCATATTCCCGGGCCCCGAGGGCAAACTATATATCACCACCGCGGGAGGAGGCGTTAATATTTATGACCCCGTCACTGGAGCACTCATCCCCCACAAGGCCGCCTATCTGGAAACACGCAATCTCCTGCCAACCGGCCTGGTAAGTATAATCCACAATAAGGACGACCATTATTATTTTATCTACGCCGATTCCGGCCTTTATCGCTATGACTCGGGGCGGCGAGCTGTTCGCATACCATCCGCCGTTCATGCCCCGGGCGGAGCAAACCTTGCCATTACAGATGCGGCCGTCGATCGTGCCGGTGGTATCTGGCTCGCTTATTATAAGGGCATACTACAGCGCTTCGATCCCGGCAGACAAACCATCTCCCTGCGCACCGAGATTAACCAGCGTGCGGCGGAACAAGGGAACTACGGCTATAAACTGTACGCGGACCGGAACGACAGACTTTGGTTATTTGCGCAAGACAATCTTTCCGGACTCTGGGAATACGATCTGCCTTCCGGCGGACTCCGGCATTACACCCGCGATTCGGGTGTGGTAAGACTAAGCAGCAACAATGTCAGCGACATCGTTCAGGACGACAAAGGACAGTTGTGGGTTGCGACCGATAAGGGCGGGCTGGATATCCTTGACGTCGCAAAAAGCACCGTCCGGAATTTGCACCATTCGGACGAAGACCGAAGCCTCGCGGAAAATACGGTCACCGCGCTATACATCGACGATCTGGGCACCGTTTGGGTAGGTACCCTAAAGAACGGGATTTGTTATTACCAGCAGAATATGCTGCGATTTCCGCTCTACAAACGGCAGCCGGGCGATCCGGAGAGCCTGCCGTATGACGACGTGAACTGCTTTGCCGAAGATGCAAAAGGAAATATCTGGATCGGCACGGATGGCGGCGGCCTGATCTATTTCGACCGGCTGGCTAACAAGTTTGAGCAATACCACCACAATAACGGCGATTTCAATAGCCTTGGAAGTGATGCCATAATTTCGCTGCTCGTGGACCATCGGGGAATGCTATGGATCGGTACCTATCAGGGTGGACTGGATCGCTACGACGGGCGCAATTTTACGCATTACCGGCACAGCGAAACGGACCCAGCCAGCCTCGCGGACAACCGCGTTTATTCCCTCCGCGAAGATGGAACAGATCACCTTTGGGTGGGCACGTTGATGGGTGGGTTGGACCGGCTCGATGAGACTACGGGAAAATTCTATCACAATACCCTCGACAGACCGCATTCGATCCATTCTAACTATGTACCTGCCCTCGCCGAAGACTCAGCGGGCAATCTCTGGATCGGTACCGCTTTTGGCATCAGCGTGCTTACCCGGAGTACGGGACAATACGTGTATTATACTACTGAAAACAGCCGGCTGAGTGATAACGTGATATTCAGCCTCACCTGCGATTACCACGGAAATATGTGGGTGGCGACGCGCGAGGGCCTGAGCGTGATGGCGCCGGGGAAAGACACCTTCCAGTCGTTCACCACAAAAGATGGGCTCCCGGCGAACATGATCATGAGCGTACTCGAAGGCAAAGACCACCTGTTGTGGGTCAGCTCATCTGCCGGCCTCTCGAGGATCACCACTTCCCATGAGAGCGCAGGCTTCAAGATCAAATGCCTGAACTTCGATGAATACGACGGCTTGCAGGGCCGCGAATTCAATGTCAATGCCGGCTTTCGAACAAGAGAAGGGGAATTGTTATTCGGCGGACCCAAAGGGTTCAACCTGTTCAACCCCGAATCGATACACCTAAACGAACACATCCCGCCGGTGGTGCTCACCGGGCTACAGCTATATAACAAAGACGTTCCCTTGCCAGCTTCCATCACCGCAGACAGCCAATTGGTATTGTCTTATAATGAGAACAACTTCACCCTCGAGTTTGCTGCCCTCAGCTATATCAATGCCCGAAAGGACCGGTACGCCTACCGTCTGGAAGGATTCGACAAGGACTGGACGACCACCGACGGCAGGAACCGAAGGGCTTCCTACACCAATATCGATCCGGGCGAATACTTCTTCCACGTAAAGGCTTCCAACAGCGATGGCGTGTGGAATGACAAGGGAATCACCATACGCATTCTTGTAAGACCGCCCTTCTGGAAAACTACCCTCGCCTATATCCTTTACGCATTGGCTGTCTTAACGCTATTGTATCTGGGCCGTAGGCAGATCATCAGGCGGGCCAGGGCACGGTTTGCCCTCGCCGAAGAACGCCGCGAAGCCAAGCGGGCCCGCGAGCTGGACCGGATGAAGATAAAATTTTTCACGAACCTCAGCCACGAATTCCGAACCCCCCTTTCGTTGATCCTTTCACCGGTGGACAAATTGATCCGCGGTTCGGAGGAGCCGGCTAAAAAACAGCTGGCCATGACCATTGAACGGAACGCCCGGCGCTTACTTCACCTCGTGAACCAGCTGCTCGATCTCCGGAAGATGGAGGTCGATGAGCTCAAATTGAATATGAGCGGTGGCGATATCGCCGCGTTCATCAGGTCCACCGCGAACTCTTTCGCCGACCTCGCCCAGGAACGGGGCACTAACTTCGATTACCGCTCCGGGATAGACCAGCTGCCTGCCCTCTTCGACAAGGATAAGCTGGAAAGAATCCTTTTCAATCTTTTGTCGAATGCTTTCAAATTCACTCCGCCCGGCGGAACCATCGCGGTGGAATTGAATGTTCTGGAAAAAGACCACCAAAGCGTCTTATTGGAGCTCAAAGTCAAAGACACCGGTATCGGTATACCCCCTGCCTTGCAGGAGAAGATCTTCGAATCTTTTTTTCAGGCCGATTCCCCCGGCCATTTGCGGAGCCAGGGCACGGGCATCGGCCTGGCCATTACCCGCGAGTTCGTCGAAATGCACGGTGGTACGATCAAGGTCGATAGCGAGCCGGACAAAGGCTCCTGCTTCACGGTGCTATTACCGGTTACCGTCCTGCCTACCGGATCACCCACCGCAGACCACACGGAAACAGCAACCGCCCCCCCCGCTGCCAATCTCCCCGGAGCCGCCCCCCCCGCCGCGAAC
>JAICXX010000079.1 GCA_025934485.1 Chitinophagaceae bacterium
ACCGAACAGAGAAGTTAAGCCCCTCATGGCCGATGGTACTGCACCACAATGCGGGAGAGTAGGTAGCTGCCATATTCATTGAAAGCCTCATCGAAAGATGGGGCTTTTTTATTTTTTAGCAACCCCCCTTACAGCCCTCCTTCTTATCTTTACCCGAGTAATCTCCCTCCAATGAAGAAACATTCGATCCTAACGCTTGCAGCGCTCGCCATTACTACCTTCGGGCTCGCTCAACGTGTCCAACGAGTCCAACAGCCGCAGCCGCAGCCGGGCTGGACCTCCCTCTTCGACGGCAAAACACTCAACGGCTGGCATAAGCTCGCCGGCACCGCTGACTATAAAGTAGAAGACGGCGCCATCGTAGGCACCACCGCCCCCAACTCCGGCAACACCTTCCTGGTCACAGATAAAGAATACGGCAATTTTATCCTCGAGATGGACGTCAGGATCATGGATACCACCAGCAACTCCGGCGTCCAGCTCCGCAGCCACTACGATCCCAGCGGCCACCAGGGCAAAGGCCTCGTCTATGGCTGCCAGTTCGAGATCGATCCCAGCGCGCGCCGCTGGTCGGGCGGCATCTACGACGAAGGCCGCAGAGACTGGCTCTACCCTGGCTCACTCAACCCCAAAGCCGGGGACGCCTTTAAAGTAGGAGCTTATAATCATGTCCGCATCGAATGCATCGGCAACGAGACCAGGACGTGGATCAACGACCAGGCCGTCGCCTACCTGGTGGACACCATGGACAAAAAAGGTTTCATCGGCCTGCAGGTACACGCCGTTACTAATCCTGATTTCGCCGGGGAAAAAGTATATTTCAAAAATATCCGCATCAAGACCTCGGATCTGCAGCCCAAACCCTTTCCCCCAGGCGTTTATGTTGTCGACGATATCCCCAATCATCTTACCGTCTATGAGAAGAATAGCGGCTGGAAACTGCTATTCGACGGCAAGACCTCCAAAGGTTGGGTCGGAGCCTACAAAGATCATTTCCCCGACACCGGATGGACGGTGGAGAATGGCATGATCAGCGTCCATGAACTTACCGGCAAAGAAGGCGGAACGGGCGGCGATATCGTCACACCGGAAATGTACAAAGCCTTCGACCTGTCTTTCGAATTCCTGCTGACACCCGGTGCGAACAGCGGGGTAAAATATTTTGTGCGGCTGTCGCCCGAAGAAAAGAATTCCGGCTCGGCCATCGGACTCGAATATCAAATACTCGACGACTCGTTACACCCCGATGCCAAGCTGGGTAGGAACGGCGACCGCACACTGGCTTCTCTATACGACTTGATCCCGGCCAAAAAACAAAAACGCTTCATCCACCCCATGGGGCAGTGGAACACCGGCCGGATCATCGTCTATCCCAACAATCATGTCGAACATTATCTCAACGGCGTAAAAGTGCTGGAATACGAACGCGGCTCCCAGGCATTCCGGGACCTCGTGGCCATCAGCAAGTATAAGATCTGGCACGAGTTCGGCGAAGCACCGCAAGGGCACCTCCTCCTGCAGGATCATGGAAACAATGTAAGATTCCGCAGCATCAAGATCCGCACGTTGTAAACCGCTAAACCACCGGCTCCCACCCGGGCTGATACGTCCTCCGCCATAACGCCGCGGCAGCAGGATCATTCAGGATATGCCCATTGGTAGGATCACAGTGAAGCACACCCGAAGTCCGCTGTGCGATATTTGCCAGATGGCAAAGCAGCACGCTCTTGGCTCCTTCGTCCACCGGCTGAGTGAGCGCCGCAGTGCCGCGCACCGCGTCGACGAAATTCTCGAAATGATACAGATCCATATTGCCGCTCGCGGCTACCGGGTCGGTGGGATTCGCTACGACTTCGGACTTGACTTCTTTCATCAGCTTATTCTTGTCATCGAAGATCTTATAATCCCCACCGCCCAGGTTGACGAGCGTACCACCGTCTCCATAGATGATAAATCCGCGGTCACTGCCTTCCACCGGGTAATGGTTACAGCTGCGACCCTCCCAGGTAATGGTCTTGCCTTCCGCAAATTCGAAACTGGCGACCTGCGTATCGGGCGTTTGCCAGTCGTCCTTAAAAGCATAACGACCACCCGCGGAAACTACTTTGGAAGCATAGTCGAGACCCAGGAACCACCGGCAGCAGTCGATCTCGTGCGTACCGTTGTTACAGGCTTCACCCGTCCCCCAATGCCAGAACCAGTGCCAGTTATACGGAACCACGTTGTCCTGGTAATCCCGGCGGGGCGCCGGCCCTTGCCATAATTCCCAATCGAGCACAGGCGGTACGGGCACCTTCTTGCCATAGCCGATGGATTTGCGGTTATTCGCATACCAGGCCTTCGCCATGTAGGCATTACCGATAGCACCCCCGCGAACTGCCTTCGAAGCCTCGATCAGCGAAGGGAAACTACGGCGCTGACTACCCATCTGGATATGCTTACCGTATTTGTGCAATGCCCTGGTCAGCAGTTCGCCCTCATAAGGGTTCTGCCCGCAGGGTTTCTCTACATACACATGCTTGCCATGCTGAACACCGAGGATTGCAGCCGGCGCATGCCAGTGATCCGGCGTAGCGATCACCAGCGCATCGAAATCGGTTTGCTTTACAAGCTTTCGGATATCATGTATGACCGTAGGTTTCCTGGGGGCATCTTTCAATGCATCCAGACCGTGCTGAATGGCCCTTTCATCTACATCACAGATATACGCTACTTCGACATTGGGTAGTTGTGAGAATGATTTGGCGAGATAAGCTCCCCTGCTGTTGACACCCATGACGGCAATAACAACCTTATTGCCGGGTGCCATTTTGCCACGGATCGGAAAATTGAGGATTGTCAGCCCGGCAGTGGCCATGGCAGTGTCGCGGATAAATTCCCGGCGGGAGGATTTGCGGCGCATAAGGCAAACAGTATATTGATTCCCTTAAAGATAGCCCGTAAATGTTTTAGCGAAAAATGATGTTTGTTCTTCAGACGATCCGCCCCGCGGATCCAAAGAAAAAATCCCTCCCGTTGCCGGAAAGGATTTTAAGAAACAAAGATGTATTGATTGATAAGATTAATAATCCCTGTTGTAACCACCGCCGCCGCCGCGATCGTAGCCACCTTTTTTGTAGCCACCGCCACCGCCGCCGCCGCCGAAGCTTCTCTTCTTGAAGCCGCCACCGCCGCCGCTGCCGCCTTGTTGCTTGGGCTGAGATTCGTTGACGATGATCTTGCGACCCATAACTTCAGAATCATAAAGATTCGTGATAGCTTGCTGGGCTTCACCATCATCTTCCATTTCAACGAAACCAAAGCCTTTGCTCCGACCGGAAACTTTATCTTTCACGATCTTGGCGCTGGCAACAGAGCCGTGTTGTTCAAAAAGGTTTCTGAGATCCTCGTCGGTCATCTGCCAGGAGAGGTTGCCTACATAAATGTTCATTGTACAAAAAATTAAAAAATGAAAAAAACTCACTCTACCTACTGTTAGACAAACGCTGAGGAATCTCTTGAAAGTTACGACAGCCTACGATAACACTAAATGAGAGCTATGTAAAGATAGCAATTTTTATTACTTCTGGAAATTTTGACAAGAATCCCTTAAATTGGGCATTGGTCAAGCTTTTAGCCCCTCTGGTACTCCTGAAAAATCGATTTTGTACCTATTTGTTTTGATATTTTTTTAAGAAATAGCAAAAATATAGACATAATTAAAAAAAAGCCCGTGATATATTCACGAGCTTTCAACTAAATAGCTATTTTATTAGCAGATTTTAGCAACGTCGCCTTAAATGAGCCGAGCCGTATAACTTACTCAGCCGTTACCTCGAACTCGACCTCGGTCTCATTGCTGTTGCCGAAGTCGACCTTGGCCTTGTATGTACCCAGTTCCTTGACCTCGTCGATGATATGGATCCTGCGACGATCGATCTCATATCCCTTTTGATCGCGGATGGCCCGGGCCAGCTGTACCGAAGTAACGCTACCGAAGATCTTGCCGCTGGTGCCGGTCTTGGCGCCGACTTTCAACGGCGAAGCCTTCAACACCTCGATGACCTTGCCCATCTCGGCCATCATCTTGGCTTCCTTCTTCTGGAGCTGCTTTACTCTTTCTTCCAGCTGTTTCAAATTGGAAGGATTGGCTTCAATGGCCAATTTGCGGGGAATCAAATAGTTACGTGCATACCCGTTCTTTACGCTCACTTTTTCATGGGCGGAACCCAGGTTGTCGACGTCTTGAATTAAAATGACTTCCATTTTTTGTTTTTTGTTCACCGTTTTCCCAATCCCGCCTTGCGAGCCACTTCCGGCCCCGGCCGCGGACTGTCCCCCCTTTATGCCGGTTGGTACCAGCGAAAAGGGTTAGGGTGAGGTTACTATAAAAGGTCTACTTCAAAAGATCTGTTACAAAGGGCAACAGTGCCATCTGACGAGCCTTCTTAACGGCATCGGACACTTTGCGCTGATATTTCAGGGAGTTACCCGTAATACGGCGGGGAAGCAGTTTTCCCTGCTCGTTCAGGAACTTCTTCAGGAACTCGGCATCCTTATAATCGATGTACTTGATGCCATACTTCTTGAAACGGCAGAACTTCTTGGCACGTTTCTCCGGCTTGATCGCCGTCAGATACTTGATCTCGTTAGCTTTTGCCATATTGATTATGCTCCCACTTTTTCAGTTCCTGTAGGTACACCACTTCTCTTTTTGGCGTTGTACTCGACGGCGTATTTATCGAGTTTGGTAGCCATGAAACGTAACACGGTTTCGTCGCGGAGAATCTGAATTTTCAGTTTCTCATTGAAGTCGGATAGCGCATTGTACTCCAGAACCCAGTATAAACCGGTAGTTTTTTTCTGGATGGGATACGCCAGTGATTTCAGACCCCAGGGATTTTCGTGCACGATCTCTCCGCCATTATCTTTGACGAAAGAAGCGTATTTTTTCTGAGCGGCTTTGTAATCCTCTTCAGAAAGCACAGGGGTAAAAATCACCATCAATTCGTAATTGTTCATTACCGCTGTAATTGTTTAAAAATTAATAAATGGGCTGCAAAGGTAGCCCATTTAGAGGAAACAAGCAAACAAAACCCGCATTGACAGTGTGTCAGGATCGCATAGAATGGCATTTTCTTTGATTTTTGCCCTCCGCCGTTGGCAGCCGGAGGCCGACAAGGCCGATAGGCCAGACATTAGCTTTTTGCGGCAAATGTGCTATTTTTCCGGGAGTACATTTGACGCACATATCACCATATTAAAATTACCATTGCCATGCAAAAAGGAAACATCCGGGTTCAAACCGAGAATATCTTCCCGATAATCAAGAAATTTCTGTACAGCGAGCATGATATCTTTATCCGCGAGCTGGTCAGCAACGCCGTCGACGCCACCCAAAAGCTCAGGACCCTTTCCTCCATTGGCGAGGCTAAAGGTGACCTTGGAGATTTAACCATTGATATCCAATTAGATAAAGAGAATAAGACGATCACGATCTCCGACAAAGGGGTGGGGATGACCGCCGAAGAAGTGGATAAATACCTGAATCAGGTAGCTTTTAGCGGTGCGGAAGAGTTCCTCAACAAATACAAAGGACAGAACGAGACCAATATCATCGGTCATTTCGGCCTGGGATTCTATTCCGCTTTCATGGTCAGCGAGCGGGTGGATGTGATCACCAAAAGCTATAAGGAAGATGCCAAAGCTGTCAAATGGGAATGCGATGGCAGCCCGGAATATACGCTGGAAGAGGTGGAAAAGGCGGAAAGAGGCACCGATATCGTGCTGCATATCAACGATGAAAGTCTGGAATTTTTGGACGCGGAACGCATAAGCGCTACGCTTAAGAAATTCTGCCGGTTTCTTCCCGTTCCCATCCGTTTCGAAGGAGAGCAGATCAACAATACCCATCCCGCCTGGACCAAAAAGCCCAGCGAGCTCACGCCCCAGGACTACCAGGATTTCTATAAAGAGCTATACCCCTATAGCGAAGCTCCCTTGTTCTGGATCCACCTGAATGTGGATTATCCCTTCAATCTCACGGGTATCCTCTATTTTCCCAAGATAAAGCAGAGCTATGAGTTGCAAAAAGACAAGATCCAGCTTTATAGCAACCAGGTCTTTGTTACGGACGAGGTCAAGGACATCGTTCCCGAATTCCTCATGCTGCTCCATGGAGTGATCGACAGCCCCGATATCCCGCTGAACGTCAGCCGCAGCTATCTCCAAGGCGACCCCAATGTCAAAAAGATCAATAACCATATCACGAAGAAGGTAGCCGATAAGCTGGAAGAGATCTTTTCGAAGGAGCGCAAGGAATTCGAAGCTAAATGGGAAAGCCTCGGACTATTCGTCAAGTACGGGATGATGACGGATGACAAGTTCCTCGAGAAGGCAGTGAAGTTCCATATCATGGAAGACGTCAGGGGGGAAAAATTCTATACGCTCGATGAATATCGCGAAGCCGTCGGCGGCCTGCAAACGAACAAGCAGGACCAGCTAGTAATCCTCTACACCACCAATCCTGTTCAGCAGGACACCTATATCCGGCAGGCTCAAGCCAAGGGCTATGTCGTCGTCAAGCTGGAGACCCTGATCGATGCCGCATTCATCAACCAGATGGAAACGAAATGGGAGAAAGTGCACTTTACCCGTGTGGACTCCGATATCGCCGATAACCTAGTTGACAAAGCGGAGATCACCGGCAGCGTGCTGAGCACCGACCAGGAGACCATCTTAAAGGAATTGTTCAGCAGGCAGATCCCCGAATTACATGCCACGGTGGAGGTCAAAGGCCTTAGCGCCGACGCACCGCCGATCATCGCCACCCGGCCGGAATTCATGCGGCGCATGAAGGATATGGCAGCCGTGAACGGAGGTATGGGAAGCTTTTATGCCAATATGCCGGATGAAGTAACGCTCACGATCAATGGCAATCACCCGATCTATCAAACTATTTTAAAACTGGAAGATAAGGGCAGGCAGGAAAAACTCGCCCACAACCTGAGTGACCTTGCGCTTTTGTCGCAGGGATTGCTCAAAGGCAACAACCTGACCAGCTTTATCGAAAGAAGCGTGGACCTCATGGGCGGCGAGGCCAAAGGGAAGATCATCCTCGAGGCATAGCAGGGGCAATATCGATCACTTTTAATTGCAGATTCTTCTGGTTGTTCCATTCGTTCTCTTCCAGCGTGAAGACGACATCGATGGGGACTCCGGCTTGCAATAGCGGAAATTTGGCGGCCAGGCCGAAGCCGATGCCATCGGCCTGGATCGCCCCCTGTTGCAAACTGAAGCGGATATGTTGTTCCTTAACGATCCGGGAGCCGCGATCCGTCACGCCGCGCGCCAGGAACACCGGCTGGGTATTCGCCGGACCAAAGGGTTGCATCTGCTCGAGAATATTATAAAAGGAACTCCGGATACAATCGAATGGCAGCTCGGCATCGATAAGCAGCTCCGGGACCAGGCTCTGCGGCTGTATCGTGGCGGCAACCGTTGCCTCGAATTTACTGCGGAACGCTTCGACCTTGCCCGGTTCGAGCGTGACGCCGGCCGCGGCAAAATGTCCGCCATATCCGAGCAGGTGCTCCCTGCACGCATGAATGGCCTCATAGACATTGAAACCATTGACGCTTCTGGCGCTGCCGGCAATGATCTCGCCGCTTTGTGTGAGTACTACGGTTGGCCGGTAATACCGTTCGATGAGGCGGGAAGCCACGATACCCACCACCCCTTTGTGCCAATGTGGCTGGTAGATCACCGTCGAACGGCGGCCGGCATGATCCGCATCTCCCGCCAGCAATGCCAGGGCCTCTTCAGTCGTATTCAGATCGTGTTCCTTGCGGTCTGTATTGTCTGCATGCAATGCCCGGCCGTAGGCCAGCGCATCCGAAGGGCTCACCGCGGTAAACAGGTGAACGACCTTGCGTGCATCGTCCATCCGCCCCGCCGCATTGACCCTGGGAGCGATCATAAACACCAGATTGGTCATTTTCAATTCCTTTGTCAGACTGCTTAGTTCGATCAAAGCCCTGATCCCATTATTGGGGTCTTCGTTGACCTTTTTTAGCCCAAAATAGGCGATCACCCGGTTCTCGCCATCCACAGGAACGATATCCGCCGCGATGGCCGTAGCCACCAGGTCGAGGTATTGCAAAGCCTCCTTTTCCGGCAGCCCCAGCCGCTGACACAAGGCGGTAATCAGCTTGAAACCTACGCCGCAACCGCAGAGTTCCTTGTAAGGATAGGGGCACCCTTCCTGTTTGGGATTGAGGATCGCCACGGCCGCAGGGAGCACCGCATCGGGAAGATGGTGATCGCATACGATAAAGTCGATGCCCAGCCCGGCAGCATAGTCGATCAGGTCCACTGATTTGATACCGCAGTCCAGCGAGACGATAAGACTAAAGCCATGCACATTCGCGTAGTCGATGCCCGCACGCGAGACCCCATATCCTTCCCGGTAGCGGTGGGGAATATAAAAATCGATCAGCGCCGGATCGCTGTGCGCGCAAAAAAACTGGTAAAGACAGGCAACGGCGGTCGTTCCATCCACATCGTAATCACCATATACCAGGATCTTTTCCCGGCCCAGAGCCTGCAGGACACGCTCTACCGCCTTGTCCATGTCCTTCATTAGCCAGGGATCATGAAGATCGCTCAGGTTGGGGCGGAAAAAGGCCTTGGCCGCCTCGAATGTCGAGATACCCCGCAGAACCAGGATCCGGCAGAGAACCTCGTTGATCCGCAGCGCCGTTTGCAGGGACTCCACCTTGGCGGCTTCCGCCTGTACTATGTTCCAGCGTTTTTCCATTGATCGGGATGTGCGGCGCGTTAATATTTTCTGTCCGTGGTGTAGCGAACCAGTTCTTCGAGGCCCCTGCGGACATCGTTATCCTGAAATTCATGAAGGATGGCCAGCGCCTCATCCCGGTAAGCATTCATGCGGTCGATCGCATAATCGATGCCGCCGGCTTCCGTTACTTTCCGGATGACGTACTGGACCTTTTCGTGATCCTTATTCTGGTTCTTGATGATATAGATCAGCTCGCGGCGGGTAGCCTTGTCCAGGTTGTTGAGCGCATAGATCAGCGGCAGGGTCAGCTTTTTCTCCTTGATGTCATTGCCGGTAGGCTTACCAACATTCTCCGTCCCATAGTCGAAAAGATCGTCCTTGATCTGAAATGCGACCCCCACCTTCTCGCCGAACAGCCGCATCTTTTCGGTGAGCGCTTCATCCTGTGATGTCGCAAACGCCCCCGAGGCGCAGGAAGCAGCAAGAAGCGAGGCCGTTTTGCTGCGGATGATCTCGAAATAGACCGTCTCGCTCAGGTTCAGATTTCGGGATTTTTCTATTTGCAACAGCTCTCCCTCGCTCATCAGCCGCACTGCGTTTGATAGTAACTGTAAGACCCTTATATCATTATGATCCAGCGAAAGAAGGAGGCCCCTCGTAAGCAGATAATCTCCAACCAGCACGGAGATCTTCGTCTTCCATAGGGCATAGGTCGAAAAAAAACCCCTTCTCTCCAGCGATTCGTCCACCACATCGTCATGCACGAGTGTTGCAGTATGTACCAGCTCTACGAGCGAAGCCGCCCGGTATGCCGCGTCATTAACGGGGCCGCATAACTTAGCCGAGAGCAGCACGAACATCGGCCGCATCTGTTTTCCTTTCCGCTTGACAATGAACTGCATGATCCGGTCCAGCAAAGGAGTTTGACTTTTAACTGCTTCTTTGAACCTGCCTTCAAAAACGATCAGCTCCTCCCGTAAAATAGCTTGCGCTGTTTTCATTCGTGGAACAATATTACTACAAGTGCAGCATTTGGTAAATTCCATTTGTCTAACGGTCGGTTTGCGATACGGTTTTTATTTTATATGTATTGTTAAAAAAATTTGGTTATTGGTTACCAATATTTATTTTTGCACCATATTCTTCTCAGGGTTTAATTCATTCATTCACATAAACTTCAGTTATGGCAAGTAGAAAATTGACTCTTTTTATCGGGTTACTCTGCCTGTGTCTGTCGTATGCTAAAGCTCAGGATGTGGGCAGCAGCTATGACATACGGGACTCTTCACTCATTCCTACGAAACGCCTTGCACAGCACAACGAATTTTTGAACAACGCGTATCCGTTTCCGGCAAAGCCTAGGAGTGAATGGGAGATCGGGGTAAAAGGAGGCTATACGTCGGGTCTTACTTCTGTTACTAACTGGGGTCCTACCGGTGGTTTCGGCTTCCATATCCGCAAGTCGCTGGGGTATATGTTCTCGATCCGCGCTGAATACGATTGGATCCGCCTGAGAGGTTTGAACTATCAATACAGCCAGTCCTACGGCCGTAACCCGTCGCTCACCCAGGGGGATCTTTTCCCCCAGCAGAACAATGGAAACTACAACCCGATATTTTACAACTATCGGTCAACGGTGCATGAGCTGTCTTTGCAAGGAATGTTCTCTATCCGGAACATTAATTTCCATCGTGCCAAGATCAACTGGAATATCTACCTGTTCGGCGGCCCGGCGCTCTTAACCTACGGCACGCTGTATAAACAAGACGACAGTTACCTTCAGGGATACGCGAACATTATCGCCCAATATCCCGTGGAGGATTACAAACACAAGAGCGATATTCGCAAGGCCCTCAAGAACGTGCTCACGGGCAACTGGAACCACATCGCTGAAAGGCCCAGCAGCTCCGCCAAACTCGGTGGCGTGCCCCTTACGGTCGGTGGCGTCCTGGGCGCAGGATTCGCCTTCAAGCTCAACAACAAGCTGAACATTGCCATTGAAGACAAATTCACCTTCACGACCTCCGACCTGGTCGATGGTCAGCAATGGCAAAACAACTATACGCTCGGCGCTACTAATAGCATTGCCCAGACCACCTCGAAAGACCGCTACAATTTCGTATCGATCGGCCTTAATTACAATATTTTGGGCAAACACGCGGTTGAACCCCTTTACTGGATCAACCCGCTGGATTACGCCTACAACGAGATCAACGCCCCCCGTCACATGAAACTGCCGAAACCGGTACTGGATGATACGGATGGTGACGGCGTTACCGATCAGTTCGATCTCGAACCCAACACTCCCAAAGGCTGCCCGGTTGACACCCACGGTGTAAGCCGCGACACGGACGGTGACGGTGTTCCCGACTGCAAGGACAAGGAACTCATCACCCCGACCCAGTGCCAGCCCGTGGATGCCGATGGCGTAGGCAAATGCCCGGATCCCCAGTGCTGCAAGGACCTCCGCAACTATATCGATTCGCTCGGCCTGCATCCCGCCGGCAAATGCGGTATCGGCGATCTGCCCAGCATCACCTTCAAAGGCCGCTCGGTGACGCTCAGCAAGGACAACAAGGCTTTGCTCTCCAGCACTGCTCAGAAACTCCGCGATAACCCGAACTGTAAGATCGCAGTCATCGGTTACGGCGAATCCAGCAAGGCTGCTCAACAGCTCAGCTGGGATCGGGTGAACGCAGTCATCAACTACCTCGTTGAAAAAGAAGGCATTAGCTCGGATCGGTTTATCTTCCGCTACGCTCAGAGCGGTGGCGAAGAGAATACCGTTGACCTCAAGGACGGCACCGGCGAAGAAGGACCTAATACGGTTCCGGCGCCGCACCCGAACCTCCGCAAACGCTAAAATCTGCCTTTCGGGCGAACCGCCGCCGGCGGTTCCGATAGCCATTTCTTTATAAATAGTTAAGAGCGAGCCAAAAAGGCTCGCTCTTTCTTTTTGAACCCTATATTTGTCCCGGCTTCCCATTGGCAGCCCCAAATAAAAACCTTAACTTTGCAGGCCTTTATGCGTCTATTTACTGTTTTATCCCTGGGAATTCTTTTGTGCACCTCCTGCTCGCGCTTTTCCAAAGTGATGAAAAGCAATGATTATGACTATAAGCTGCGCGTAGCGGATCAATACTACGCCGCCAAGGATTATAATCATGCCCAGCAGCTGTTCGAGGAACTTTTCCGGGTTTTCAAGGGTAGCGAGCACTTTGAGGACATTTACTACAAATTTGCCTACTGTGCTTATTACCTGAAGGACTATGCCAACGCCGAAAACCTCTTCAAAGGCTTTGTGGAGGTTTTCCCGAATAGTAATAAAGCGGAAGAAATGGACTACATGCGGGCTTATACCTTTTATAAACAATCGCCCAAGGTAGACCTGGATCAAACCAATACCACCAAGACCATTGGTTTTATGCAGGCATTCATCAATACGCACCCGGGGTCGGATAAGATAAAAGAAGCGAACGAGATCATCGATAAATGCCGGGCCAAACTCGAACTTAAGGATTACAAGGCCGCCCAGCTGTATTACGACCTGGGTTATTACAAAGCCGCGGGTGTGGCCTGTAACAGCCTGATGAACAGCTACCCCGACTCCGAGAAAAGCGATGAATACAAGTTTTTGATCATCCGGGCCGATTACCAATACGCCTTACAGAGCGTCGAGGAAAAGAAAGAAGAGCGGTTTGGGCTGGTGGTCACGCAATGCAACGAGTTCATGGACCGTTTTCCCGATAGTAGGTTAGGCAAAAGCGTACAGGAATACCTGGCGATATCTCAAAACAACATTAAATCGTTAAAAAATGAGCAGGTTAAGAAGGCAAGTTAATGCAAACACTACTAACGTAGTGGAGACCAAGAATCTTACCGATATCAAGGCTAAGACCGGCAACCTGTACGAGTCTATCGCCATTATCGCCAAAAGAGCTAACCAGATCAATATCTCCCTCAAGGAAGAGCTCCACAATAAGCTCGAAGAATTCGCGAGCCACACGGATAGCCTCGAAGAGATCCATGAGAACAAAGAGCAGATCGAGATCTCGAAGGCTTACGAGCGCATGCCCAACCCGGCATTGTTAGCTACCCAGGAGTTCATGGACGACAAGATCTACTTCCGTCGGAACGAGGACGATCTCTTTAAATAACTAAGCCGCTGGAGGCGGCTCGTCCATGCTACAGGGAAAAAAGATCCTTTTGGGCGTTACGGGTAGTATCGCCGCCTATAAATCCATTCTCCTGGTCAGGCTCCTGATCAGGGAAGGTGCTACGGTCAGGGTGATCCAAACCCCTGCCTCCCGTGATTTTGTTACACCGTTGTCCCTGTCCACTCTGTCCAGGAATCCCGTTCATTCAGACCTTTTTGCCGCCGACACCTGGGCCAACCATGTGGAGCTCGGACGCTGGGCCGATCTGCTGATCATAGCCCCCCTGAGCTGCAATACTCTTGCCAAAATGGCCACCGGTCTTTGCGATAACCTGCTCGTGGCTACCTATCTTTCGGCTACCTGCCCGGTGGTAGTAGCCCCCGCCATGGATGAAGACATGTGGAACCATCCAAGCACCTGGTCCAACCTGCAAAAATTGGAATCCTATGGCAACCGCGTGATCCCGGTTGAACAAGGCGAGCTGGCAAGCGGATTGTTCGGTGACGGCCGGATGGCTGAACCGGAGACGATCCTGAAGTTTATCGAACCTATCCTCGGCGGAGCGGAGTCGGCGCCCCCGGCCCAGCCACAATCGCTCACGGGGAAAAAAGCACTCGTGACCGCCGGACCTACTCACGAATCCATCGACCCGGTGAGGTTCATCGGCAACCATTCCTCCGGCAAAATGGGCATCGCCATCGCCCGCGAGCTGGCCCGGCGCGGGGCCCGGGTCACCCTGGTACTGGGGCCATCCGCCCTTTCCATCGAGGAACCGGGTATTACGGTGCAACGGGTGACTACGGCAGCTCAAATGTTCGATGCTTGCGTAAAGGCCTTCGACGACGCCCATGTGGCTGTTCTTTCCGCCGCAGTCGCCGATTATACACCGGCCGCACCGGTTAATGAAAAGATCAAAAAGAACGATGGCTCCCTGATGCTCGAGCTCGTCAAGACCAGGGATATCCTGAAAACGCTGGGCGAGATGAAAAAAACCGGTCAGCTCCTTGTCGGATTTGCCCTGGAGACGAAGGATGGCCGCGAATATGCACTCGCAAAACTAAAGGCAAAGAACGCCGATTTCATCGTCCTCAATTCCCTCGAAGACCAGGGCGCAGGATTCGGTCTGGATACTAACAAAATCACAATTTTCGGGACAGGCGGATTTGAGCAGGCCTTCGGTACAAAATCCAAGCAACAAGTGGCTAAAGATATCGTTGATACAATAGTAAAAAGCAGGTGAGATGCGTTCGATATTGTTTTTTCTTGTCTTGATGGGCGTCCTGCTCCCCGGAGCCGGAGCCAACGCGCAGGAACTGCAGGCAAATGTTGCAGTGGTTGCCAATCGTCTTCCTTCTACCGTCGACCACAAGCAATTCCAAACCCTGCAAACGGCGTTGTACAACTTCATCAATGGCCGGCAATGGTCCAACGAGACTTTTAAAACTGAAGAAAAGATCGTCTGCAATTTCCTGATCAATATCTCCGCGGCCGGCGATAACAATACTTATTCGGCTACGCTTACGGTCCAGGCGGGGCGCCCTATTTACAATACTTCGTATCAGAGCCCATTGATCAATTTCCAGGACGAATCCTTTACGTTCCGGTATGTGGAATACCAAAACCTCGATTTCAATGACAACCGGGTGGCTGGCTCGGAACCCTATGCCGCCAATCTTACTGCCGAGATCGCCTATTATGCCTATATGATCCTTGGGCTCGACTTCGATACCTTTGCGCTAAGGGGAGGAGATCCCTATTTCCAAAAGGCGATGAACATCGTCAACAATGCGCCGGAAGGTTCGAATATCACCGGCTGGAAACCTTTCGATGGTATCTTCAACCGCTACTGGCTCATCGAAAACCTCACCAACAGCAAGTATAACCTCGTCCACGACGCCTATTACAACTATTACCGGATGGGGCTCGATCAATTATACGACAAGGAAACCGACGCCAGGGGCGCAATCCTCAATGCGCTGAATATGCTGAATACTGTCAATGCGGAAAACCCCCGGCTGATGGTCATACAGTTCTTCTTTCAGGGAAAAAGTAACGAACTGAGCCATATCTTCCAAAAATCCCCGGCAGACGAGAAAGCCCGGGCCCTGGATCTGCTGACAAAGCTGGACGTGTCGAATATCAATAAATATAAACAGGACCTGCAATGAGAAAAGATATCGCAGGTCTGCTGGCCATCTGTTGCTTGTTGCTGACCGCATGCTCGGATAAGACCAGCGTTCCTTTCGGCATTCTATCGGTAAACCAAATGACTCCCATTGTATGGGACATGGTCGAGGCGGATCAATATGCGGCTACGCTTGTCAAGGATTCGGCGCATGTAGACCCCAAAATGGAACGGTTGCGGCTTTACGAGCAAGTGTTCCGGAGCCATGACGTCTCCCGTGAAAAGTTTGAGAAAAGCTATAACTACTACAAAGAGCATCCCGAGATCAACCAAATCCTGTACGATAGCCTCACCGTACAGGGAACGCGCTACCGCACCGAAGCTTATGCGCATCCTTCCGCCAGACCAGTGTTCATGCCGGGTGCTCCCGTTCCGGGAACGCCGCCCGCCGGGACCCCGCCGGGACGACTGCCTAACGCGCCTCCGATATTCCATCCCGGCCGACCGGGCATTCCGATCCTACGGCCGAATATAAAGCCGGATACCAGCCACCACAAAAACCGGACACATCCGATGCCGGCGCAGCAAAAAAAGCCGGGTAATTCCGCTTCGTCCCCTTCGCCGGCCAAAACACCTGGACCTTAGCGGCGTTTATCCGCCAAAAAAAACCCGCATACGGGGAAACGTTCTTAATCGTACTTTTAAGAATGAAAAAAATTGTCGCAGATGCCGATGAAGCGATCAAGGATATCCCGGATGCCGCTACCCTGATGTTGGGTGGGTTTGGATTGAGCGGGATACCCGAAAACTGCATCGCCGCGCTTACCCGCTCCGGGGTTCGCCAACTTACTTGTATCTCCAACAATGCCGGCGTGGATGACTTCGGTCTCGGATTGCTACTCAAAACCCGCCAGGTCAAAAAGATGATCAGCTCTTATGTCGGCGAAAACGCGGAATTCGAACGCCAGTTGCTGCAAGGCGAGCTCGAGGTCGATCTCGTCCCCCAGGGTACTCTCGCCACGCGCATCCAGATGGCCGGGATGGGGATACCCGCTTTTTTCACCCGGGCGGGATATGGCACCGAAATAGCTGCAGGTAAAGAAGTTCGGGAATTCGATGGAAAACCCTATCTCATGGAACTGGCGTTACACGCGGATTTTGCCATCATAAAAGCCTGGAAAGGCGATCCCTTCGGTAATCTCGTCTTCCGCAAGACCACCCGCAATTTCTCCACTTCCATGGCCAAGGCGGGAAACGTCACCATCGCGGAAGTCGAGCACCTCGTCCAGCCCGGTGAACTGGACCCGGATCAAATCCATGTCCCCGGCATCTATGTCCATCGCATCTTTCAGGGAACCGGCTATGAAAAGCGCATCGAACGCCGTACGGTACGGCTCACGCGGGAAAAGTAAAATTGAATCGGCTTAACAAACAAAACAAACAGCTATGGCCTTGGATAAATTCGGCATTGCCAAACGAATTGCCCGTGAATTGCGAGACGGCATGTATGTGAATCTCGGAATTGGCATTCCAACCCTGGTGGCTAACTATATCCCCGCAGGCATCTCCATCATGCTGCAGTCGGAGAACGGGATGCTGGGCATGGGCCCGTATCCCACCGAAGCGGAGATCGATGCCGACCTGATCAATGCCGGCAAAGAGACGGTCACCGTACTGCCCGGCGGAGCCTTTTTCGACAGCGCGGAAAGCTTTGGGATGATCAGGGCCGGAAAAGTCGATCTTACCGTGCTGGGGGCCATGGAAGTCGCCGACAACGGAGACATCGCAAATTGGAAGATACCCGGGAAAATGGTCAAAGGAATGGGTGGGGCCATGGATCTGGTCGCCAGCGCTCGCAATATCATTGTCGCCATGCAGCACACGAACCCCAAAGGGGAGTCGAAGCTCCTGCCCCAGTGCACCCTCCCGCTTACCGGCGTAAAATGCGTGAAAAAGATCGTCACCGATCTGGCTGTACTGGATATCGTCCCGGAAGGGTTTCTGCTCCTCGAACGCGCGCCGGGGGTGTCCGTGGAAGAGATAAAAAGCAAAACCGCTGGCAGATTGGTCATCCGCGGTGAGATCCCGGAAATGCGATTCCTTTAAAATCGATTATGAGATCGCATTGACAGCCGATAATAATGATTTTCAATGGAGGCTGCCGAACTGCGTTTCACGAGCGCCGCTGCTTGACATCACGAGCGCGAGTAAATGCAGCGTTAGTCTATCAGGTTATTCTTTACCGCGAAGAACACCAGCCCTGCCGTGTTTTTAGCCCCAAAGCGCTCCATCAGCCGGTCCTTGATGGCTTCCACGGTCCGGGGGCTGACATCGATCTTTTGGGCTATTTCCTGCGCTGTAAACTCCATACAGATGTAACGGACAACCTCTCGCTCTCGTTCGTTCAACGTGATCTCGGTGTTGAGACTCGGGATGGTCTTGGTCCGGACATGAGATTTCTTTAGCAATATCCGGTTTACAAAATTATTGAGATAGTACCCTTTAGTAGCGACTTCGATGATGGCCCTTTTGATCTCGGAAGGATCGGCGCTCTTGAGCAAATAGCCATTGGCTCCAATCTCCATCATATGACTGACGAATCGTTCGTCCTCATACATGGTCAGGGCGATAATATGGATGGATGGATATTGCTTGGCAATGATCTTGGTGGTCTCTATTCCGTCTTTTTGCGGCATTCGCAGGTCCATTAACACGACATCGGGTTCCGAGGCCGCCAATCCATCCAGCAATTCCTGGCCGTTCTCGGCCTCCTGCACAAACTTGATGGCGCTATAGGGACGTAGAGAGAGTATGACACCCTTTCGGAATATCTTGTGGTCATCGGCTATTGCAACTTTAATCACTCCCATAAAGCACTACCTAAAGATACACATAAATTTTATTCCTGTTCCTGAAGCTTATCTTCCTCTTCCTTAACGAGTTCTATCGTTACTTTATAATAGGTTTGGGACATATCCTTCTCGAAGAATATCTTTCCATGCAACACTTTCAACCGGCTCTGGATATTCTTGAGGCCAAGCCCTACATTGCTCTTATTTAGCTTAATGAAGTCATTTTGCGTGATGCCCCTGCCATCGTGATGCAGCCGGATAAAGAACTTGTTACCGCTGGTATTCTGGGTCAAATGGATAAAGCTCGCATTGCTGTGCTTCAGGATATTGTTCACCAATTCCTGGATCACCCGGAAGATGATCAACTCATTCTCTGCCTGTAGACGTTCCCGGTAATCATGGAACCGGGAACTGGCATTCATGCTCCCCGAACCGCTGATCTTCTGGAACAGGTCATTGACTGCGGATTCCAATCCAAAATTCTTCAGAGTAGGGGGCATCAGACTATGCGAGATATTCCGAATGAGCTGAATGGTATCGTCGATGATCTGTTTGGCATTGTAAATACTCTGCAATTGCGTGGTCTTGTCCAGGTTTACCAGGTTCTCGTTCAGGTATAAACGCGCCGTCGCCAGCAATGGGCCGGCATCATCATGCAGATCCGCCGCAATCCGCTGCCGCTCTTCCTCCTGCAGGCGGATAGAGGCATTCAGAAGCAGCTTTTGCTGATCCTGTTCCATCTTCTGCAATTTCATCTGGTAACGAATGACCTTGCGCTGGTGAAAGATGATGAAAACGATAAGCCCGATAGTGAGCGCCAGCATTCCTATGGTGCCAAAAAACAGCACCACGGATACGTTGCCCGGGCTAGTAACATCTAGGAGCGTCATGAATTTGGTCGTCTTCTGGACAGGTTGGTTAGGGGTTTAGAGTATACTTGTTTTATCTATTTAATTATCAATGTATTCCATAGTTGCCGGAGTGCTGCGATCCTTTATCATAATAAACGAGACGGAGAACAGGATATTCTTTAAGATCTCAAAGAAATTATTGATCGCCCAATACATATGGCGTTGTTCTCTCGATAACGTAGTTGAAAAGAGATAGAGAAAAAGGGTTGACGAAAAATAGATAAAAAGGGCGATGGTAACCCAAAATTTCTTGTTTCGATAAACAAAAACGGTTTCGGGGTCCTTGATTTGTTCATATAATGACAAAATGCAATATATAATGACAAGAATGGAGGTCAGGGACTCGGCAATCCAGGTGAAACGCTCATTGGAGAAATTGGCAATGGCAACTACACAAAATACCGCCGAGCCTAAGAGAGCAATGTACCTGAAATTCTTTTGCCTGAAGGTAGAATAAAAATAATACGAGAAGAGGCCAAATTGGACGATGATAAACCCGGAAAAGACCAGCTGCTGCTGGATGAGCACAAAGAGTCCTTCTGTCAGGAGCGACAATACGCAATACAAAAATATTACCCACAACCCTTCACCTCTGTTCCGTTTTAGAAAAATGAGGTAAAAGGATATGGGTAATATCTCCGCGAAGTAGGCTAAATAGGTGACTACCAGCAATAATCTGTATTTTACTCAAATATAAAAGGCATTGCTTTATAATCCAAGTAAAAACATACAACTATCTGTCCCAGGGGGTTCCGCCCAGACCGATCAGATCGGCGAGAATGGCTTCCTGAGACGACATGCCGAACTCAGATACTACCGTACTTTTTACGATATCCTGGCCATTGGCATCGATACCCATGTAAACCAGTGTTTTTTGACCTTGTTCGTTGATACCGTAGTAAAAACGCATGCCGACACAACCGGGTTGCGCCAGGATTTTTTCGATGATATTACGACCCAGGTAGTATGCGGGATTCTCGTTCGGATTGGCATTCTGCCAGGTCCGGATCATTTCATGAGCGCTCTCATGGCTGATTTCTCCACCTACTGCTGAATAGTCTTTTTTGGCAATTAGCTCTTTCTGTAACATACTGATGCGTTTTTAGAGGTTGTAAAATGTTAGTTTGTAAGTCTAAATAACCCCTAAAAAAAAACATGGGCAACGGCCAAAATTTATGATAAATTGCTTTAAATTGCCTGGAATTCAAGCCTGTACTGGGTTTGACGTGTTTTTACGAGGAAGTTTACGAGGCCAAAATCGAGTAGTTTCACGTGGGAAAAATAGTATTTTTACTATCGCTAAAAGCGTGGAAAGCCCTTGGGAGATTTCCCCCCTCCTGAAAAGATATTCACATTTGTGGAGAGTGCTGTGGATAACCGTCCGGGGAACCGGAATTAAAGTCTAAATTACCAAATAGACGGTACGAACTAAGACGCTGAAGAAAAGAGAAGTTGACTGATATTGGATTTTACCTGTTCGGTTTTCTAAGGATGTTGGAAATCTTTTACTGGACGGTGTAGTGGACATTGGATGGTTTGAGGCATTCCTATCAATCAACTTCAGTAACAAATATAGGGGGCAAGGACACGCAAGACAAGCGCGAAACTGCTCTATTTGTGGACTGCGGAAATTACTTTCAGTTCGTAAAACTTCTAAAATTTAAATGTGCCATTTTCGTTAACATAAATTGACCCTATACCTATTAATTCTACAAACCTGCCGGTATGACAGCTGAACTAGTTATCAAAGTATCGATCGCTGATGATCATAAGATTTTTCGCGACGGTATTAAAATGGCACTCAAAAACAAGGAATATCTCAGGATACTGTGGGAAGCCGAAGACGGTAAAGACCTGGTTCACAAAATGCAGATCAAACGGCCGGACGTATTGCTTATGGATATTCGCATGCCCGAGGTAGATGGCATCAACGCTATCGGCCTGTTGCGAAAAGAATATGAAGACGTCAAGATCATTGTCCTCACCATGTACGACGACCAGGAGATGATCTCCAAGATGATGGAAATGGGCGCCAACGCTTATCTCACCAAGACCACGGACCCCGACGAGATCTACCAGGCTATACTCACGTGCATGAACGACGACTTTTACTTCAACGACCTCGTCAATAAAGCTGTCCTATCCAAACTGCAAACCAAACGACAGGTTCGCCAGTTCTACCCCAGTCCCATAAAATTCTCCGAAAAAGAGATCCGCATCCTGAAACTCCTGGCCGAAGATAAAACTACCGAAGAGATCTCCAAGGAAGTCTTCCTCAGCACGCGCACCATCGAAACCATTCGCCAGAACATGAAAACGAAGATCGGCGCCAAAACCATCGCAGGCCTCATCATGTACGCCATGCGCAACAAGATCATCGACTAAATGCAAAAAGTTCATCGATTAAGCCGAGCAAGCTCATCGATTAAAAAAGTAAAAGGCCGCCTCATGTAAATGAGGCGGCCCAAACAAACTTTTACAAACCAGAGGTGACCAAAAAATTACGATTGCGACAGAAAGGTCATCCCATAGGACGGAAGAGGATCAGGTCTCGGCACGGCATTTCACAGGAATTGGTGCGCTTACTTTTCAGAGGCTTCGGTCTGCGGAATCGTCTCCGCTTATAGGATAGTGGACCATTGTTTAGACAAAAAGTTGATTGACCATTGGATTTTGCCGGGTTTCATAGAATATTGAAAGATGTTCTGGACGGTTTCTGGACATTGGATGGTTGAGGTTGCTAATCCCCGTCAATCAACTTACATAACAAAAATAGTTTTACACATCAATGTGGACAAGCGCAGATTTGCCCGATTTTAACTTTTCAGCTTTTACGGGAGGTATCGTAAAACACCTATAAATCAACACGTAGAAATTCTTCTTTCATATCGGGGAAAAACCGCTTATCTTAGTAGGATCGT
This sequence comes from Chitinophagaceae bacterium, assembly GCA_025934485.1. Classification (GTDB taxonomy): domain Bacteria; phylum Bacteroidota; class Bacteroidia; order Chitinophagales; family Chitinophagaceae; genus Puia. The sequence continues at coordinate 21,746 of JAICXX010000079.1, forward strand.
AAATCCCGAAAACTGGGAGTTGCGTATATTTCCTATAGTAAGTATTACATTTTTTGATTCTTTTTGCAATAGACAATATCTAAATCGTATGAAACGACCAGAGCCCAACCAGGCAATTAAAGTGGCCATTGCCGATGACCACGCCCTATTCCGTGCCGGTGTGAAAACCGCCCTCGCCGTCAAGAAAGACGTCGAACTGATCGCCGAGGCCGACAACGGCCAGCAGTTACTCCATCTACTCAAACACGTTGAGCCTGACGTAATTCTGCTCGATATCCAAATGCCGATCATGGATGGCATCCAGACGCTTCCCGAGATCCGGAAAGACCATCCCCATGTAAAGGTGATCATCCTGTCCATGCACAACGATCACTCGATGATCTCGAAATTAATGGAGATCGGCGCCAATTCTTACCTTACCAAGAACTCCGATTCGGAAACCATCTACCAGGCTATCAAGACCTGCTATGAATCCGAATTCTTCTTCAATGAGTTGACTAATAAGGCGTTATTGACGGGGCTTCGTACCAAACGCCCCGAGGTTGGCGCCCCGGCCGATATCAATCTCACCGAAAAAGAGCTTACTGTTCTCAAACTCATGTGCGAAGAAAAGACTACCAAGGAGATTGCGGATATCGTAGATATCAGCCCCCGAACCGTCGAGGCGATCCGGGACAAGCTCAAAACTAAAACGGGCGCCAAATCCATGGCCGGTTTGGTCATGTATGCGGTCAAAAATGGTATTATCGCACAACCGTAACCGCATTTGAACCGGTCTCCTGTCTTGATCAATTATAATGGCGAGCTCCTGGCGGCTGGAACAACCTTCCTCAACGCAGGCAGCCGGGCCTTCCGCTATGGCGACGGCCTTTTCGAGACCATGCTGGTTGAAGATCAGCAGATACGTCTCGCTTCCTACCATTTCGACAGACTGGCCGCCGGCATGGGATTTCTCCGATTCCATACGCCACCCGGCTTTACCCGGGAGCGGATGACCCGGGAACTCATCCAACTCTGTAGCCACAACGATCACCGGCCGCTCGCCAGAGTCCGGCTAGTAGTTTTCCGGAACGAAGGGGATATCTTCGATCCGGCCGGTTCCGATCCGCATTATGTTATCGAATCCTGGCCATTGCCGAAAAGCTCTCCCGAATTGCCCCCCCAGGGCTTAATTATTGATGTCTTTCCCGATGGTCACAAGGCCTGCGGCCCCCTGGCTAATCTAAAATCCAACAACTATCTCCTGTACCTGCTGGCCGCCCGCCACGCGGGTGAACAGGGATTGGATGATTGCCTGGTCCTGAACAGCCACGGAACCGTCGCCGATACCGCAATCGCCAACGTCTTTTATTTCCGCAACGGCCGGTGCTATACCCCCTCGTTATCCGATGGCGGCGTGGCCGGGGTGATGCGCCGTCACCTGCTGGCTATAATGCCCGGAGCGGGGTTCGAGGTAGAAGAAAGAACCGTGACCATCGACGATCTCCTCGCCGCCGACGAGGTCTTTTTGACCAATGCCATAAAGGGCATCCGCTGGGTCGCCGCCTTTCGGGAAGCCCGTTACAAACATTCCCTGACGACGGCCTTGTATCAAAAATTGTTCAAATGAAATCGGGCAACCCGATAAAACCAAACGTCACCCTATTTTGGTTTCGCCGCGATCTGCGGCTGGAGGACAACGCCTTTACCACGCCCTCAAAAGCCCTCATCCCGTTCTCCCGTTTTTCCTTTTTGACCGTACTATTCTCGACCTGCTGGAAAACCATACGGACCGGATGACAGCTATATCCGCAAGTGGGTGCCGGAATCGGAGGAGCTAACCTATCCTCCGCCCATGGTCGAACACGAAGTCGCCCGCAAAAGAGCCCTGGAGGCCTACAGCAAAGCCGTTAAAGAGAAATAGCATGCATCCGCGCATAGGTATCTTTTAAGATACTTATCGCCCTTTCCCCATCCTCACCCAGGCTCAAAGAATAATTGTTGACATAAAGATCGATGTGTTGCCGCATCACCCGCTCATCCATTTCCTGTGCATGCCCTTTTACATAGTCGGGTAGCTCCGGATACCGCTCGAATGCATATTCCAGACTCTTGCGGATAAGCGCGTTGATGGTACGGGCGAGATCACTACCCAGCGAGCGTTTCACTACGATCCCGCCTAACGGGATCGGAACACCCGTCTCCCTTTCCCAGAATTCGCCGAGATCCATCAGCTTGACAAGCCCCTTTTGCTGATACGTAAAACGATTTTCATGAATGATCACCCCGCAATCCACAGCGTCCGAGAGTACGGCTTCCTCGATCCCGGAAAAGACCATGAACCGTTTGTTCCTCGCTTCGGGGAACGCCAGCGAAAACAATAGGTGCGCCGTCGTCTGTTCACCCGGAATCGCGATCCGGCAATAGTCGATCTCCGTTAGCGCCAAGGGCTGCCTGGCGATCAATAGCGGACCGACCCCTTTCCCAAGCGCACCCCCTGCATCCAGCAGCTCGTATTGCTCCAGCAGCGGCAAGACTCCATAGCTGATCTTGGAAATATCCAGTTTTCCCTGCATCGCCCACCGGTTCAACGTTTGCACGTCCTCCAGCTCGACCGTGAAGTCGATGCCTTCCGTATCGATCTTTTTGTTGACCAATGCGTCGAAGATAAACGTGTCGTTCGGACACGGACTGAATCCCAGTGAAAATTCCATGTACAATATATTTTATGGTTCAGTATCGGTTTGCAGGGCGGGATGATCCAGCAACGCGATCAACCGCTCATTCAAAGCCGCAATGGCGCCCGGAATATCCCACTGCGTTTTATCGCGCATACCAACGGCGTTGGATACCGAGCGCAACTGCAGAAAAGGTACGCGCTCCTGCAAGCATACATAATGCAGCGCCGCACCTTCCATGCTCTCAACAACCGCGGGAGTATTTTGTTGATACCAGCGGATCCTTTCGATACTGGTGGTTATCTCATTGACCGTCAATCCGGCAACGGATTCCAGCCCCGTAAGGGCCATCAGCCGCCCGTGAGGGTTGACCAGCCGGCCGTTCGTATAAGGCCGGGCATCGGCATCCGCGAGCCGCATATCGAAGATCGTTTTGAAGCGACCCGCTTCCCAAACCCCGGTATCGGCCGGTTCGTCTTCACCCACAACCAACACTTCACCGGGGAAGCGATCCCGCAACGTTCCCGCGATGCCGGCCTGGATGATCAGATCGGGGCGGTTGCTGCCAATCTGACGCATAAGCGACCACGCCGTCGCCATGCCGCCGACGCCCGTGATGAGCGGCTCAATCCGGTGCTGCCCGGATTCCCGGCGGTTTCCCAGGGCGTCTATAGTAGGCTGAATTTCAAACGTTGTGGCGGCAGCCAGTAGGATATGCATACTGCAAATATCCGGAATCGTTGCAGGTTCTGCAGGTATATGCTAACTTTGCGAAAATTTTTGCCTGGCGGCCGGTAGGCCAATCATTAGCTTGGTTCGCCGGCTGGCCGGCGAAAAAATAATTGGCTATGGTATTTTTGACTCGTCTGGAACACTTTAATGCAGCTCACAGATTGTTCAACCCGGGCTGGAGCAGGGAGAAGAACGAAGCTGTCTTTGGCAAATGCGCCAATGAGAACTGGCATGGACATAACTATGAGCTGCACGTGACGATCAAAGGCGAACCCGACCCCGATACCGGTTTTCTGTTCGACGTAAAAAAGCTGGGTGAGATCATCCGCGACCATGTGATAGAAAAAGTGGATCATAAGAACCTGAACCTCGACGTCGATTTTCTACAGGGAAAAATGTGTTCCACCGAAAACCTGGCCATCGGCATCTGGCAACAGTTGCAACCGTATCTGCCGCCAGGCGTTCAGTTGCATGGCATCAAGCTCTATGAAACACCAAGGATCTATGTAGAGTATTTCGGCAGCTAATAGAATTGGTCAATAGAAAATATACACCATGAGCACAAACGAAAAAAAAGTAGCGGTTTTCAGGAAGGAGCATTTTAATGCGGCTCACCGCCTTTTCAATCCGGCGTGGGACGATCAAAAAAATGCCGAGGTCTTTGGCAAATGCAGCAATCCGCATTACCACGGGCACAACTACGAGCTCGTTGTACAGGTCACGGGCACGCCGGACCCGGCAACCGGCTATGTCATGGACATGAAGGTCCTTTCGAAGATCACCGCAGAAGAAGTAATCGAGCGTTTTGACCACAAAAATCTCAATCTTGACACGGAATTCTTCCAAAAGCTCAACCCCACAGCCGAAAACATCGTTATTGTCATCTATAACCTCCTGAGAACGCGAATAGATGCCAAATTGGAGCTCAAAGTAAGATTGCATGAAACCGAACGGAATTTTGTAGAATACCCTGCCTGAGGCCGCCTCCGGCGGCTTGTCCGAAGGACAGACATTGGCCTGGAACCGCCTGGCGGTTCGTCCGAAGGACAGACATTAGCGTTTTGCGGGAGATGCGCTAATTTGTCGGAAAGCGCATCTCTCGCATAAAACCGCCGGAGGCGGCTTGTCATATTCTTAAACATTGGACGCATGGCCTATACCAAAATCGAACAGTACGACGAAAAAGTCACAACCGCGCTCACGGAACATTATAAAG
>JAICXX010000338.1 GCA_025934485.1 Chitinophagaceae bacterium
ACCGCGTCCGATGACCTACGCCCCTGGAGCGCCGACACGATCCGAAAAATAATGGCCGCTCATGTCACGTTGATCCCTACACTCAAACTGTGGAAGGACGAGCTGCTAAAAGGCGGTGTGACGGATTGGGCCCATCATCCCCTGGAAACCATCGCCCAACAGCAAGTGCACGATTTTGTCAAAGCCGGCGGTAGCGTCATCTTCGGCACCGATGTGGGCTATCTCCCCGACTACGCCACGACCGACGAATACCGGTTGCTGTCCGGCGCGGGACTCGATTTCCCGCAGATCCTGGCTATGCTGACGACAACACCCGCCACACGGTTTGGGCAAGGACGGCGTACAGGTCGTATCGCGGCCGGTATGGATGCCGATATCGTATTGGTCAAAGGAGGCAAGATCATTTATAACTCGGCTCACCGATGACCAAATGGTTTAAACAAAAGTGTTAAAATTTTACCGGACCATCTTTGGCACGTCAATTGGCTTGGCAATGATATGGAACCGATCAAATCTTATACTATCCATTTCAGTTATGAGATCACGGAGGATGCGATAAAGTTCCCTTTACAGGCCGACGTTACAGTTATGGCCGACAACAGCTATGTGATCGATAACATCCGCCACTCGGGAAAAACGAGTGGAACACTCATCCCGCCCGTCAGTCTCGTAAAACAAAAAGAAAGTTGGATCTACACCCACAGCAAAAAGGAAACTGCCCTAAGTCTGGCCATCGGCCGGGCCATAGATAACCAGGAATGGAGCAGTCCTCCTGCCAAAAAAATGTAGACCCGCCAAATCTCAAACTGGCATGTGTTTGGCTACTTTTTCATAAAGCCTGGTTCAGTCACTTAAAACCTATGTCGCCGTCTAAAAGAATATTGATCCTTGACAACGATCCGGATCACCTCCTTTTCTGTACCCTGGTCTTCCAAAGAAGAGGCTACGAAGTAAAGAGTTCAAACGGGTGCAGCCCGCAGGAATTTTTGCAAGTGCTGGCCGACTTCACGCCGGACCTCATCTTTCTGGATCATCAAATGCGTGACATCTCCGGACGGACAGCCATTCAAACGGTCCGTTCCAAAATGGAATATGCCGGTATTCCCGTGATTTACTTTTCAGCGGAACAGAACATTACTATCCTCGCCAGGGAAGCCGGCGCGGACGCCCATCTGAAAAAGCCATTTACAATCCAGCGGTTGCTCGATATTACCCGACAGTTTATCCTTTAATAGGTGTGGAATTATTTCTACAGTTCGAACGCCGGAGCCGGGCCGAACATGGAAGCGCTCCCGGGCGAGGCTTGTGCCAACGGCCATCCGCTTCCTCGATATCGGCTGGAATGGGAATTGCCTGCATATGCAAACTGTGCGTCCTGGAAATTTCAAATAGTGTTATGGAAAAGAGTCTGAATGACCTGTCCGGATCTGCGCTTCGGAAACTCGCGGTCAGCGAGATAAAGCACTTTATCCGACTGCTTGATATGGGTACGACCGAAGAATTGCAACAAAAAAGAACCTATCTGTCCGAGATCTACGCTCGCCTCTCCGAGAAAGAACAGGAAGAATTGCAACACCTGATGACGTTGGTATCGCAAATTGCTAGTCCTTCGCCTTTTTGGGACAATAGCAGAATCCCTCTTTCTTCGGGCATTCGAGGTGAATCCGATCCATCGATATCACATGCCTGACCATTTCGATGAGTTCTTCCTCGCTGTTAGTTTTAGGCAGATAAAGGCTTGCGCCGTTTTTAAATGCCTCCATTATATCTCTCGAAAGGGTCGAAGTCGTATACATGATCACCGGCACCTTCTTGTAGCCGGGAATGGTTTTGACGCGGGCCAGACATTCGAGGCCATTCTCACCCGGCATATTCAGATCGATAAAGATCAGATCGGGCACCTCTGCGCGCCCCGGCAGGTGATCGAGCAGTGTAGAACAGCGGTTGAACCATTCCAGATCGACCTGGAAACCGGCCCCCCGAAAGGCTGTTTCCAGGAAAAGAGCTTCATCCGGATCATCATCACACAACATTATGCGATAGGGTTTAATTTCCACATGGCTGCATTTATTCACGGAGTGCAAAAAGCCGACCAGTTGTTGTATGCTGCACAGAACCCCGCAGGTCCGGCGTGCCGTAGCATCCACGGCCTTATTGTCTTTGGCTTCGCGGTGACGATCGACGCCAGTGATCCAGGGCATAAGCGCCACCACCGTTTATCATCAGGACCAGCAACCCGGCGAGATACACTAAATTGATCTCATATCCCGGCGGCCCAAATACCGGACCCTCCGGCGTTAACCCAATGGTCTTTACAGCACTAAACCCGTAATTGATCTGAACAGTAAACATGGCCACAAGCATAGTAACCATTAGCGGTATCGTCACCAGTGTCACAAAAAAACCAAGGAGCAACGCAAGACCACCCAACAATTCGGTTAATGGAACGAGCCACGACATAAAATGCGCCAGCGGCACCCTCGTCTGGACCAGCAATTTCTCGAAGCCCGCCGTTCCCCGGCTTAATTTTGCCCAGCCATGGGCCATAAACCCAATTCCAATTACAACCCTCAAAACGCAAAAGGTCCACTGAGCGTTCTTATTATTGTTCATGCGCAAACGATTAGATCTTTGCAAAGGTGGCGAATTCGTCCATGTGAAAAAATGAACTACTTCAATAAATCGATTAACTTGTATCGAATTTTATCGTTGCAGCATGGACGACCTGGCACCTTTTATAGCAAATGTTAAGAAAAAGATCTCGCTTTCCCCCGAAAACATGGACAGATTGATCGCCGCCTTTAAAATGGTAAAGGTAAAGAGGAAACAATTGGTTATCCAGCCCGGGTCTGTAGCCAGGCACCGTATCTATGTGCTAAAAGGCGCCTTCCGGTCCTTTGTGATCGATGATAAAGGCGATGATCATACCATTCAGTTCGCCATTGACGACTGGTGGATCTCGGATTATAACAGTTACGTCCACCAGGTGCCGGCCACCCAGTACGTCGAAGCGTTAGAGGACAGCATCGTCCTGCAGATCGATCACCGCGCGGAAGAGGAACTAAAAGCGGCTAACTGGGAGTTGGCGACCTTATTCCGGCTGATGGCAGAAAAATCCGCGGCTTACCTGGCGCGGCGGATCGTTTCCAACCTGACGAAGAATGCCGAACAGCGGTATCATGAATTTGCATCGGCATATCCTGAGGCGGTTCGCCGTCTGCCACAATATGCCCTCGCCTCCTACCTGAATATGAGCAAAGAGTTCTTGTCAAAAATTCGCAATGACAAGGTGCGCAAAAAAGTGAAGTAGTTCATCGCAATTTTGTAAACCAGTTCATTTTTTGTTTTTACAAATGGCGTCAATTTTGTGTTTCAATAAAACACAAAAAAATGTCAGGGAAATTAAATGGGAAAATAGCGGTAATTACCGGGGGCAGCAGCGGCATTGGACTAGGTATCGCGAAACGGTTCGTCCGGGAAGGCGCCAGAGTGGCCATCACGGGGCGCAATCAGGGCACTATCGATAAAGCCCTAAGCGAAATAGGTGCTAACGGCATAGGCATCCGGGGGGATGTATCCAGCGTGAACGATCTCACTCGCATCTATCGAACGGTAGCGGATCAACTCGGCAAGATCGACACGCTAATCGTAAACGCAGGCGTATATATACTCGGCCCCTTAGACCAATTCACCGAAGATCAATTCGATACAGTTAGCGACATCAACTTCAAGGGGGCGTTCTTCTCGGTACAAAAGGCGTTACCCGTTCTAAAAGATGGCGCTTCCGTTATCTTAATATCTTCCACCGTCAATAACAAAGGCGTTCCAAACCATGCCGCTTATGCAGCCACAAAGGCCGCCGTGCGCTCGCTGGCCAGGAGTTTTTCAGCGGACTTGCTTGGTCGAAGTATCCGCGTAAATACGCTTACACCCGGCCCTATCGACACTCCTGTATTTACGACAGTTACCGCCTCGGCTGAGGAAGCC
>JAICXX010000307.1 GCA_025934485.1 Chitinophagaceae bacterium
CAGACAATACGAACTTTCTCATTCGCTACAATGCTAATATTATTTTAGCAGGCATACATTTGTTTCTACGAAAACGTTGTCGTAACCCCCTGGGGCCCCCAATACATGCAACGCCGTTACATCCCCTTTCGCCACACATTAGGTCATCCGCTCCAGGCCGGCCGCCGTTCATATAGATTCGCTACCCCGCCCGCGGCTTTTAAGCATACTTTTACAGGCAAAATTCTAAAACAATGGCTCTCTTAATCATTGGGATCATCCTGCTCATCGTCAGCTTCGTGCTTGGCGGTCGCACTGACTCCCTCCACCGCTACACCATACCCCTGCGTTTGGGCGGCATCCTCCTGGCGATCATCGGTCTTTTCTCCGCCTCCCTGGTGCAAATCGGCGCCGGCGAGTGCGGCGTCAAGATCCTTTACGGTAATGTCCAAAACGACGTACTGGGCAGCGGTCTTCATTTTATCAACCCCCTCATGGATGTGCAGAAAATGGACATCAAGACACAGAATTACACGATGAGTGCGGTACGGGACGAAGGCGCCAAAGAAGGCGACGACGCCATCCGCGTACTGACATCCGACGGCCTCGAAGTCGTCATGGACCTCACGGTCTTGTATAAAGTATTACCGGTGGACGCCCCGCGCATCCTCCGCGAGACGGGTCTCGATTATACGGACAAGATCGTCCGCCCCATCTCCCGCACCAAGATCCGCGACAATGCCGTCTATTACGACGCCGTCTCCTTGTACTCTACTAAACGCGATGAATTCCAACGCCGCATCTTCGAAACCATCTCGGGCGAGTTCCAGCGCCGCGGCCTGCTCCTGGAACAGTTGCTGATCCGCAATATCTCCCTGCCACAAGCCGTCAAGACCAGCATCGAACAAAAAATGACGGCGGAGCAGGACGCCCAAAAGATGCAATACGTGCTCCAAAAGGAACAACAGGAAGCCCAACGTAAACGGGTAGAGGCCCAGGGTATCGCCGACTATCAACGTATCATCAGTGAAAGCCTCACAGACCGCCAGCTACAGTACGAAAGCATCAAAGCCCAATTGGAGATCGCCAAATCGGCCAACACCAAGGTGATCATCATGGGAAAAGGGTCCACACCGGTGATGCTGGACACTAAGAACTAAGGCTGGCACAACTTTAGCATTATTAACCATTATTAACCATAAATGAATAAGTTATGCTACGTTGGACCCTCATTTTCCTGATTATCGCGCTGATTGCCGGGGCGTTCGGCTTCTTTGGCATTGCAGCGGGCGCGGCGGGTATCGCCAAGATTCTGTTCTTTATTTTTATTATCTTATTTCTTATCTCCTTTATCGGCGGACGAAGAAGTATTTGACGACACCAATAGCAGGTGATCCCTCATGTTTTGAGGGATCACCTTTCCTTACTAAGATAAAAGCTGTTCTTCAACAATAAGGCAAAATCATCCGGGTGATTGATGATCACATTATGCTGCCGCGGACTATGGATGAACAGTATCCTGTTGTCCCTCAAAACCCGGCCATCGACCGACTCCTCCTCACACAACCCAAAAGCCATCTGCTGTTGCCGCAACGCCAGCATCATCGTATCACTCATCTTATCCGGTCCATAACCGGTATTCGTAAACCAATGGACAAAATGATGCGGCTCCACAATCGCCCAGTTCATAAAAGTGGGCACATGGCCATACAACGCGTCGAATAGATACACCTCGTCTACCGGCTGCTGTCCATGATCCAGGATATCGGCAATTACCACGTACGCCCCGCTATGCCCCGCCAGTATCACATGTCCCGCCACCGTGCCCTTGGGCACAATCCCCTCCCGGCTCAATTCGTCTATAACATCTCCCACCAGTAGCTTGAACATGCCGTCCTGCCCCATCTTTCCACCATAGCTGTCGGCAGCATTCTTCGCTGCCTCCGGCAACACCAGCACAGCGTTGCGCCCGCTGGCAGCAAACTGATCCGCGAGACCATAGAACCGCAAAGCAGTATCGATATTGTTATGCCACCCATGATACCAGAATACCAGGTCGACCGATTTCTCCACATGCAAACCCGAAGGCACGACCAGTAACACGGAACTGTCGTCATAATGCCCCGCCTTTGGCTGCTGAATGTTGTCGCCATCGAGATGCCCATTCGCCCTGCCCGTATCGGGGAAACAATTGTGCGTGGAGGAGAAATGCAGCACCCGATAATCGCCCTGGCCGCTCCCTACAACAGCGACCATCATCTTATTCACCCCCTCGTGCAACTCCAATTCCCGGCCCGCCCAATAAAATTTCCCTGTTACCCCCGCAGGCAACTCGACCTCCCCGCCAATACCATCAACCCCCTTCCGCACGAGATGCACCCGGATGGTGCCCCGCGGATGCGGCATGTTTCCACTCACCTCCTTCAGCTCGCCCAATGCAGGCCGGATGCTCACCGTGGCAAAACCCGGCGAAGCCGGATTGATCCCGCAGATGGTCGAAAGAAAATCATAGATCGGACTCGCGCTCCAGGCATGACAATCCGATCTCGTCGGGTCGGGATTCTCCGCAAAGGTCGTCAGCCCATTAGCGATCATCTCTCGCCACGGCTTCAACGACCCGTAGTAAAGATCCGCCATCCCGGCTTTCTTTAAGGCCCGCGTCAGATAGAACCGGTAATAAAAGGTGCATTGACTTAGCGTGGTATCATGCAGGACATGATCCATCACCGCCGGAGCCTGTGCCGCAGGTATGCTGCCCGTCAACACTCCCATGATGCTCGCATGCTGACTAAAGGTGTTTTTAAAAGGGGTATTCGCCATCTCACCCCGTGTAGCATCGAAACAATGCTTATAGGTCTCCCGGGTAAGCCTCCCCGCCAATGCCTCATAACGCCTTGAAGCCGTCGTATCTGAGAAATAGGCAAAGACAGCCGCCGCCTGCTGCAAGGTATATGCCAGCTGCAAGCTGATGATCGAACTATTCCCGTCGGTCGCGCCGTCAGGCGACCCGTCGGGGAAGGCATGGTCCCAATCGACAAAATTCCACCACCGCATCGGCCCCAGCATTCCTTTCGACGCGTCGATCCGCTGCTCATACCAATTCAAAACGCCTTTGACAGCAAACAGCTTCTCCCGAATGAACGCGTCGTCTTTCCGGTGCATCCAGTAATCATAGATCATACTGATCCAAAATAACGAAAAAGGCGGGATCACCTGTAGCCGGTTGCTGGGATACCGGCCCTGTGTCAACCCTTCGGCAACACGGGAGTCATAAAAATCCGTGATGGCCTTCCGCATCAGCCGGTCATCCCCCGAGATATACAAAGAGATCAATGCCTGGATGCGCGTATCGGCCTCATATTGCAATTGCTCGTAGTAAGGACAGTCGAAATACGTCTCTCCCGCACAAAGCCGCGCCGTCCGCCAACCCACATCCCACAATGCGCGTAGAGAAGAATCATTGCTGCTGAAAGCGGCGTTTTGCTTGAAGGGATATCCGGTATACATTCCATAAAGGTCTTCGATCACCAGTGGCTCGTCGCCGGTGACGACATTCATCTGCAGATACCTGTACGTCCGCATCCACAAAGGCCGGAACAACCGCCGCGCCCCCCCATCGGGTTTAAAGATATCATAGTCGCCGGCAATCGTCTTTCCCTCGATATCATTGCGATTACCCTTCGCTCCATGCCTGTCGAATAATGCTTCCGCATAAGTCATCCGGATCAAGCTTCCCCGCCCCTTGCTTACCAAAAGCTCCGGATAGGCCACGGTCTCAAACCCCTGGTCCAGCAACACGACCCCGGAATCATGTGCAGGGATGACTACGGCATGCCCGCCCTGGATAAACCTGCCGTCAAGATTTCCCCGCCGCACCGTGGAGAGGCGTTGCAGGGTCTCCTCCATCAAAGGGATTGTCCTCGGCACCAATGTCCATAGATTGTCCGTCCCATACCCGGTGAGCTCGGGACGCGTAATAGCTATGGCCTGCGCCCAGTTACTATCCGGATAGTCGACCCGTTGCCATCCCCACGGATACTTCGCCCCCTCGACGTCGTCCCCCGGACCGGCTACATAATAAGCGTGCAAGACCCTGCCGGCATCGGTGGAACAAGGGCTATAAGCGCTATCCCGCATCACCCGCCACGAAGCGTCTGTATTTAACACCGCTTCACTCGCAGAGTCCCCCTGTAACAAAAAAGCGGTTTGATTGCTGATCTGCCCCACCGCCGCATATTCGCCCATATTCCACACCAACGCCGCCACCACATTCTCCCCCCGTACGAGAAACGGCGCGATATCCACGGTCTCAAAATTCCAATGAGCCAGGTCACCGCGTGCCGGACCGGCACACACAGCACGTCCGTTGACAAAGAACCGGTACCGGTTATCCGCGGAAAGATGCACGATAAACCGCCCCGGCACTTCCCCTAAAACTACATGTTTTCGAAAATGATAGACGCCATAAGCCCGCTGCGCAACCCCGGGACAGGAGATCCAGTTTGCAGACCAGACTTGGGCCCGTGTCCCGAAAGCACTCAGAAAGAAAAGAAAAAAACTACAGAATTTTTTCAACGACCTCTTGGGTCTCGGTATCGAAAATAAGTACCCCTTCATCGGTATCATTCAGTTGCCTTAGCAACCGTCCTTCCCTGCTGATCACTGCCGTGCCACCCCCGCAATCAAAATTATCACAATGCCCTACGCAGTTAGAGAACAGGATCGCCATCTCATATTTCCCGGCCGTGTCCTTCAATGTCCCGATAGCCTTTGCGACGCCGGCCGCGCTCTTGGCCACGCTGGACACATAGATCTGTGCGCCTTGATCATGCGCATAAGCCGCATGCTCCGGCACCGAAAGTTCGTAACAAATGCTCAAAGCAATTCCCCCGTCGAGAAAAAGCTGTTCCTCACCTGCCGTAAAATAGGGGAGTTCATCTGTGTGCAGATAGCGTTTGTTGTAGACCCGGCGGAGCTTATTCGGCTCAAAAAGCATCATGCCGATCAGGATGCCGTTCTCCCCCTGC
>JAICXX010000080.1 GCA_025934485.1 Chitinophagaceae bacterium
CCATAACATTGGTACAGCAAGGAGTAGAAATAGGCCCGCAGGAAGTGTACCTCCCCTACCCTTTGGGTATACCACGCGGCCGAGAAATTCTTTTCATTAGCAGCCGCTTCCTGTAGGAAGACATTGCATTTGCGGATATTGGTATAGTTGCCGGTCCAGCTGAACATATTGGCGGGGCCGGAGGATACGCTCGATGGATTCATCGAATTGGAACGCACGTACAGGCCGTCTTCCCAGTTAGCCCCGACGTCGCTGTTATCGGTCCATTGGTCAAGGGCTTCGAATTCATTGTTCATATCTGGCAACTGTTCATAGATATCATTGACGAAGAGATCTGCGTTGTTCTCGCTGCTGAAGGTGATCTGGTCCGTAAGACTTCCCTTAGGAGGAACGTTGAGGAAATTATCTTTTTTGCAGTCGGTAAAACTTATGGTGACCGCCAGGAGGATGACAAAATATTTGTTGATCATTTTGAAATGATTTTGAGTGTTAGAAGGTAGTGCTGAGGCCAAATGAGAGTACACGCTGTTGATAGTAATTTTCATTTTTGCTGCCGTTCTCGGGGTCGAGGGTCTCTTTATATTTGGGTGTCCACGTGAGCAGGTTTTGACCGGCGATATAGATGCGCATGGCTTTCAGGGAACCGTGCAGCAGGCGGCCGGGGAGGGAATAGCCGAGTTGGAAGCTTTTGAGGCGGACGTAGGCGGTATTGCGCATCCACCAATTAGACTCCTGGGTATTGTTGGATGGCGGCGTTCCACTGATCCGCGGATAGAGGGCGTTGGTATGTGTCGGGGTCCAGTGATCGTTGAAGGCGAGCACGGTGGCGGACCCCGACGAGCCGAAGGGCCATACGAAGTAATTGTTGACGTACAGGCTGCTGCTGGCGGCGCCCTGGAAGAGCAGATCCAGATCGAATTGTTTGTAGTAGAGGCGCGGTTCGAGGCCGAACATGATCTCGGGCACGGAGGGTTTACCGACGACGGTGATGTCGTTTGCGTCGATGACGCCATCCGGTTTATTGTTGGGTCCGCTCAGATCGGCGTATTTGAGATCGCCGGGTTGGACGGGACCGAAGCTGGGGACGGGTTCGCCGGATTTGAGTGAACCGTCGGGATTGAAATCGGCGGCGCTGTAATAGCCGGTGGCTTTGAGACCGAATTGGGTATTCAGCGGCCGGCCGGTTTGCCGGCGGTTGGGGTTATTGTAGGTGGCGCTATTCTCATAAACTTTGAGCAGCTTGTTGCGGGCGAAGGTGAAGGTGCCTTTGACATCGTATCGCAGGTCTTTGGTAATATTTCCGGTGCTGGTGAGGGTCAGGTCGATGCCGTGGTTGCTCATGATGCCGCCGTTAGTGAGGCCGGTGCTGATGCCATATTCCGCCGGGAGTGCATTACCGATGCTGACGAGCATATTGGATCTTTTTTCATAGAAATAATCCGCTTCGATGCTCAGCAGCCCTTTCCATAATCCGGCTTCGAAGCCGACATCGGTCTTGCTCGATTTTTCCCAGGTGATAGCGGGATTGCCCTGCAGCGCTTCCTGGATGCCCTGGGTGCCGCTCCCACCGAGGACGGCAGAGCTACTCACCACGTTATAGGGGCTGAGGTACTGGTAAGTTTGGATCGCGCCACTGGTGCTCGGATAGCCGCCGGATTGTCCCCACGATCCCCTGAGCTTGAGGTTATCGATCCAGGTGATCCGCCGCATAAACTTTTCCTGGGAGAGCCGCCAGCCGCCGGAGAAGGCGGGGAAGAAACCAAAGCGATGGCCGGGAGCGAACAGGTAGCTGCCGTCATAGCGACCGGATGCTTCGAACAGGTATTTCTTATCATAGGCATAATTGGCGCGATAGACGTAGCCAAGTTGTTTTTCGCCGGAGGAATAGCCCGAATTGGTTTCGTCGGTGGCCAGCGGGCCGCCGAAGTTGAGCTCGTCGATATCCAGGTTATAGTTGTACCTGGTCGCGGTGAAGGTTTGGTAATTGACTACGCGGTCTTCCACTACGGCGAGTGCGCTGATGTCATTGTTGCCAAACGAGGCGGCATAGGTGAGCAGGCCCTGGTAGGTCATCGCCTTGTTCTGCGACCAGGTTTCGATCAACGCCGGCTTGCCGACCCCCTCGGTTCCCGCATTATAGGTATAAGGGTGGGTAGTCGTGTCTACATTGTAAAAGGGAATGGGCGTTTCCCAGGTGCGGCTGTATTGCGAGGTGTTAGCGAACAAGGGATCGGGGCCATTGTCATAGCTGACGACCCCTTTGATCGCCAGGCCTTTGACGGGCAGCTTTTGCTCGATGGACAGCTGGGTAAGGAGGGAAGTATTCTCGTTCTCGATGTATCCGCTATGGTAGATGATACCGATGAGTGAATAACCCTGCCAGGCCGACCATAGCCCATTGCTATACCAGGTAGGCACCGTGGGCGGCTGGCGTTCGGCAAGATCCAGGATGGCCCCGGAGGTCTGCTGACTTGGATAGTGCTGATCTTCGATATAGCCATTGACCGAGAAACCTACGGTGGTTGTTTTGGTGGGATTGGCGGTTAAGTTGAGGATGCCGTTGTATTTCTTTATATAGTCCGTGGACCACATGCCCTGGTGATTGGTATAGGCAATGGCAGCGTAATATTTAAAGTCGTCGGAGCCGCCGGAGAGGGATGCGTTGTGGTAAGTTATCAGGCGGTTGTTTCGGATAATGTCGTTCAGGGGATGCCCGTCGGAGTGGCCGTCGGGATCGGTGTGATCTTTGAATTTCTGCAGATCGTAGGCCGTATAGGGAATGGGCGTCCCGTCGTTTGTGGCTCCTTCGTTGCGGAGCAGGGCATACTGGTAAGAATTGACGAATTGGGGCAGGCGGGTGGGGTTTTGGATGCCGGCATAGCCGTCGTAGGAGAAAGATGGGCGGCCCGTTTTGCCTTTTTTCGTGGTGACGAGGATGACCCCGTTTGCACCGGCGACGCCATATGGCGCAACCGCAGCGGCATCTTTGAGGACGGTGACAGTTTCGATAGTAGCAGGGTCGAGACGGCTAAAGTTCCTGGGGACACCGTCCACAATGAGAAGGGGATTGGTATTTCCCGTCGAGCCGATGCCGCGGATATAGATAGCCGACATATCGAACCCGGGTTCGCCCGAGGATTGCTGTGCGATAAGGCCGGAGGCCCTGCCAGCCAGACCATTGGTGAGGTCGACCACGGGTTTCTCGGCCAGTACCGCCGGGTTTATGGTGGAGACGGCGGCGGTAAGGCTTGTCTTTTTCTGGGTGCCATACCCTACTACGACGACTTCGTTAAGGTTATGGGCGGAGGGATGCAGGGCAAAAAATTCCATGACCTTTTTAGCCGCGCGTTCCGTGGTTTCGTAACCCACGTAAGTGACAACGAGGATATCCTTGTTATCGGCCTGGATGGTGAATTCCCCCTTGGCATCGCTGGTGACGGCGGAGGAGGTGCCTTTGATGGTGATCGTTGCCCCCGCGATGGGCTGGCCGTTGGTTTCGTCGACGATCTTGCCTCTGACGGGCCGGGGGGCAAGTGCGGGCTGCGGGCTTATGGGCCGGGGGCCGGCCGTCAGGGTTCCGGCGGCCGAAAGGAGCAGAAGGATGGTGAGTAACCATTTTGAGCGTGGCATATGACAATTAGTTTTAGTTGACCAAAGATGGCAAATAGATGAAAACCAGTACGGTACGATTCATCCGGAGATTTGTACGATTGATCCGAAAACGGTTTGCGGGCGCTGATACAATCGATCCGAATGCTGACACTTTTGCACTGAGAAGGCACTAAGTTTCGGATAACGCGTAAATTACATGCGATGCGGCTGCTTAACTATTTTGGAGTCTGGGGGCTGTTCTTTTTGCTTGCGACAAACGTGCTGGATGGCCAGACGACGGTTCAGCCGCGTCCCTTTAGGTTTAACCATCTCACGGTAAACGAGGACCTGTCGCATACCGATGCGGATGACATCGTTTAGGATAGCAGTGGGTTTATCTGGATTGCCACGTTGTTCGGCCTCGATCGTTTCGACGGCTATCATGTCAAACGCTTTTATAACCGCAATGAGCCTTTCCGGAATGCCTTCAAGAACCGGATACAGAGTCTTGCGCTTGGTCCTGACGGAGGCCTTTGGGTGTGTACCGAGGGTGGAGTACAACGCTTCGACAGGCGAACGGAACGGTATATAGACTTCCATTTGAGCAAGGGCCGCGATCCGGTGATGCTGAACAGGATCGTAACGTCCGTATCCGGGCTTCTCTATGGACTGGAAGGGGGCAAATTGCATTGCTATGCGATAAAGGGCGACGTGTTGGAGGAACGGCCATTGCAGTCGCCGGCGGGAATACAATTTACCGATGGACAATCGATGGGTGATGGGGTTTTATTGCTGGTGGGCGAGCAGGGGTTGTGGCAGTGGTCGGAAGATCGTGGTTTTAGGGCCGTAACAGTCGAAGGCCTAACGGTTTCGGCCGGTTCGGGGGCTTCGGGGGTTTCGGCGGGTTCGGTGGGTTCGGCAGGCGGGTTCAATCGCATTGGGCTCGATCCCCGAGGGAGGCTGCTGTTGACCGGTGGCAGCCGGCTCATGCTTGTCTCATCGCTGATGCCGGGAGGGGTTGTCCGGGTGCTGCGCGAATACCGCGAACCCGGCGGCGAGGGGTTGGGTAAGGCGGCCGGCGATAACACGGGAGAATACTGGGTCAATACCAGCCGGCGGTTGATCAGGCTGGATAGTACGCTTCGGCCGATCCAGACGATAGAGCCCAGCGGCGCCGCGACCGGGCTACACGCCAGCGACATTACCGATGTGTTCATCGACCGGAGTCAGTGTCTTTGGGCGTGTACCTTTGGGCACGGGGTGAATTATTGCGATCTGAACGAAAAGCTATTTTTTACCATCGCGCCCGAAGAAGGCCAGCCAAACAGCCTTACAGGGAACATCGTCAAGAGCATCCTTGACGAAAACGGGGAGCGGCTATGGATCGGGACGAACAAAGGTTTAAACCGCTATGACTACAAGACGGGGCGGTTTTATTTTTATAATGACGGTTCGACGGCGGTAAGATTGAATGGAAACAATGTCTCGGCATTGTTGGTCGACCGGGAGGGCCGGCTTTGGGTCGGCGATGCCTCGGGTATCGAAGTCCTGGATGCCAGTCGGAAATCGTTGGTGCATTTACCGGGGAGTGAAAATTTCCCGCGACATAGTATCGAAATGCTGGTACAGGATTGTTATGGCAATATCTGGTTCGGCAATCATACCGATCCCTCCGGGGTGATCGTACTGGGACGACATGACCCTGTGAAGTATTATGGAGAGGCGTTTTTTATTTTTGCAGAGAAGCGACGGCCTATTATAATGGTTTCGAGTACCCACGGGCTGGACAGGTTATTGGTCGACCGGGGAGGCAATGTCCTGCATAGCGATACCTTTAGGGCCAGACCTGATGGTCCTTCCCTGAGTTCCAATTACACGTATCCGATCCGGCAGATCGACGACTCGACCTATTGGGTGGGAACGATCGGCGGTGGGTTGGACAGGCTGCGTATCGACGACGCGAACGGCAGGTTTACCGTGAAGACTTATGGAGAAGACGAAGGGGTGTTCCTGGATGTCGAAAGCATCGAAACGGACGATTCGGGAAAGGTATGGATGGGCGGGCACGGGTTATTGTGTATGGATGCGGCCACAGGCAGCGTGGTGAAATACGATAAGAACGATGGGCTCCTGGGCAACAGCTTTAAGGTCAACGCATCTTACAAGGCTGCAGATGGCAGGTTGTTCTTCGGTGGTATCAACGGCCTCAACTATTTCAATCCGGCGGACATCCGGCTGAACCCGGTACCTGCCCGGCCTGCTTTTACGGATATAAGCATCAATAACAGGCGGGTCGTATATGGGGTTTCCGATTCTGCGGAAAATAGTCTTCCTATGACGATCGATTTCATGAACCGGTTGAAGCTCGACCACCTGCAAAACAACTTTGTGATCGGCTTTAGCGCCATGCATTTCGCCAATCCACAGAAATGCCGGTACCGGTATAAGCTAATAGGTTATGATCATGACTGGAACTATACGGATGGGCTGAATCCAACGGCCGCCTACAGCAATCTGGACTATGGCGCTTATACGTTTAGGGTGGAAGCTACCAATAATGACGGCCTTTGGAGCGGCAATGCCGCGATCCTGCCCGTTGTCGTTACGCCGCCGTGGTGGAATTCGTTTTTGGCGAAGGTGACCTACGCCGTACTTATCCTGAGCCTGCTTACGGGGGTCTATATTTATCAGGGCCGTTGGTACCGGCTGAAGCGCAAATTGGCCATTACGGCGGTGAAGGAACGAAAACGCGAGGAGATGCATCAGCAAAAGGAAGAGCTGTACCGGCAGCAGCTCGACTTTTTCGCCAATATATCGCACGAGCTCAGGACGCCGTTGACCCTGATCTCTGCACCGTTGGAAGGGATGGTCAGAGAGGCGAAGGAATCGCCACAGCGTGGGACCTTTGAGATGATGTTCCGGAATGTTAAACGGCTTACGAATCTGCTGAATGAGCTGATGAATTTCAAAAAAGTGGCCGATGGCGTGATCCGGCTGCGGGTGGAGGAAATTTCGTTGGAGGCGCTTTGTGAAAATGTGTATGACGATTTTAAGGCGTTGGCCGATCAGAAGTCGATCAATTTTGTCTTTGTGAATGAGGGAGGTTGTGTTTTTACGAACTATTTCGACCGACAGATCGTGGAGAAGATCCTCATGAATCTTTTGTACAATGCGTTGAAGTATACGCAGCAGGATGGTTCCATCCGGCTGGAGATTCTGCGGGAGAGGGCGGCGTTCGTGCCTTCTTTCAGCAATGAGTTTTTGCTACCTAATGCTGCTTATACGGCCGGCGCTTATGTTTACTTACTGATCCGGGATACGGGCATAGGGATCAACAAGGAGGCGATCAGCAATATTTTCGACAGGTATTACCGGATAAGCAACGAACAGATGGGTTCGGGTGTGGGTCTTGCGCTGGTAAAAAGCTTAACCCTGTTGCATAAAGGCACTATTGCGGTGTATAGTGAACCATCCAGGGGGACGGAGATCCTGGTAGGATTGCCGTGGGGTGCCGACGAGTATGGGTCTGAAGAGCGGGCGATAGGCCAGGATTTCCAGCCAGGGCTCGAGCCCATCGACCCGTCGATCGTTCCGGCCGTGCCGCTTGCCGGGGAGCCTGAGAAAACCCATGACCGTTCTGCAAGAAGCATACTGGTAGTCGAAGACAACCCGGAGCTGCGCGATTTTCTTTGTGCTACACTCGGCAAGGTGTATACTGTATATGCCGCGGCCAATGGCAGGACCGGCCTGGCCGCGGCGATTGAAAAAATGCCTGACCTGGTCATCAGTGATGTGATGATGCCGGAGATGGACGGGATAGAATTATGCCGACAGATCAAATCCACGTTCGAAACGAGCCATATTCAATTTTTGATCCTTTCCGCCAGGGATGCGATCGAAAGCCAGATAGCGGGCATGGAATCGGGCGCGGATCATTATCTTTCCAAACCGGTGAGTATCGAGCTCTTGCTGCTGATGGTCAAAAATGTTTTTGAGCACCGGGACCGGTTGCGCTCGAAGTACACGAAGGACTATCTGACACAAGCCACGGAGTTGGTGCAGACAAATAAGGATAAGGTCTTTGTGCAGGAGTTGCTCAATCTGATCGATGAAAATATCCAGGAACCGGAACTGGACATCGATTTTCTGTGTAGTAAGCTGTTCACGAGCCGGACACAATTGTATCTCAAGATCAAGAGCATCACGGGGCAGTCTACCGGTGAGTTCATCAAGACCGTAAGGTTGAAGAAAGCCATCGCTATCATGACGCAAGAGGATGTGCCGCTTAGCGTGGTAGCCGAACGGATTGGACTGCAGAGCGCTTCGTATTTTTCGCGGGTGTTCAGGAAAGCTTATGGGCAGTCGCCTTCGGAGTTCATGCAGTCTATCAGGCCTGGGTCGGCATGATGGATCGAGCCGTCCCGGAAATGGACAACGTTCCTGTAAGCGGAATGAATGTGAAATAAACACATATGTGGTTTAATGATTATTATTGTTTTATGTATGGCACGTGGGTTGATTTCTAACAGACATAATGAAACAGTTTATCTTCTTCCTCATAGTGCTGATTGTTGGCGTTCGCGCAGAAGCCAACCCCGGTCCCGCCCCGGTTCCTGCGGTCGCTAATGCTGTTGCTGCCACTACGGCTCTCGCCAATGCCGGCGCCGTTCGTTTGCAGTTCAACGAGATCGTGACCGCTCAGGATCACACCGATTCGGTGCTGGTTATCTTCGACAGGTATGATCTTACGGGTGCCGGTGTGATCTATCAGCGATATGCCGCCGATGCCGGGCAGGGCATCGATATTTCCGCCGTTCCGGCGGGCAAGTACTATGTTACGATCAGGATCCGGGGTATGTATAGCGATGAGATCGAAAAAGTGATCACCATTAAATCGAAGAAGAGCGAGAAAGTTCGCGTCGACCTGAAGACCAAGTAAAATGGCTGTTATGCAATTCAAAGGCAAGTCATATTCCGTCATAAAATTGATCCTCTGTTTTTTGCTGGGAGTTGTTACGGCATCGATCCTGTGGCATGCGGTGCTGGGTCGCCGCTAGTCGCGGTGGCCGGTGTTACGGCATCGACGTTTCCGACATAAATAACTTGAAGAGTGTGGGTGCGAGCGAGCGGATGGCCAGGTCGAGCTCGTCGTTCGTGCTTGGTTTGACGATCCAGCGGAGGGCGCCGAGCGCGAGGCATTCATCCATCTCTTTGCGGAGGCGGGAAGTGCTCCAGACGACTTTGGAAATGGAGGAATAGGGAGTGCCGTTGCCGGTGAACCTGAGTACGTCCGCGCCGGTGAGACCGGGCATCTTATAATCGAGGATCATGGCGAGGGGAAGCATTTTGTTACTGCATTTATCGAGGTAGGTCAACAACTCGTTGCCGTTGCCGAATGGCATTACTGCGACGTCCGGAAAGCATCGTCCCATTCCGGCGCGTAAGAATTCCTGGTCGTCCGGATCATCGTCCACAATGGTGATATAGGGAAGTTCTGGTGTCATGCGATAAAGCGTTGAGGTCCAGAGTGGCGGGGAAATTGTGGGAAAGGCGGCGGCATGGTGCACTGGCGGTCCTTTGTCCTTAGTAAAGGCCAGAAGGAATTTTGTAACCGGCAGATAAATAAAAAAGCCCGTGACGGCCATCGCCAGCGGGCTTAAATGGGAATGAGAGAATAACCTGGATCTTGCGGGGAGGTTGTGCAGGCGGGTCGATGCGTTACGCCGCAGGAAAGAGAGTACGATCCGGGCAGGTTGTAGGTTTGCCGTGGTTACCGAATACGGCTCTCAGGGTCAATTGAAAATTGGTGAGAGAATAATCTTTTACGATATATAAATTTGTACCGGCGTCGAATGCGGCTTTTATGTTTTCCTTGTCATTCCGGCCCGAATGTATGACGATGCGCGTCTTCGGACAGATCTTTCGAATGGGGGGCAAGACCTGAATGCCTGACAGTCCTGCTCCGAGGTCAACGTCGAGAAAGACAAGATCCGGACTGGAGTTCGTTTCCATGAGGTGATCGATCAATTGCCAGCCATTTGGTATCCAGGTCAATTCGAACGAGATACGCAATGGCTCAAGGGCAAGCCGGAAGATCAGCTCTTCGTCGGGGTCATCGTCACACAGGACGATCTTTAACGGGTTGGGCATAGATAAGGAGTTGAATATTGGATTTTATACGAATATAATAGATTTTCGGCGAATTCCCTACACATTTGTCGTTTTTTTTCTACAGACAAATAGGGAGCGGCCGATGATAATATTTTCAATGTCATATCGTTCTGCAACCATGAGCCCTGAGGAAGAACAAATCTGGCAAGCAATACGACAGCGGGATGAGCAGATTTTTGAAGCGTACTATAAGGCGAATTACCGGCTTTTTTTTCTGGCATCCTGCAAATATCTTCGGGACCCCGAAGCAGCCGAAGAGATCGTCAATGACGTTTTTATTCGCATTTGGGAAGATGCACTTACCCTGGACATACAGGCATCGCTGAAATTCTATCTCTACCGGGCGGTTGTCAATCAAAGTCTCAATGCGCTGGATAAACGTAAACGGGAGCGGCTGCGCCACGAGGAGCTGAGGGAAGACCTGCGGGCGGCGGAGGAATGGGAAGAGATGGAGGACAATGAACTAAAGCTCAAATTTTACAAGGCTATCGATGAACTGCCCGATCAATGCAGGAAGGTATTCAAGCTGAGTCGTTTCGAAGGGTTGAAACAGCAGGAGATCGCGGACAGGCTGGGCATCTCCATAAAGACGGTAAAGAATCATATCACGCGGGCCATGAAGGACCTGCATAAGGTTTTATTTGATTATAAACACCTGCCTTTGTGGCTAATGGCAGTTAATTATTTTTTTTGGTGTCACCACTAGGGCCAGGAACACCTTTTTTTTGTCTTATACTATGAACATGGACGAACGGACACCATATGATGATGCGGGACTCCCATGGGACCTAATATTATCAGCAATGCAAGATGAATTGACAAAAGAGCAGGAGTTGCAACTCAATGAATGGCTGGAAGCTTCGGCAGCCAACCAGGAAACCTATGACCGGGTCACCCGGCTGTATAGGGAAGAGCTTGCAGACTATCCGCTCTATGCTGCGGCGCGGGAAGATGAAGCATGGGCGAAGGTTCAGCGGAGGATGGGCAAAGGAAAAGCAAGGGTGCTTACGCTGAAATCATGGGCTGCTGCGGCGGCTGTTGTGATCCTTGTCGCGGGCGCGGGATTGTGGTATTTCTCCGCGAAGAATGGGGCTGTCGGTTATGCTACGACGGCGGGTCAACAGCGATCGGTTTCCTTGCCGGATGGTTCGACGGTGGTGATCGGGCCGCAAAGCCGGCTCTCATTAGCACGAGGATACAATAAAACAAACCGCACGATAGAGCTTATCGATGGAGAAGCGCGGTTCGATGTAGTGCATAAGGCCGATCAGCCTTTCGAAGTGGATATGGATGCGGCCACTATTCGCGATATCGGTACGAGTTTTACGATCGATAAAACAGCGGACAGCATCGTTGTGCGAGTGATTTCGGGGCGAATAGTTTTTATACAAAATGAAAACAGAAAGTCGACAGAAATAGCTGCGGGCGGCGCCATTTGCCTGTACACGGGTTCAAGGCGAGCCGAAGGAATAAGGGAAACGGCGGCAGGCGGTGCTGACAGCCTGCGATTTGTGGATGCGCCGTTATCCCTTATCCTTGTAAATCTTGAAATGAGAACGGGCAAGCGGATCACGCTTGCCGATCCTGCTGTTGCGCAAAAGCGACTCACACTCAACCTCGAAGGGGAAGCATTCGAGAATGCATTGGAGGTCATTTGTTCCTCTGCAGGTCTAAAGTATACTATCCGTGACGGAACATACGTTCTCGAAAGAAAGGAATAGGAATAGATGAATATAAAGGCGGGGTTGATCGTGCTTTTCTCTTTGGTCTTTCAGCGGGTGGCTGCCCAGGAGGCGCCGCCGCGGGAGCCGCTTGTGACTGTGACGATCAAGAACCAGCCCCTCCCCCAGGCGCTGGCGATCATCGAGGCCCGTGTTCCTTTCCGATTCGCCTATCCAACAGCTTTGCTAAAGAATCAACCGACCGTTTCGATTACGGCTTCGGCGATGCCGTTGCCTATTTTCCTTGCCACGTTGTTTCGTCAGACTACGCTCACCTACCGGCAAATCGGTGACCAGGTGGTGTTACAGGCGCCAACGCTTTCGAAGGTCACGCTCCATGGTTATATCCGGGATATTCGTACGGGGGAGGTGCTTGCGGGCGCCAGTATCTATGTTATCGCCGATAGCACGGTGGGGGTGTTATCCAACAATTATGGATTTTATTCAATTACGGTGAATGTGCGGGATAGTGCGGGCATCGAGGTTTCATATGTGGGCTATAAACCGGAGCGGCGGGCGATTGTCGACTCGGCTGCTGTTATGCCAGTGTCGTTCGATCTGCAGCTGGATACCGGGCAGGAAGAGGTCAGCCGGGTGGTGTTGCTAAAAGACAAAAGAGAAGACTTTGTAAAGAAGAATCCGCCCGGTCTCATCGACGTAGGATCGGAGGTTATCGCTGCGGCACCATCCGTGAACGGCAGTGGAGATGTGATGAGCAGCGTGGAGATGCTGCCGGGAGTTCAGGCCGGCATCGACGGTACGCCGGGCTTTTTTGTACGGGGCGGGACCACCGGGGAGAATCTTATCCTGCTGGATGATGCGACCTTGTATAATCCGAGTCATATCTTCGGGCTCGTGAGCACCTTCGATCCGCCGGCCATCAAACGGGCGACGCTGTTCAAGGGAGGCTTCCCTGCCAACTACGGGGATCATGTGAGTTCGGTGCTGGATGTGGTCATGAAGGATGGCAATAACCACCAGACCGGCGGCAATGTGCAGCTGGGTTCCGTGACGTCCGGGGTTACGCTTTATGGCCCTTTGGAGCCCGGAAAATCTTCGTTCCTTGTCTCCGGTCGCCGGAGCGCTACGGACGTCTTGCTGCGTCCTTTTTTGCGGAACAATTATTTCAGCAACTACTATTTCTACGACGTCAATGCAAAGCTCAATTTCCAGCCGACACCCCGGGATCGCATCCTTTTGAGCTTTTATACGGGCCGGGACAACAACACCTATGCCAGCGACAGTACGGACAGCTCGGGCATCGGGTATTCGATGCATTTTGGGAATACGGCGATCACGGCGCGATGGAATCATCAATATTCGGGAAAGGTCTTTTCCAACACCATTGTCGAATACGACAACTATCATCAATTCCTTAGTGCGACACAACAGGGCTATTTTGCGCAGCTGTATTCGGGTATCCGGGATGTCGATGTCCGAACCAATTTCTCGTGGTATCCTTCGCGGGAACACACGGTCACCGCGGGAGCAGACTATCTTTATCAGACGCTATATCCGGCATCGCTTAGCGGTAAGGTGGCGCCCGCGGATTCTGCGGTGAATATCGTTCCCGGCGGATTGCCCCCTAAAACGGCTTCACGATTCGCTGCTTATGCGGGCGATGAGATAAAACTGGGGCGGCGCTGGCAGGTTTATGCCGGCATAAGAGCGCCTTACTATGAGAAGCCGGGTGTACATTATTTCTCGCTGGAGCCGCGGGTAAGTTTATTGTATCTGCTGGACCCGGTGACGAGTGTGAAGGTGTCCTTTACTTCCATGCATCAGTATATCCATCTCGTGCAGAGCTATAACGCGACCTTTCCGGCCGAGATCTGGATCGGCAGCAACAGTGTGGTCCAGCCGGAGCGTTCGCAAGAGGTCACGGCGGGGGTATACCGGAATTTCGCGGGCAATCGGGTCCAGGCAAGCATGGAGGTCTATTACAAGCGGCTGAACAATCAACTGTTGTTCGGAGGTGCGCCGACGCCAACGATCGACAACAGCATCGACAGCGAGCTGATCTTTGGCAATGGGCGGGACTATGGGGCCGAGTTGTTTCTTCGAAAGAACAGGGGGCGACTCACGGGGTGGCTATCCTATACATTGGCTTATGCTTATGAGCAATTCGATTCACTCAATGAAGGCCAGCGTTTTCCTTTTGCTTATGACAGGCGACATATGCTGGATCTTTCCGCCGTGTATGCGCTGACGTCGCATTGGAAGGTGGCTTTGAATTTTCTCTTTGCCACCGGCCGCGCTTTTTCATTGAGTCCCGATTCCACTTATGTTCCGGGTAGTGACCCGCTTTATTCCAGTCCGGGCCATAGCAATGGGCGTGGACGGGCGGTGGGCAGGAACCGCAACATCGATACCACGGGTTCGTGGGATATCATCCAGAACAACTATCGGTTGAGCCCTTATAACCGGCTGGATCTCAGTATTCATTATGTCAAGAACAAGGTATGGGGGCGGAGGACGACGACCTCTGAGTGGATCTTTTCCGTCTACAACGTCTATGCCCGCAATAATAACTCCTTTGTTTACAGGACGATAGATCCGGCGACCAGGAAAGTCATCGCCAAACAGCTGCCGTTGATACCTGTGATCCCGAGCATTACGTATATGTATACTTTTTGATGCAACTTTTCGTCCCGGGACTAGGACCTTCCTGCGCGCGAATCTGTCTTATATACAGAAATTTGATACTCATGAAAAACAACAACACGCGCAGTATTCTTTGGTTTTCTTTAGCTCCGATGGTTGCAGGCCTCCTGATCTTTACGGCCTGCAGGAAAAGTAGCAGCACAGAAGGCAATGCTACACTTGAGGTTCGACTTACCGATGCTCCCGGCAACTATGACGCCGTGTACATCGATGTTGAAAAGGTCGAGGTAAACGTATCGTCGGACACGGGCACGACCAGTGGATGGGTGACCGTGCCGATGCTGCGCCCCGGTGTGTACAATCTGCTGGATTTTAGAAACGGGATAGACACAGTGCTGGCTTCCGTAAATCTGGCAGCCGGTACTATTTCTCAGATGCGGATGACGCTGGGAGATAGCAACAGTGTCGTGGTGAACGGACAATCTTATTCCTTAAAGACTCCTAGCGCACAACAGAGTGGTCTTAAGTTCAATATCCATGCGACGTTGACGAGTGGCATACTCTACCGGCTTTGGATCGACTTCAACGCCGGTAGCAGCATCGTCGCGACAGGCAATGGCGGTTTTATTCTGAAACCGGTGATCCGTACTTATACCGAGGCGATGGGCGGCAGCATCAAGGGGATTGTGCTGCCTGGGGTTGCAAGTCCGGAAGTCCTGGCGGTGGCAGGCACGGATACCCTGATGGCTTTGCCGGATTCCGCGACGGGCGCTTATCTGATCGCTGGGGTTCCCGCTGGTTCATGGACCATCAATTATCATGCATTAGATTCATTGTATAGAGATACATCGTTCACGGTTTCCGTAACGGACGGGGCCGTGACCAATGTCGCGACGACGACGTTGCCGTTGAAGTAATACCTGTGAAGACAAAACGGTCCGGGCATTGAACGCATGCTTTGTTGTCCGGGTCTGTTTTTCAGGGAATAGCCGTCCTAACAAGACGGTTTATTCCCTATATATGAAAATCCGTTGCTATGAAAACATATTTACGTATCCTTGTGATGGCCATAGGTGTCCTTCCGCTACGGGGTTTAGCGCAGTTGAACAACGGGGGTCTCTACGCCAATTTCGGCGTCGATGCCGACACCCGTACCAATTGGATGAAGGCTGGCATCGTTACCGGCGCCGTCGCCAGTGACGACTGGTTCGCTCCCAGCGCTACCGGATATAATGTCATCGACACCGCGAATTCGGCCGGCTATCTTGCGTTGTTGCAGGCCGGCGCCAACCCTGCCTTTAGCCAACGGATGTCACAGCTGCTTTATGCCAAGGTCAACGGAAAGCTCTGGCTCGACGCCGCTTATGGCCGGGATTTTTCTTCGGCAGCATCCCTCAAGGACTCCACGGTCTTCAGCATCTCCGCCAAGAATGGTGATAACCCCAATGTATGGTTAGGCGGGGTGAGCTCCACGCCCAGTAAGAATGACCTCGTAGACGTCTATGCGCACATGCGGCGCGATGGGAAGACCGTATACGATTCCCTTTGGTTCTTCACCGGTATTGCGGCCTATGGCTCATCGGCCAACAGCTATTACGATGTCGAATTGTATAAGAATTCTTTTGGTTTTAACTCCACTACGGGAACCTTTACCTCCGCGGGTACCAACGCCGGACATACGGAATGGCTTTTCGATGCGGCGGGTAATATCACGCAAACGGGGGATATGATCGTGGCCGTCTCGTTCGCACCCGGGTCCGTGCCGGTGATCGATGTTCGCATCTGGGTGAGCTCGTCGACGTACAGCACCTATTATGGCGGCGCGCTGGCTCCGAAATATTTCGATTTCAACGCCAACTACAGCCTTAATACGCTCGGAACCTATGGCTATGCCTCGGTGGTAAGTAAGACCGGATCTACCGCTTTTGGCGGCGGTCTTTCCAACTATTCGGCAACGGCGGCGAACGATACCACGTATGCCACGCCCTGGGGCACGAGCAACAGCAGTTCCGGTTGGAGTGCGAATTATATCTCTGCTCAATTTATCGAGGTGGGGTTGAATCTAACGCGTATCGGGGTGGACCCGGCTTTGTACTCGACGCTCAACCCCTGCGTGTCGCTTTTTTCCAATATCTTTTTTGCTTCCCGGTCGTCTAGCTCGTTTACGTCCAACTTGCAGGACTTCGTGACGCCGCTTACATTTTTGCGGCCGCCGGTGATGGATTTTACCATGAAAGGCGACACGTTGCGGTGTAACCATGTGCGGGGCACGATAAAGCTGACGGATGTCACTACCGCGGCCTATTATTCCTGGACGGCTATTGGCGGAGGAAACATCCTGAACTCCAATTCGGATAGCAGTCAGCTGATGATCAACAAGCCCGGCAGCTATATCGTGTCGGCTTCGCCCGCGCAGGGTTGCCCGGCCGCGGCGATAGATACCATTGTTGTTCCGATCGATACGACCCGACCCGTTGCAACCGCCAACGTCGGTCTGGTGGGCAGTGAGCTTCAGCTTTATGGCGGCGATACGGCCAAGAGCGATTATATGACGCCGTTTGGTGGATCAAAGGGGCTTACCTGGAGCTGGAGCGGGCCCAATAGTTTTACTTCTACGATACAAAATCCCCTTACCGATACCGTTTGGGGAACCTATAATCTTACGGTGACGGAGAAAAGGAACGGGTGTACGGCAACAGCTTCGATTCCTGTGTCTGCGGCCCTGTTTACGGCGCTGGCTACGCGTTATATTCAGCTCAATGGGGTTGTCGATGGCGGGGCTAGCGATTTGCGGTGGAATGATGGGAGTTCGAATTCCGACCTCACTTATATGGTAGAACGCAGTGACGGATTTAATGATTTCGTCACGATCGGCACGGTGCTCAATCCCTATGCCGGCCGGAGCGACGGATCGGGCGTTTTCATGTTTACCGACGAGCATCCGCTGGCCTCTGCCAATCTTTACCGGCTGAAGGTGACGACGGTGGATGGGTCCATTTTTTATTCGCCGATCATTACGATAAATGCGGGGGTAATGCCGGCGTCCTCGATCTATCTTACCCGAAATATTCCCGGAAACTCGACCCTGGCTGTCAATACGGTCGCCGATTGTAAGGGAGAGCTTGTGCTATATTCCGTGAGCGGACAGGCGATCGAAAAGCGGGTGGTTTCATTTAACAGGGGCGCCAATGCCATCGATATCCCGCATGACGGGCTTCGCACCCTGGGTGTGGCAGCGCTTTATCTCAACGGTCAGCTGGCGTGGTGCGGCAAGATAGTCTTCTAGTGTGTCTTGAGCTTCGCCAGGACCTCGCCGATCACGGCCGAGATGGTTTGCACGAGCTGATCGATATGGTCTGTGGATGTCCGGGTAAGAGCGATGCCTTCCAATTCCCGTACCTGTTCGTTGATGCTGTCGATAGAAAAGTTGTGCAGGGTGGGTTTCAGCGTATGCGTCTTTGCATGGATGGTTTGAAAATCCCTCGCCTCGCCGGCGGCTTTTAGCTCCCCGAGCAAGGGAGGAACCTGGTCGATGAAAAGCTGGATCATTTTACCTACAAAAGCTTTGTTTCCCTGGCCGATGGCTTCCAGCCTGCGAAGATCGTATAGTGGTTTGCTGTCGGGGGTCGGCGCGGGGCCAGGTTTCAGCGTGTCTTGCACAGGCCGGCGGGCAATACAGCCCGAGATCATCTTTATCAGGGCATTCTCTTCAAATGGTTTTGAAAGGTAATCGTTCATCCCGGCGGCGATGCATTTGTCGTTCTCGCCGCGGATAGCATTCGCCGTGAGTGCGATGATCGGCAGGTCGGTGCTGATCTCGCGGCGGATCGTTTGCGAGGCCTCCAGACCGCTCATCACCGGCATTTGAATATCCATGAGGACGATATCCACGGAATGCCCGCGTAGAAAGTCTACCGCTTCCCGCCCGTTAGCAGCCTGGAAGATGATGGTGCCGTAGTTATCGAGAATAGTGGTTGCTACGAGCCGGTTCATTTCGTTATCATCTACCACCAGGATCTTCTTGTCTTTCAGCATATCGGTATCCACGGGCGTATTGTCACGAGACACCAGGTCGTCCTGGCTGCCTTTTTCAAGCTCGACGAGTAACGTCACGGTGGTTCCGGCGCCCTTTTTGCTCCTGACGTGGATATCGCCACCCATGAGGGTCATAAGCTCTTTGCAAATGCTCATGCCGAGACCGGTGCCGCCGTATTTTCGGGTGACGGAATCGTATTCCTGGGTGAATTTCTCGAACAGGTTTTCAATGAAATTTTCGTCCATGCCCATACCGGTGTCGGTCACTTCGATGGAGATGTTTTGAGTATTATGAGTGTCTGCCAGGACTTTACAGGAGAGTTCGACGCTGCCTTCGGATGTGAATTTGATAGCGTTGCTTAATAGATTGAGGAGGATCTGGTTGAGCCGGTACGGGTCGCCGATGAACACATCCTCGAGGTGGGGATCGCAAAAGGAGATGCGCAGGAGGAGACCCTTTTCCTGTGCTTTGTGCAGCATGACCTGGATGGCCCTGTCCAGGACATCGGCCGGCCGGAAGCCGATCTTTTCCAGGCTGAGCTTTCCGGCTTTGATCTTCGTGAGGTCGAGAATATCGTTGAGGATCACGAGGAGGTTCTCGGAAGCGGAGTAGATGGTATCGAGATAAAACCGCTGCCGGTCATCGAGCCTGGTCTTTGCCAGCTGTCCCGCCATGCCCAATACGGCGTTCATGGGGGTTCTGATCTCATGGCTCATGTTGGCGAGAAAATTGTCCTTGGACCGGGCGAACTGTTCCGCCTGCAGACGCGCTTCGATGAGGTCTTTTTCGAGCTTTTTCTGCGCGGTGATATCCGTGTGGGTTCCGATGATCTTCGAAGGCCGGCCGTCCGGCGTGCGTTCGATGACGACACTGCGGTCGAGGATCCATTTCTCTTCACCGGGCTGGCCGTGGAGACGGTATTCGATGGCATCGTGATCGGTCTCGTTGTTCTTGTACCGCTCCTGCCGTTTTTCGAGGATCCAGCGGTCTTCTTCGGCTATGCGATGCCACCATTGCTCCGTGTTGCGCGAAAAGTAAGTCTCGCCGGTTTGAAAGTCGAGCTCCCAGCAGTTATCGCCGAGCTTTTCGAATGCCGTTTTGAATTTCCGTTCGAACTCGCCCAATTTTTCCTGGGCTAATTTTTCGTTCGTGATATCTTCGATGAGGGCGAAATATTGGAGAACGCGTCCCTGGTCGTCGAGTATCGACTGGCCTGTGGCCCGGCCCCAGAACCAGTTTCCATCTTTCCGGTAGTGGATCACTTCCGCGCAGAAAGTCTTGCCTGCGCTAAAGTCTTCCACCATTTGGCGAAGCACTTCGCGGTCCGAGAGCGGGCCTTTGCAGACTTCGATGGGCGTCCTACCGATGATCTCGTGGGGGGAAAAGCCCGTCATTTTACAAAAGCCTTCGTTTGTCCAGAAGATCGCACCCGAGGGCTGGGTAAAGACTACGCCGTTCTCGTTTGCGCTGGCGACGAGGGAAAGCCGTTTCAATTCCGCTTCCATTTGTTTTCTACGGGCGAGCTGGTCTTCTAGATGGGCGAGGGTCGCATCGAGGCTGTCTTCGTCCGGTAGGCCTGAGGTCTGCTGATCGTTCGGCTCGTCCATTCGGGCAATCGCATCGTTGAGGAGCCTTATGGCCTGGCGACGGCCGAGGACTTCGCTTTTCAATTTTGCATTGATCCGGACATATTCGTCTTCGTTGAGGCGGGAGGCATGATCGGCCAGGGTCTTATCTTTTTCATAACCGTTGTAAGAATCGTCGACGGCCTGAATGAATCTCAAAAGCTTTTCGTCGGCGATGAACTCCGGCGGCAGGTATTTTTTGAGCTGTCTTTCCAGTAATTTGTTGAGGGGCATTAGCGTTCGGAAAGATTGGTGATCGTCATGGTTTGGTTATGCAACTGGCATTGGGTTCCGGCGAAGGGCGGTGCGATCTCGCCATAGGAATAAAAGCCGGTGATGAGCGTTTTGTCGCCAAAAACCTCTTTCACGGCTTCCACCTCTTCTGTGACCCTACCTGCGAGGATGATCTTGCGGCCGACGCAGCTGATGAGGATCGACAGGGACGGTCGGCGTTCGGTGAGCGCCTGGTTGGCTGCGGTGCTGGCGGCGTCGACGAGCCGGTCGAAATTCGCCCTCATGAATCTGACGCCGGCGCCTTCGGGGACGTCACCGGCAAAGAACATGCTGCGGGAGTCTTCGTCGATGGAAAGGATGGTCCGGACGACGGGTTCTTCATCGTCGGAAAGCCGGACCATGAGGGGAAACAATAAGGCAGAACCGGGAAGTTCCTTGGCATAAGGGCCGAGGTATTTTTTGTACAGATCGAGCGCATATTCGTCATCGATGACAAATAACTGATTGGCTTTGCTTCGCGTGATCGTTCGTTCCGGTCCGAAGGACTCCCAGCCACCCATGGAGCCGTGCGACACCTCGAGATCGCGGCCGTAGAAGCCGATCGCTACGATCTGACCATGGCCCGGCTGGGCGTTGAGTCCTACCAGGGTGCTCTGAAAAGCAGCGCCGTCGCCGGCGAGGCCGCCGGTTACCGGTACCTTTCCCTGTACCTGGCTGTTGATGCCGTTAACCAATTCGCTGCCGTTGACCTGGCTGCCATCGGAGAACACAAGGATATAAGAAAGATCATCGAAGTGCGTGAGGTTTTGTATAAGGGTCTTTCCCGCCTCGTAGCTGCAACCGTTAAAATGGTTGATGTCGACCATGGCGGAACGGGCGAGGCTCTTTTCAAATTGCACGGCAGTTATAGATACGGTGCTTTCCTGTACGGTGTCGTCGAAGATCTCACCCGCGGTGGAGCAAAGGACGATCTCCGCGTTAGGATAGTCCTGGTGAAGCTTCGCATAGAAGGCCGTGTCCGCAAGGACTGCTTTGTCACCGAGACCGATGACCAGGTTTACGTTGGCCTCGTCGAGAACGTCGTTGCCGGGATGATCCCGCCGTTCACCATCCAGGAAGGAGAAGATCGCCCTTTTCATATTAGCAGTATTTCAATGTGCAAACGGATGAAAGCGGGGGTCTTACGTATGGTTCGTTAAAGTTTTATGAATTTTAGGTGAGGTTACCTAATTTTAGGTAAGTGTAAACATTTACATTCCTTATACTTCCACTTCCACTACGGGATTCCTTTATCGGGTCTTAGGTTTCCCATCTTATTTTTCTGGACTGTAGCCTGTTGGGGCTAATATCCCATCCTTGTGCGCGTTTTTTTGGGTCGACGGGATCGGCCTCCTATCCCCTACCCTAAAAATTGAATTATGAGCGTTAAGCGTACCCTTTTGTATTTGATGAGCCTGGCTGTCGGGCTGAATGCGACGGCACAAATGAATATCGGCAGCAGCTCGGCCCCCAGCGCCAGCGCCATGTTGCAGATTACAAGCACCGATAAGGGCTTTTTGCCTCCCCAGGTGGCCCTCACCAGCCTCACGGATGTTTTAACGATCAGCAGCCCCGCCACGGGATTGTTCGTTTATTGCACCGGCACGGGTGGACTCGCGGCAGGCTACTATTATTACAGTGGGTCGACCTGGGTATCGATGGCTAACGGGACTACGCCGTGGTTGACCGGTGGCAATTCGGGCACGAATTCATCGAAGAATTTCATCGGGACGACCGACAATCATCCGTTGCTCTTTAAGACGAACGGGGTCACCAGGCTTTATGTGGATAGTGCGACGAAGTATGTGGGCATTAACAATTCAGTTCCGCAGTCGATGTTAGATGTCATTGGCACGAAGGCCAGCAATAACACGACGATGAATATTACCGACAGTGTGAATGACTATATCCAGCTGCAGATCACGAATACCAGCCTCGGGACCGGCAGTCAGGCAGGTTTTACGGCTTCCGCCAACAACAGCACGAATTCGACGGGATATGTGTGGGTGGGCATCAACGGCCAAAACTTCAATAACCCGCAACCCTGGAATGTCGGCGGTGCGGATGATGTTTCTTTTATGGGCGCAGGAAACAACATGTATATTGCCAACATGTCGACGAGCAAGCCGATCATCTTTGCTACGGGCCAGGCTGCCTCTCCTTATTATACCGAAAAGATGCGTATTACCAATGCCGGCTATGTGGGCATAGGCACGACGGCCCCTGCCTATCCGTTGCAAGTGGGATCGACTGTCAATGCAAGCGTTTACAACTATGGCTATCTCAATTCTTCGGATCCTACAGGGACAATTTTCGGATCAAGCGGGAACAACCCCTTTTCCATTTATGCCGCCGGCCGGATAGCCTGCACGGAGTTCGACGCCTTTTCGGACCGCCGGATAAAAGAACACATCAGCACGCTGGACATCGACAGCGCTTCGGATGCCATTGCCAGGCTGCATACCGTCTCTTATGAATACATCGACAAACCCGCCAAAGGTGCGCAGCGGAAGACGGGCTTTATTTCACAGGAAGTGGAAGAGGTGATCCCCAGCGCGGTGAGCAAATCCACCGAATTCATCCCGAACATCTTTACCATGGTGACCGACGGATCATCGGAGGTCTACTGCAACACGGCAGACATCAAAGCAGGCGACGAAGTGCGGTTATTGACGTCGGCGGGCGAGAAGATCGTCCACGTGAGAGCCGTTTCCGGCGGACGGGCCGAACTTTGTGTTGGACACGGGCCTCACATTGCGCCGGGTGTTTCGCCGGCCTATCTCACCCTCGACTGGGGAACCGAAAAACCCGAGCAAAAGTATTTTGTCTATGGTACCCGGGTCAATGATCTCCGCACCATAGATTTCGATCAGGTGACGACTATGTGTGTTGGCGCAATCCAAAAGCTCCAACAGGAAAATCAGCAGCTGAAGGTACAGGTAGATGCGATTCAAAAAAAGGCAGACAATTCCGAAATGGATCTCCTGACCCGGCTCGCGAAGATGAGCAGGAAAGAAAGAAAGCGACTCCTACACGAACTCCGGTAAACCATGAAAATATTTTATACACTATTGCTGGCAACTGGGATGATCTTCCCTTGCCAAGCTCAGAATGCAGTGAGCGGACCCGTGGGGTTATACGGAACGGCCTATGGCGCCTCGACGAGCTTGCTTAGCGGGGGTACCCTTTTCATAGGGAATGGGGGTAACTGGCGTCTCGGCGGAAACATCACAAGTGCGAACAAAGGGAACCCGAATAGTCCGACGGTGGCGGGTCAGGCCGAGGTCGTCACCTTCGATGGCACGGGTACTGTCTCCGGAGCTGTCACTGCTCCCGGTACCGCGGGCAATTACATCAATGGCTATGCGAAGACTACGGGTACGGCGTTGAGTGCGCTTGTATTGCCCATAGGGGGCTCCTCCGCCGTATACCCGTTTACGGTGCCTGCGGGGGCGGCAGTTACCGTTGGCTATTTCGATGGAGCGGGCAGCAGTACCAATGTCGCCGTGGGCGGAACGGCGACGATGGAGTTCAGCCAATACTTTGACCTGCCGTCCGGGTGGCCGGCGGGTTCCTATTCGCTGGCTTATCCTGCTGGGTTGATCCCGGGGTTCAATGCCATTCTGACTTCAGCCACGGGCGCCAGCTTTTCGTTGGCGGCTAATATTCCGGACCTGTCGAACACGGCAGGAACGGTCGCTTCAGCGTCACTAGCGGCATCGACGGCTAAGCGGCTATATCTCTCTACATCCCCGGTGCTGTTGCCTATCGTTTTGGACCGGTTCGAGGGTAGCCGCCAGGCGGGATACAACTTTATTCAATGGGCAGTTACGGATCCCGGGTTGATCGATCGTTTCGAGCTGTATAAACACGGGGCGGCGTCTAGTCGGTTTTTACTTGCTTATTCTACCGCGGCCATCGACACTCTGCTCGACTATTCTTACAGGGATCTCGCGGATACGGGAGACCTTTATTACCAATTATCCCTTTTGGGTAAGGATGGCTCGGCTACCAGCAGCCGGATCGTTTTTCTTCCTTCAGATAATGGCATGAGCACTGCGGTCACGTTGCGGCCCAACCCGGTGAGTTCGACGCTAACTATCACTGTGGGTTGTGCTGGCACGGCCAATTTCTATTTGTCGGTCCTCGATATGAAGGGTGTTCGAATGGCGGGTAAGGTGGTCACGGTGACCGGGAGTGGGGCCGTCCAGTGGGATGTCTCGGGATTCCCTCAGGGGTCTTATCTGCTGAATATCCGGAATATAGTTACGGGGCGGGTGGAAAATATCGAGTTTGTAAAATTGTGATAAGGGATGCAAAAAAAGAAGCCCGGATAGAAATCCAGGCCGTTGCTAAAATCCAATATCCTATTAAAAGCCATAATGGCTAATGCAATTGTGAGGCCAGGGGCTCACGGGAAAGGTGCGGCGAAAGACGCCAGAAATCCAGAATCTCTACCAGTTTGTGGCGGTCTGAGGAGGTAAATGTCCTATCGCGGACTTACGATCGATGACGGGTTATTTTTCCCACGGGTTTTTACCTAGTTTGTGGTACCCTTAAGTCGTACCCATGAAGACCCTTGTTCCTGGCGCTGTCGCAGCGTCAATTTTATTCTACGCCTGCCAAAAGAGTGCACCGATGGCGGCTCCTTCTTCCCTGCGGACCAATCCTGCTCTTGTCAAAAAAGCGGGCACCCAATCCACCGATAGCTTAGCGAATGTTCCTTTCCCGACCGGTAATGGGTTAGGTTGTGCCGTGTTGCCGCTTTATGGTGATACGCTGATCTATCCACAACCGATGACAGGTCAGGACGATATCCTGCTCCCGGGGAATGCTCCGGGACCGGGCACA
The DNA here is from genome assembly GCA_025934485.1 of Chitinophagaceae bacterium. Classification (GTDB taxonomy): domain Bacteria; phylum Bacteroidota; class Bacteroidia; order Chitinophagales; family Chitinophagaceae; genus Puia. Next base: position 24,873 of record JAICXX010000080.1, read on the forward strand.
TATTTGTCGTGGCCGGCTGGATTGGTGATCGACCATACTACCGGCGCGATCGATCTCACGACGAGCCAGGCGGGCTTAAAATATGCTATCGGGTTTGTGGCAGCGGGTAGCACGGATACCTGTATGAGCACGCTGATCCTTGGCGGCGCTGCATATTACGATAGCCTTTATGTCGTGGCTGACGGGGGAACAAGGGCCGTGCCTTATTTCGACGCCGATCCCAGCGCAGGCAACTATTGCAGCAATGGCAATGGCGCGGGCAATGGATGTAAGTTCGATGTCACGGGTTCGGCCGTGGCGCAAAATGTGGCGGTCAACAACTCATCGGGGGAAATAGATCTACAAAAGACGTTGGATGGGAATGCAAAGACCGGCGGCGTTTTTGGTGCGAATCCCGTGGATGGGCAGAGCGTGATCACTTCGATTTCTTATGAGGTTAAGAAAGGCAGCAATAATGCCATGCAGCAGATCCAGGTACAGTTTGTTTATTATTCTTCCCTGTCGGTCGTACCGGCTTCTTTGCAGCTGACGGTGAATACCCGGTTGAACAATGTGCTGAACGGGTTTATGATCAGCACTTCGGGTAATCCGAGGCCGCCACTGATCATCATCGTGAGGGGGCGATAGCTGCCTGGCACGAGGGTACCCTGGCTGTCTATCATGGGCGGACCTCGTCTATCGGGGTTTGCGGTGCCAGGACTTTGTGGACCTTTTCTACTGTGAGGTCTTTGGGCAGGGTGAAGTCCGCGGTGGCTTTGATGGCTTCGGAAGACGCCCCGATCATGACCTTGTATTTGCCGGCTTCGGCGATCCAGGCCGAGGCATCGGTGTGGAAGGAAGCGAGTGCCTGCGGATCGAGCGTGAAATTGATCGTTTGAGATTCACCGGGGCGAAGGAGACGCGTTTTGGCGAAGCCTTTTAATTCTTCCGTGGGTTTGTCGAGGTTGCCGGACGGGGCATGGAGATATAGCTGGACGATCTCGCGGCCGGCGACTTTGCCGGTGTTGGTGACAGTGACGGTGGCGGTGAGCTGGTTTTGGAAGATGGCGTTGCTGAGCTGCACGGGCGAGTAGCGGAACTGCGTGTAACTAAGTCCGAAGCCAAAGGGGAAGGCGGGTTTAACGTGGAAGGTGGCGAAATACCGATACCCTACATAGATGCCTTCACGGTATACCGATTCCGCGGGTTTGTCGGCGGGTGTGCCGGGAAAATCCTTTGCCGAGGGTTCGTCCTCGTACTTCACGGGGAAGGTGACCGCCAGCTTACCGGAGGGGTTGACGGCGCCGGAGAGAATATCG
>JAICXX010000255.1 GCA_025934485.1 Chitinophagaceae bacterium
GTCATGGCCCTATAGCCATAGCCATTGCCACTTGACCTAGCCTAGCCTTACCTATCTGCTCATTCAAGACCCGCTGTCCAGCATACAGCGGGTCTTTTTTATTGTGGGGTTGGGCCAACGGCATCGCTCCGATTAAGCGGTAGCGGCGACGCTCCGTTCAAGAGTTCCGGCTCGATGAGGCAACGCCAGCGGCCAGCTGCATTCTCCGCATCGACCGTCTTCGTTCAACGACCCCGGCTCGATGAAGCCATCCAGCCGGCCAGTTGCATTCTCCGCATCGACCGCCTTCGGCGGTCTCCACAGGGCTAAAGATTGCGCCGCTCCGCGGCGCGACGACCCTTCCAGGGTCGTCCGCCGGCAAAAAGAAAGCGGACCCGCTGATTGGGCCCGCTAATTTGGTGGAACAGCTTTATACGTTATAGCAAGGTTACGCAAGATGCAAAGGTAACTTCAGTAAAACTAAAAAAATTTCAACATATAAAACACCCTGGAAACGAATTTTTATTAAGAAACACTGCAAGCATTGCGTAAGCCAGTCGGACCCAAGCGTTTAGCAGTCTTTTTCGCCCGCATAAATTTTTGTTGGCCGCTCCCAAAAAGAAAGAACCTCCGAATACCTTCGAAGGTTCCTTGTTTATCTAAACAATACCGGATTTTATTTCACAGGGGAATAAGATCCAAACGTCTCAATACACGTTGATTCTAAGGGTGCTTTGCCTGTCGGTCCTTCGGACGAAAACGCTCAGCGTCTTTCTGTTTGGATTTAAAAACGGAGTCTAACGTGTACGCTCCCACAAAACAGCAAAAAAATCATACCAGCAGAAGAAACGCCACCAGAGCAATATCGCCCCCAAAACTGAGTAAATCCTGTCACACCTTTCTGTACAAAACGAAATTCCGATTCCCACCCTTCCCTATCTCCACATCCTGTACGGTTATCAAACTCACATTTCTCCGCCCCGCCTCCTCCAGCAACCGGGCAAAAAGCTGCTGCTCCAGCTCATCATTGCGATACCCCGGCTCCGCAAAGAAATTGATCAGCTGAGCCATCTCCTCCTCCATCGACTCGAAATTCGGCGGGTAATGATTGAAGCAGATACCCGCTCCACCCACCATCCGCCCCTCGAACTCGGCCACCCAGCATACCAGGTCGCCCGTCGACAGATGCCGCATAAAATAATTTCCCAACGATAGCGCCAGCAATCCCTCCTTCAATGCATTCACCTCCGGTTTTTCTACTTTCAGATATTCCACCCTCATCTTGATGAGATTCGGAATATCTTCTTTAACGGCCAGTCTAAGGTCCATAGGTGTTTTTTTAAAAAATCTGCGAACATGCAGCACAGTGCGCCCCGCCAATTTTTCGATTATATTCATAGATAGCTTTTCTCAGATAACCTTGAAGGGCCGATCACAACCAATTTCCGATAAATCAACAAAGACTTAAGTTTTCGAAACGTTAAAATGACCCGCTTTAACATTTGTTAAATGCGGCGGTGCAGCGGTTCCGGGCAGCCCTGGCACGGGATTTACAGTATTAACCACAAATCATTAAAGTATGAGAACCGAAGTAACGAATAGGCCGCAAACCATCGATACCAAAAACAATAAAAAGAACAAGCAGGAAATAGCCGCTGCATCTTATGCGCAGCGACCTAACGTGCAGCAGCAGATCGGCTCTTTACCCAAAGGTAACCGATAGCCCAATTAACGTTTCATTAGTGTCGGTTTAACACTACTAAAACATCCGGACACTCAAAAGCACCGTATCTTTGATATAGAAAAACAAACCGGAGCGATCCGGTAAAAAACACGAAAAAAGATCAAGCAAAATATAGGTCTAAAGTTTCTCACAAGCAGTCAATTTTCTCATAAGCAGTTAGTTTTGGTTACGACCCCTGTTTCTACAGGGGTTTTTTTTGCCCCACCACAGGGCCGCCAGAACTTTAGCACCCTATAGCATGCACCCCAAACGCAGTCCCGAACCACCCCACGCGCTCAACCCCGTTTTAACGTTTCTTTATCACTGTTTTTAACACCCCAAAGGCAGTTTTTAAAACCTCACCACCGTAAATTTGTTATAGAATATATCAAGCAGTCAATTTTCTCATAAGCAGTTAGTTTTGGTTACGACCCCTGTTTCTACAGGGGTTTTTTTTGTCCCCCCAATACGCTAAACGGCCCCCAGACGTTAAAGAAGACGTCTTCTATGCCATATCTACGCCCCTTGATCCTGAGCATCCTGCCCCTCTGCTGGTTCCTGTCGACCCGGGCACAGCCGGCAACCTTACGCTTCGACCACCTCGGGACGGAATCGGGACTCTCCCAAAGTAATATCACCTGCATCCTTCAGGATAGCCGCGGCTTCATGTGGTTCGGCACCCGCGACGGCCTGAACCGCTACGATGGTTACGAATTCACCGTCTACAAGAATAACCCCGGCAACCCCAAAAGCCTCAGCAACAACTTTATAACGGCACTCACCGAAGACCGGAACGGAGACCTCTGGATCGCCACCTGGGGCGGCGGCATCGACCGCTATGACCGTACAAAGGATCGTTTCATACACTATTCGACCAACAGCTTCACGAAATTCATCAACGCCGTGATCGAAGACCACCGGGGCCAGATCTGGATCGGCACGAACGGCGGCGGCGTCGACATCCTCGACCCGTCCACCGGCAAGACACATACGTACGTCCACGACCCCAATGACCCGGGTAGCCTGAGCGCAAATGACGTCAAAACCATCTGCGAAGACGCGCGGCATCGGATCTGGCTCGGAACCACCGGCGGCGGCCTCGACGTCTACGACCAGGAGGAGGCGGCCTTCCCCACTTTCAGGACATTCCGCCACGACCCCAGCGACCCCGCCTCCCTTGCCGCCGACGTCATCCAAAAGGTTCTTGAAGACCACCAACATCGCCTCTGGATCGCCACCCAGGGCGGCGGTCTCGACCAGCTCGTGGAACCAGCGACCTTCAAACATTACCCCCACGACCCTGCCAACCCCCAAAGCCTCTCCAGCAGCGTCCTCATGTCCCTCGCGTCCGACGAAGACGGCAACCTCTGGGTAGGCACCGACAACGGCGGCCTCAATATCCTCAACCCCAACACCGGCCGCTTCAAGATCTATCTCAAAGACGAAGTCGACATCAACAGCCTCGACAACAACTCCGTCCATAGCCTCTACCGCGACCCCCAGGGCAATATGTGGGTCGGCACCTACAGCGGCGGCGTCAACCTCTATAGCAAAGCCGGCAAACAGTTCAAGTTGTATAACCATACGTCGAACCCCCAAAGTCTCGGCAACGACTTCGTCCTCACCATCACCGAAGATCATAGACATGATATTTGGATAGGGACCGACGGCGGCGGGCTCGACCGCCTAAACCGCTCTACCGGCATCTTCACCCACTACCGCCACGACCCCAAAGCCCCCAATCATACCATCAACGGCAACTTCGTCCTCGCCGTTCAGGAGGACCATGCGGAAAACCTCTGGCTCGGCATGTGGGGCGACGGTCTCACGGTGCTCGACAAGAACCGAAACGTCGTGAGACAGTACCGCCACGACCCCGCCAACCCCGGCAGCCTCGGCACGAACAACGTCTATGCGGTCCAGGAAGACCAGAACAAGAATATCTGGATAGGCACCTATGGCGCCGGACTCGACCGGCTCGATGAAAGAACGCATTCGTTTATTCATTACCGGCATGACCCGAACAACCCAAATTCGATAGGATCGGATCGGGTCCATGCACTCCTCGTCGACAGCAAGAACAACCTCTGGGTCGGCACCTTCGATGGCGGCGTCGACAAGCTGGATCGAAAAACGAACACCTTCACCCATTTCACCCACAAGAATGCCCCCAACAGCCTCAGCGATAATTCGATCAACTATCTCTACGAAGACCACCACGGGCAAATCTGGGTCTGTACCAGCGTCGGCCTCAACTGCATCGATATCGCCACGGGCCGCCTCACCAGCTATTTTGTAAAGAATGGCCTGCCGAACGACGTCATCTTCGGCATCCAGGAAGACGCCCATGACCATTATTGGATCAGCACTAACTATGGGCTCTCGATGTTCGACCCCATCCGGGGCAACTTTCATAACTTCTCCGAAGCGGATGGGCTCCAGTCGAACGAGTTCAAGGCCCACGCTTGCGCAGCTGCCACCGACGGCGCCCTGTTCTTCGGTGGCGTACAGGGCTTCAACGAATTCTATCCGGACAGCATCAAGGTCGAGACGTCCCAGCCGCCGCTGGTGATCACGCGTTTCATGATCTTCAACAAGGACGTGCCGATCAAAGACACCGCTACGGCCGACTTCCCGCTCACAAAAGACATCACGGACACCCGCGACCTGTCGCTCTCCTATCGCAGCAGCGTGTTCACCTTTGAATTCGCATCGCTGGATTATACGCTGAAAGCAAAAAAGCATTACGCCTACCTGTTAGAAGGCTTCGACGAAAAATGGAACTATATAGGCGACAAAAGGACGGCAACCTACACCAACCTCAACCCCGGCTTCTACACCTTCCGCGTGCGGGCCCTCAATGAGGATGGCAGCTGGATGCCCGGCGAAGCGCGTATCCAGGTTACGATCACACCGCCCTTCTGGCGCACCTGGTGGTTCTTCGTCTTTGTCACGCTCACTGCCATAGTGGTCATCTGGCTGGGGCTCCGGCTCCGCGTGGAAGCGATCCACCGCCAAAAACGCGTCCTGGAAAAACAGGTCCGGGAACGCACCATGGCCCTGAACCAAAAGATCTCCGAAGAACGCCTGGTCCGAATGGAGGCCGAAAAGGCCCGTGCAGAAGCCGAACGCGCCCGCGTAGCAGCCGAAAAAGCCCAAAAAGAGGCCGAAAAGGCGGATCAAGCCAAAAGCGACTTCCTCGCGAATATGAGCCATGAGCTGCGTACGCCTATGAACGCCATCATCGGCTTTTCCGACCTTGCCCTCACGAGCACCCTTTACGAGCCGGAACGGGGCTATATCCAAAACGTCCAACGCGCCGGGCACAACCTTCTCAGCATCATCAACGATATCCTCGACTACAGTAAGATCGAAGCCGGAAAATTAATCATCGACAATATCGCCTTCAACCCCTCGAAGCTGATCCAGGAAACCGCCGACATCCTCGCGATGAAGGCGTTCGAGAAGGGGCTGGAGCTCATCTGCGACATCGATCCGCAGCTACCCGTTCCCGTTATCGGCGATCCCGTAAGGTGGCGGCAGATCCTGATCAATCTCATGGGCAATGCCATCAAGTTCACGGAAAAGGGCGAGATCGTCGTCGTGGCAAAAAAGATTCCTTTGCCCGAGCATACCTTCGTCTCGACGCCCATCGCCCTGGACCCCGACTCCGGGCATGTTCCCGAGGTCCTGTCGATCACCGTTCGCGATACGGGTATCGGTATCCCAAAAGAGAAGCTGGGCCAGATCTTTGAGCGCTTCACCCAGGCCGACTCGTCGACCACGCGGACCTATGGCGGTACAGGGCTCGGTCTGACGATTGCGAAACATCTTGCCGAGATGATGGGTGGCACCCTCGAAGTCCAAAGCGCCCCGGGCGAGGGTAGTAAGTTCACCCTCCTCCTGCCTCTCGAGGTGGTCGTGTCCCGCGGTGAAGACGATATCCCCGTTCCGGCGGCGCCCGAACTGCATCAAAATCCCATGCATGGCCGGATCCTCGTAGTCGATGACAACGAAACGAATTGTGAGCTGATGGCCGAAATACTCGACTATCTTCATGTGGATGCCCAGATCGTCCGCAGCGGCCAGGAAGCGTTGATCGCCATTGCAACGGCGCAAGCTACCGGCGACCCGTTCGATTGCATCATCACCGATCACCAAATGCCCGGTATGGATGGCATCATGCTCGTCCGCGAGATCAAGACCCGCTGGCAGGGGTATCCGCAGCCATTTATCCTTATGCTCTCTTCGCTGGATCGTATCCTCCATCAGGCCGAAGCCCAGCGCGCCGGCATCGATCTGTTCCTGTCGAAACCCGTGAAGATGCACGAGCTGGATCACACGCTGTGCCTGATCCTCGACAAAAAGACCGCCCCTGACGCCGCGGCACAGACGCCCACCGTAACCGCCGCCCAGCAGCCCTCCAGCCCGATGTCCACGAGCCCCGGGAGCCAAGGCGCGAGCCCTACCATCGACCTCCCCGGCATCGCCGCCACGACCACGAACGGCAACGGCAACGGTCACTCGAACGGAAATGGCAATGGCAACGGCCATGCACCGACATCCGCCCCCTCGCCCGCAACCGAAAGCACAACCGAAAACACGCCCCCGGCGAGCTGCCCCATCATAGTCGCCGAAGACGACCCCGTCAATATGCTGCTGATCACGGAAGTGCTAAGCAAGATGGGCTGCACGGTGATCAAGGCGTGTAACGGCAAAGAAGCGATCGAGCGGCTGCAGGAAGAGCCGTGCGCCGCGTTTATACTAATGGATGTGAACATGCCGGAGATGGACGGGCTCGAAGCGACGCGTCATATCCGCAGTATGGAAGGACCCAAGGCCGGCATCCCCGTAATCGCCCTCACCGCCGGCGTCATGCAAAAGGAAAAGGACCGCTGCTACGAAGCCGGCATGAACGACATCATCACGAAACCCTTTCGGCTCGAAGAGATCCGCGCCGTCCTCGACCAGTACAAAAAGGAAGTTCACTAACTCACACCAAAGCCCTTCTCGCCACAAACACCCCCACCACCTGCCGCCCGGGGAAATGCCCGAGCAAAAACCGCTTGCAGGCAACAAAATGGTTCCCGCCGGTGATTACATCGTCAAACACCACGATCCGATCCCGGACCGGCTCTACCGCGGCGGCCGCATTCAACGCCGCCGCCCCGAGCTCCCCAATGCCCCCGGCCCCCTCCCCTAACTCATAATTGGCCAAAAGCTCCTCCGCCGAAGGTCGCTCGGCGCTAAAATGCACCGGCTCCCGCTCCTCCCGGCAAACGACGAGTTCCCGGATATCCGCCGTGGCGGGACAGGCAAGCCGCAATAACTCCGCAACCCGGTCGTCATAAAGCGGGCTCGACCGTATCGCGGACGGCGGCACCGGCACAAACGTAGTGGTAGCGGGATCGAACAGGGAAGTTAAAGCCGGCCCAAGCAAGTAGGCGATATCTTGCATAGCCCAATCTTTTCGGTTGAGGGCGGCCCCGTCGGAACGATCCACCCGCCGTTTAAAATTCTTAACGAGGTCATTGCCGGGATCAAAACCATACCGTCTGCCCGGATAGAAATCGAAGAGATAATAACATTCATCATCCGGCCAGCGCAGGGCCGCATGCTCGGCCTTCACGGCAATATCTATTTTGACCAGCTCCCGCATAATAATCCTCAAAAATTAGTCAATTTTCACTTGCCCCCACTGAATTTTTGATCCCGCCCCGCGCTGGCACGAACCTTGCAAATACTAATAAAATTAGCAACCATGAACACACA
>JAICXX010000225.1 GCA_025934485.1 Chitinophagaceae bacterium
TCAGCAAACGGACTTTTCTTTTTGCGCCGGTGTCGGAGAGGCAGTGGGAGGATCTAATGACACAGAACGGATATAGCTATGGGCAAGGTGAAAGAACATTCGGGTAAATGGCAGGTGCAAAATACTTATGGGCCGAATTATAATGAACGGCTTCGCGGGATGTCGGCGCCGTTCGCGCTCGATATTGCGGTGGATCGCAAGGGGCAGTTTGTTGGGGCATGCCTCGAGCCGGAGGGGCCGGGAGTTGGGGTCATCACGGGGCGGGTTTTCAGGGTAACTGGAAAATTTTCAATACCGTGATGCGGAAGAATGGGGAGGCGGATGTTTGGATAGCTGAAGGGACTTGGAGCATGGGGAGGGGGTGAGGTATCGTTCGTCGTCAAGCACGAATCCTTTGATGATGAATTCGCGGAGGGTTTTAGTGGACCAAATTCGGAAGCGTGTGGCCTCAATCGAGTTAACGCGGTAGCCGACGGCTATGATAGCGTCGAGGTTGTAAAAGTCGACACCCCTTGTTACCTGGCGAGAGCCTTCTTTTTGAACTATCCGGAAATTCCGGATAGTTGAGTCTCTAATTAATTCGTTGGTTGAGAATATGTTATTCAAGTGCTCGTTAATGGTTCGGACATCCACGCCGAAAAGATCTCCCATTTTCTTCTGAGAAAGCCAAAAGGTTTCTTCCTCATAGAAGACCTCTATGTGGGAGCCTCCTTCCGGCGCTGTGTATAGCAATATTTCGAATGTTTGCATATAGCGGGCTTGCACCTTCAAATGTAGCCAAAAGGCGAGGTCACGAAAAATGAAAATGGGCTGGAGGAGAGGCTCGTCAAAGCCCGCAGTAGTAGTCGTAACCGCGTTCGAACCAGTAGTCGCGGGGGCGGTCGTTGCTGAAGAAGATCTTGCCGATGCACTTCAGGTTTTTTACACCATACTTTATGGGAATGATCAGGCGGAGTGGGGCGCCGTGCCGGGTGGGCAGAGGCTTGCCGCTCATTTCGTAGGCGAGGATGGTTTGGGGGTGGAGCATGCTGGGGGTGTCGACACCTATATAGTAGTGGTCGTCGGGCGTGGTGAGACCGACGTATGCTTGTTGGGTTTCCTTTGAGAGGTTATAATGTTGGATGAAATCGCTGAAGCGAACGCCGCCCCACCACGAGACCTGGCTCCAGCCTTCGATGCATTTGAATTCAAAGGCGAAGTCGGTTTTGGGAAGGGCTTTGAGGTCGTCCATGGTGATGGCCAGGGTTTCGCCGCTCGCCCTGGTGACCTGCAACCGCCATGTCGCGGGATCGGCGCCGAGGCCAATGCCACTGTTGTAGCGAACATTCTTTGCGGCCTGCTCGCGGGGAAATGTCTTTGCGAGATGGTTTGGTGAAAGGGTGTGTTTGAATATTTTGTCGTCGACGTTGAGGACCTTGCGCAACGGCGTCTGCACGCCATCGCTTTGCACGGCGTCTTTGATCCAGAACCAGGATTTCCAGGCCGCGGCGCCCAATAGCGCGAATGCGGAGAAGCTGACGAAGGTGCGGCGCGTGATCTGCTGCTCCGGCGTGAGGTCGTCGCTATAGCCGGCGGCTTTGGTGAGGGTACGCCAGAGGGTGGGGGATGCGGGGGCGTGCCCTGGGCTTGCGGGGGGTGTTGGCGCCGGTGCGGGCTGGGACTCGCTGCTCGCGGCGGGCGCCGGCTGGCCTTCGGGGTTTGCGGGAGCTGCGCTCGCGGGGGGCGTGGACTGCGGTTCGCTGCTCGCATGGTGTTCGGTGGCCGGCGACTCGGACGAGGGGTGAGCCGGCGTGGGGTCGGGCTGGGGCTCGGGGTTTGCGGACTCGGGGGACGGGTGAGCCGGATTGGGATCGGGCTGATGGTGCGTGGCATGGCTGTGGCCGTGTCCCGGGGGATCGGGCTGGTTGAGGGGGGTATCGTTGGGCGGCGGCGGGTTAGTCATGGGTTTTGTTTTTGGTTTCGCTGAGGACTTCGAAGCCGGTGACCATCGCCTGGAAATTGTTCCAGCCCGCGAGGATGACCTGCAGGACATGGACAAGAAAGAAGAGACAATAGATCAGCGTTAGAACGAAATGCAGCACGCGGGCGTTGCCGTACCCGCCGAAAAGTGTGGTGAGCCATTGGAACTGGATCGGCTTGTAGATGGCGAGGCCGGTGAGCACGGAGCCGAGGCCCATTACAATGATACCGGTGTAGGCGAGCTTTTGGGCCGCGTTGAATTTTTCTTGCGATGGCACTGTTTTGCTCAGTTGCAGATCGTGGAGCAAGACCTGCCAGGCTTCTTTAAACGAGCGGCGGTTGGGAAAAAGATAACGCCACTCACCGGAGAAGAGGGTGTATAAGACATAGGCGAAACCGTTAATGAAGAAGATCCACATGAACAAAAAATGGAACGCCATTCCCTCCGCCAGCCGGCGGGAGAGGTTCAGTCCTTTGTAAAAGCTTTCGGGGAAGAAGGAGAAATAGATCGTTCGGCCCAGGTGGATCTTATAGACGTCATTCGCCCAATAGATCAGCAACCCGCTCCAGATCATGACGAACAACACCGGGAAATTGATCCAATGCATCCAGCGGATGGCAAGCGGGTGTTTGGGGACTAGCTTTTTCCCATTTGCCGGGAGGAAATGGGCGGATGCAGCCGGCAGATCGGGGGCCGCCGTTGGGAGATCGGGTTGTGACATTGGCGAAAATTACAATAAATGCTTGTTTTTATGTCCTTCAATATATCACAGATATATAACAATTCCAAGCCTGCCGACAGACCTGTCCTATGTTTAAAAAGTTATCTTAAAATTGCCCGCCGCAATCTATTCCTGAACTGGACAATGAGCGCCATCGAACTCACGGGATGAGTTCGGACGCCAAAGTAATCCTATATTTGCGCGCTAATCGAATAATATATGAAAAACTCTTTGGCAATCAGTAGCCTGATAATCGGCGCCTTTATTTTTCCGCAATGCAAAAGCGGGTTGGTTACCATGTCCAACAGCTGTTATGATTTCATCAACCAGGGACAGGCCCAGAACAAAAGCGGCAATTATACCGCTGCGCTTGACGATTTCAACAAAGTCCTGCAGAAATGCGATGCTTACGATGCCAAGGAGAAGGGCTACGCCGGAAAAGCGGCAGCCCTCAACGGCCTCCAGCAGTATTCGGATGCCCTGGACGCGGCTAAGAAGGGTCTTGCCATCAATAGGACCAGCCTCGACAATTTGTTTGAAAAAGCCAACGCCGAAATAGGGTTGGGCAACTACAGCGACGCCAGAACGGATCTCAACGTCATTTCGCAGCTTACGGGGAAGAACAGGAATATCCCGCAGCGTGCTACGCTCTATTCGAAGATGGCCGAGATCGATACACGACAGCAGCATTACGATCAGGCCTTGCAAGATATGCAGCAAGCGATTGCCATGGATGGTTCGAACCTGAAATTTTACATGCAAGTGGGGGATATCCATGTGGCCGCGGGGAATTATACTGCAGCCATCGGCAGCTACGCCGAGGCTATCGCAAAAGGGAAGAACGACGCTGAAGCCTGGAAAGCCAAGACGACCACGATCATCAAGCTATACCAAAGCAAATACAATGCGACCGATGCCGGCGTGCTGGCACGGAAGATCAGCGCGGCCGACCGGCAAAACCTTTGTAGCAATATCAGCTTGGCTAAACAGGCCGGCCTGCAGGATATGGGCATCGACCTGGTTCAAGCATCCATTTGTAAATGATCTAACCTTTCAAAATTTACCAACGCATGAAAAAGAACTTCGTAGTTGTGCCGGCATTGCTGGCGATTCTGCTCGTCGATTGTAAAACATTGAATAACACTCAAAAAGGAACGGCCGCGGGAGTGGCGGTAGGCGCCACCGCGGGGGCTCTGATCGGTCATGGGAAAAGTTCTGTCCTGGATGCACTTATTGGCGGAGCTATCGGCGGCGGAGCCGGCTATCTCATAGGCCGTCATATGGACAAACAAGCTGAGGAGATCAAGCAAGCCGTGCCTGATGCCCAGGTCACAAGGGTAGGTGAAGGGATCAATATGACCTTTAATTCCGGCCTGCTGTTCAAGATCAACTCCAGTGTCCTCAGCGAGGAAGCTAAAGTCAATCTCGAAAAACTTGCCGGCATTTTTGTCAAATATCCTCAGACGACTATTCTCATTGAGGGTCATACCGATAATACCGGCACACCGGAATACAATATGGAACTGTCCCGGAAAAGGGCCTATTCGGTAGGCGATTTTCTGACCGCCAAAGGAGTTTCTGCCAGCCGGATGAATATGAAATGGTATGGCGAGACTCAACCGAAATACCCCAATGACAACGATGCCGACCGGGCGCTCAACCGTCGCGTGGAAGTGGGCATCCTGGCTAACGATCAGATGAAGCAGGATGCCCAGCAGGAGAAGCTCAATTAAGACACCTGGATCGGCAAGCGGCCGTAACTCTTTACGGACCTTCGACAGGTGAGACCGTTGTCGCGGCGTTATCGCGCGCTACCTTGTCCGTTGCCGGAGCCGGATTTGCCGCTAAGGGCGCCGACCATGTTCATCAGGGTGGTCAGGGAATTTTTGCTTTTATCGGTGAAGTTGAGCTGGATCCTGGTTTCCATGGCGTCGCCGCGGATGGCGCCGATGGAGACCTGCAGGGTCTGCAGGTTGCGCAACGCATCGAGCAGGGCCTTATTCTTGGCGGGGGCGTCGGGGGTATTGAGCGTGGGCGCCAGCAGGTCGTCCGCCAATGCATGGAAGTCGAGGACGATATTTACCGCATTGGTGCGGGTATCGGCTTCGGGCAACAGTTTCCCGACGGGGTCAATGTCCTTTCCGGGGGTAAAGAATTCGTTTACCTGCCGGCGTTTACCGAAGACGGCCAGGTCGTTTTGTATGAGATAATAGGGGAAAGGATTTTTCGAATGAGCGGTATCGGTGGTCGCCGTGTCCGCGTCTGCCGTGGTTGCATCTTTGAGCTTGACCGTGGACGCGACCTTTTCGAAGGCGGTCTTGCTGGTGATGGAGGCGACGAGGTACATCGGGGGCGATGGCATTTTGGGTTTACCCGTAGAGTCCATGGTCGCGGGTTTGTCGGGGTTACACACGAGGAGCATGAAATCGCCCTTGAGGGCATGTAGGATATCCCAAATGTGAATGCCTTTGCTTGTTGCCATGGTATCGATCTCGCCGATCATAGGCATCTTCCTTACCGAGTCTTCCATGGCGCCCATGTCAACGTGGGCGCTCACAACGCCTATGAGCTGGTGCGGCGGGACGATCGCCAGGAGTTCGGGGCTGAGGCCCTGGCCGAGGGCGCGTTGGGTAGCGGCGATCTGCGCCGGGCTAATGAATTTAAGCGTGCTGTAGCTGATGTTGCCGTTGTCGAAGCGGATGGTAGCGATCGACTCCGTCTTGCCTTTGTTTTGGCCGGCCATCTGTGACAGCATGTCAAGCTGGGCCATGCCGGGCGCTATTTTCCCGAGTTTGCTGGCGAGTCCGGCCAGCTGGTTTTTGTGGCTCCAGATATGGACGTCGCCATCGTCCGAGAAGGCGGTCGTGAAATGCTCGTCGGTGATGAATTTGGTATCCATGTAGCCGTGGAGGATGGCGGCGGTGTGGCGCGCGGCCTTGAGACGGGCGGAGGCGATTTGGTCGGCTCCTTTTTTGGATGTCAGCGAGGTATAGGTCGTGAAGATTGCGAATCCGTCCGTCCAGGCGACGGCGTTCGTTTTATAGATGGCGACGCGTTCTTTGCCGGGGAGGTGGACAAAATGAAGGGTGGGGACGTCGGATTCTTTGGCGATGGAACGCAGGGCGGCGACGAATTTGGCCGAGTCCGTGATGTGGAGGATAACGGTGAAATACTTATTGCTGTCGGTTGCCGTGGGGGTATTCGACATTACCAGGATCATGTGCTGGTGGAAATCCAGGCCGCCGGACATCAGGTCGTTGATCATCGTCAGCGCCTTGGCGTTTTTGGCTTTATTGCCGAGCAGTGCAAAGATGCTGGGGATGTCGATCTTGGAGCTTAGGGCGCCGAGATTGATGTCGATCACCTGGTCGGCATCGGCCGGAATATGGCGGAGGAGGTCATTTGTTGGCGTTTGGGCCTGGGCGGCGAGTGCGCCGGCCAGGAGAAACAGGCATAGGATGTTTTTCATACCGAAAAGATAGAGCTTTCCAGCAATTCTTCAAAGCTCTTCGCCGATTGTTCACCGGTGCGGAGGTCTTTGAGCTTGACGCTACCACTTTTCAATTCTTCGCCGCCGAGGATAACGACGTAGGGTATCTCTTTTTTCTCGGCGTATTTGAACTGTTTGTCGAATTTGGCCTGTTCGTGATAGAGTTCTGCGGGGATGCCTTTGGCCCTGAGCTGTTGCAGCAGTCCGAAGGCGGCGCGGGATTCGGCCTCACCCAGATTGAAGAACAGGACTTTTGTGCCGGTGTGGATGGTCTCGGGGAAGGCATTCAGTGCGGCCATGACTTCATAGATGCGGTCGACTCCGAAGGAGATGCCCACGCCGGGGATGCCGGGGACGCCGAAGGTGCCGGTGAGGTCGTCATAGCGGCCGCCGCCGCCGATGCTGCCCATTTCGACGCCGATGGCTTTGACTTCGAAGATGGTGCCGGTGTAATAGTTGAGGCCGCGGGCCAGGGTAGGGTCGATCAGGAGGGGGGCGGATGTGTAATCGAGGATGAATTCGAGTTCGCTGAGACCCTTGAGGGCGGTTTCGTTGCCGGTGAAGAGGGTTTTGAGGGCGGTGAGGATTTGGGTGTTATCGCCGGTGATCTTGAGATATTTTTCGATGGCGGCGATCTGGGTGTCGTCGAGGCCGCGTTCGGTGAGTTCGGCCTTGACCTTGTCGATGCCGATCTTGTCGAGCTTGTCGATGGCGGTGGTGATGTCGACCATCTTTTCCGGGCCGCCGCAGAATTCGGCGAGGCCGGCGAGGATCTTTCGGTTGTTGACGCGGATCTCGATGGGGACGCCTAGTTTTTGAAAGACGGTGGCGTAGATGGCGGCCAGTTCGACTTCGTTGACCAGGGAATAGCTGCCTACGACGTCCGCGTCGCATTGGTAGAATTCGCGGAAGCGGCCTTTCGCGGGCCGGTCGGCCCGCCATACGGGTTGCATCTGGTAGCGGCGGAAGGGGAAGGTGAGGGCGCCGTGGTTCATCGCCACGTAGCGGGCGAAGGGGATGGTGAGGTCATAGCGGAGGGCGCGTTCCGTGAGGTTGGAGTCGTTCTTGCCGCGCAGGACGTTTTCGAAGGCCTCGCGGGACTTCTCGATGTTTTTGGGGTCGTTGAGGCCATTGTTGAGGACTTTAAAGATCAGCTTGTTGCCTTCCTCACCATATTTGCCCATGAGGGTGTCCAGCAGCTCCATGGCGGGGGTCTCCAGGGGCTGGTAGCCATAGGTTTCGAAGACGGTACGGATGGTATCGAAGATATGCCGGCGTTTGCGGACGGTGACGGGGTCGAAGTCGCGGGTGCCCTGGACGAGGGCGGCTTTATTTTTGCTCATGAGATTTTTGGGGGGTGAAGCCTGAGGTTTGACCTTGGGTCGAGCCGCCGGCGCCGGGCTGACCATATTTGGCAATGATTCGATTCGCGGCAACGTCGATCATTTTATAGACCTCGTGGTAGCCGGGTTCCGGGCCGTACCAGGGGTCGGGGACGTCCTGGTCTTTGCCGGGATGGACCTCGTTCATCAGGAGGTCGACTTTATTCGGGTCGAACTTTTTGCCGGCGATGCGGCGCATGTCGTCAATGACGTCGCCGGCCATGGCATATATTTTGTCAAAGTGTTGGAAATCATCCACGGTGAAGCGGCGGGCTCGTTGGGTGCTGATGTCCACGCCATTGAGGCGCGCCACCTTTTGGGAAAGGTGGTGGGGAGCTTCGCCGGTGTGGTAGCCGTTGGTGCCGGCGCTGTCGATCTCCCAGTGGAGGCCTGCCTGGCGCGCTTTTTCGCGGAGGATGCCTTCCGCAAGGGGGCTGCGGCAGATGTTACCCAAACAGACCATGAGAACCTTCATAGGCCGCAAAGGTAAGGAATGAGGGCGACGAAGCGCGGGGGCGCCGGAGATCGCGCGTCGGGGAGCGACGGGCTTGTAGGGGATGTGGCGGGCCGGTGGGGTCTGCGGAGGCGAGCAAAGGGCGGGTTGGGCTTGGGGGCGGTGAGCCTGGTGCCGCGTGCGGTGAGCCTGGTGCTAATTCGCGAAGGTGATGGGGATATTGGCGAAGCTGCCGGAGGTGATGACGTAGAGGCCAGTGGGGCCGTAGAGGCTTGCGGTGAAGCCGCCGGTGGCTAATTTGTCGAAGAGGCTAAAAGTGACCGAGAGGAACGAGCTGTCCGGTCCGTCATACATGGCGCCGCCGTCGTGGACGTTGACATTGAAGCTGTCGGTGGTTGGCTGGCTTGAGCGGTAGCCGAAGGACATGAGTTTTTCGCAGGGCAATTTGCGGGAGGTGTCTTTGCCGGGAAACGTAAGGCTGACGGCAACGTTTGCTGAATGGAGTGTGATGGTCCAGCGGGTCCGGGCCGTGCCGTCCGAGACATCATGCGTCTGGGTTAGGCTGAGCTGGCCGGGTCCGTAGAAATTCCATGGTTGAACGGAGGAGCCGTTGATCGAGCGGTCAAAATATGCGGCGGCGGCGTTGGCGGGCGCGTCCTTTTTACATCCGCCCAATAGGAGAAGGGCGGAAAGCAGAGGCAAGAGCTTTCGCATGGGGAATGGTTTGTGGTTCGAAAATATCACTGCAAACCATTTGCCGTGGGGGTAGCGGGCCCGGTTTTATGGAAAGGTGCTTTCCGTGCATCTTAGAGATTAGAAAGAAATTAATTGTGGCATATTTTAAGGTTAATTCCCTAAATTGCCCGACCAACACAACGGTAATTAATGGAAAACGAGGCTCCGGAAAGGCGAAAGATGGAGGAACGGCGGAGGAAGGCTTATTCATTGCGGCGGGCCATATTGGA
>JAICXX010000201.1 GCA_025934485.1 Chitinophagaceae bacterium
ATGCGCCATCCCCGTCTCTCCATACCCTTCATACCGCGACCCTACATGATAGACGACATTGACCACTACATTGGCATTCGCCGCATCCGGCACAAGAAGGATCTGCAGACCATTCGAAAGCCGGTATTCCTGTACGCCCTCCACCGAGGTTACGAACATAGGTGCTGGCGCCGCCGCTTGCTGTGCAGAAACCGCCTGTGTGCAAACAGCCAATAAGGATAGCATGGTGAACTTTCTCATACGTTAAGATTTTAGCAACATTAAAATAGACAACTTCTACGGGCCGGTAAAACCGTCCATCCCTATTTGGCCGGCGTCAGCACGATATTCCGGTATTCGATCGCCCGGTGGTCGCCCTGCAAATAGATCGGCCCCGGCTCACCCTCGCGACTGTCCAACGCCCCGCCGGTGATCCCCGGTATCTCGGAACGGCAGATCACGGTCTTCCCATTGAATACAATGGTCACCAATCTGCCCACCAGGGTGATGTCATACGTTTGCCATACACCCGGTCCCTTCGAAGCCTGCTCCACGGGAGGCAGGAATCCATACACGGCGCTAATCACGTCGTTCGGTGGCTCTACCCCGCCTTCCTCATCCTCGATCTGTACCTCATAACGGCCACGCAGATAGACGCCACTGTTGCTGCCCTTGGGATAACGGAATTCGATATGCAGCTTGAAATCGGTAAACTTGGCATCGGTGATGATATTCGAACCGGCATGTGGACTGCGAAGGATACCATCTTCCACCTCCCACTGATTGGTCTTACCCGAAGCATGCCACCCGGAAAGGTCCTTTCCATTGAATAACGTGATGGGCTTACCCCATACCGGCTCACCCTGACGCTTCATCGCCGGTGCCCGGTAACCCACCCAGTTAAGCGTTTCGCCACTGGGCGTCGCCATCGTACCCACGAGGCTATCCCCCTGCATACTACCCTCGACATCTAAATTGCGATCCTCACTCTCCCACTGCGGCGGGATCGAAAAACTCATCTTCCCGTTTTCCAGGTTCACCCGCGAGATCGGCCGCGCACTGCCTCCGCCACCCACAAACCGTCCCACCATAAAACGCGAGCCGGATCTATAGACCTCCAGCCAGCTCGGGAAATCCCTCCCCGGCGCATGCACCGTGATATCCCATCGTCCCAATAAAGCTGTGGTGTCTCCCTGTGCCCGAACCGTAATCCCGGCTAGCGCGATCGAAAAGATCAAGAATATTTTCTTCATGTAAAGTATAATTATAGCCGAATGAATGTACGTAATTTTTGTATTTTTCAGTATGAGAAAACTACTGCTTTGCTGCGGCCTCTTCGTCGCGACCCAAACCCACGCCCAGCTGACATCGTCAGAAGAAAAACTCATCGCTTACGTCAACGCCCACCTGGACCCGGCCCTCCAGTTGCTCACCAACTCGGTCAATAGCAACAGCGGCACGCTTAACATCGAAGGAGTAAAAAAGGTCGGCGCCCTCTACGCCGCGGACTTGCAAAAACTAGGCTTCGCCATCGAATGGGTCAACGAACCCGACTCCCTCCATCGCGCCGGACATCTCGTAGCCACCCACATCGGCAAAAAAGGTAAAAAGCTCTTCCTCATCGGCCATCTCGACACCGTCTTCGAACCGGATATGCCCGCGGGACCATACACTGTCCTCAACGACTCCACAGCCACCGGTCAGGGTGTCAACGATATGAAAGGCGGCGACGTCGTCATGATCACAGCGCTACAAGCGCTAAATGCCACGGGCCAACTCAAAGACATGAACGTCATCGCGTATTTCACCGGCGACGAGGAAAGATCAGGCACGCCGCACCAGCTAGCCAGGCGGGATTTCATCGCCCGCGCGAAAACCTGCGATATCGCCCTCGGCTTCGAATCCGCTGGGGGCCTTGATCATGTTGTCGCCGCTCGCCGGGGCGCCAGCTCCTGGGTCGTCGATATCACCGCGACCTCCGGCCACTCCGCCATGATCTTCTCCGATAAATATGGTGATGGAGCCATCTACGAAGCCGCCCGCATCCTCAACACCTTCCGCGAACAGCTTAGCTCCGAACAATACCTGACGTTTAACCCTGGTCTCATCGTCGGTGGCTCCGAGATCAGCGTCGACCCGCAAGGTGCACACGGCAGCGCCAGCGGCAAAAGCAACATCATCTCCCCCGCTGCCAAAGTCTCAGAACTTCGTCGGAGCGTCGTTCCTAGCTCCTCCTCGTTCGCAACCTTCGCCTAAGGCTCGGTTGCCTTCGCTTCCTCCGCGAGCCACAAAAAGACTCCGCCCGCGATAAGATGCGCACAATTGTCGCCCAAAGCCTCCCCGGCACCCAGGCGACGATCCGCTTCGCCGACGGCCTTCCCTCGATGGAACCTACTCCCGGTAACCTCAGTCTCCTCGCTGCTATCGACAAGACCTCCCGCAATATGGGCATCGGCCCCGTGGGGATGGACGACCCCGCCACCCGCGGCGCCGGCGACATCTCCGATATCGCTCATTATCTCGATTGCCTTGACGGCCTCGGCGCCTCCGGCGCCGGAGCCCACCGCGCCGGCGAGACCATCAACCTCAAACAATTTCCTTTACTCATCATGCGCGCAGCAATCCTCATGTCCCGGCTGAGCCGCGAACAGCGCTGAGCCACTAAAAAACCCAAACCCATAATCATCAGCCGTGCATCGATCCTACTCCGGCATCTTTCTTTCCTGCGGCCACTGCTGTTGTCTGTCAGCACCCGTGAACTCCAGCATCCATCCCGGATATTCCACCGGCAGCTTGCTGACCTCATCCAGCTTCTTGAGCTCATCCGCGGTAAAAGTCACATTCACCGATTTCAGATTGTCTTCGAGCTGCTCCATCTTATTGGCGCCGATGATCACCGAACTCACCACAGGCTGATGCAGCAGCCAGGCCAGCGAGAGCTGTGCAATAGACGCCCCCTTGGCCTTCGCCATCGGGTCCAGTGCATCGACAATAGTATACCCCCGCTCCTTGTCCACCGGCGGGAAATCAAAAGTCGTACGCCGTGTCCCCTCCGTAGGCTTGCTGTCCCGCCGGAACTTGCCGCTCAGGAAACCACCCGCCAGCGGGCTCCAGACCATCAACCCCACCTTCTGATTCAGCAATAAGGGCACGATCTCCCGTTCCAGGTCCCTGTTGGCAATAGTATACAGCGCCTGCAACGAAACAAAAGGCGCCACCCGCGTATAATGGGCAAAATCCAACGCCTGCGCCAGCTGCCAGGCGGCCAGATTGGAGGCACCGATATACCGCACCTTCCCACTCTTAACGAGATCATCCAAGGCCCACAACGTCTCTTGCCAGGGTGTCAACGGATCGAAGCTGTGGATCTGGTACAAGTCGATATAATCCGTCTGCAGCCGCCGCAAACTTTCTTCCACCTGCCAAAGGATATGCTTCCGCGTCAACCCGCTGTCATTGGGCCCATCGCCCATCTGTCCCCGAACCTTCGTGGCCAGTACTAATTGATGTCGCCGCAAACCCAAATTTTTAATCGACTGCCCCGTGAGCTCTTCCGACCAGCCCTCAGAGTAAACATTAGCGGTATCGATGAAATTAATACCGGCGTCAATCGATCTCTTGACCACTGCATCCACCGCCTGCTGATCCAGCGTACCGATCATCTTGGCCCATCCCTTACCACCGAATGTCATGGTGCCCAAACAAAGCTCCGACACCCGAAGACCCGTGTTTCCTAATAACCTGTATTTCATAAATAGAATTTTGACTATCTTTTGAAAAAAAGCATGCCCTTAAGACTCCTGATCCTGGCCTTTTCCTTCCACGCCCATACGACCCTGGACACCGTTCCTGCCTTGCACAATATCCGCGAAGAGGACGTCGACACCGCCATCGCCTCATATAAAGAAAAAACCATCACGGTAAAGCTCAAGACAGGAGAGACCTACGTCTATGCGGCTGCTCAATACGGCAAAGAGGACTGGTCGGACGGCGTCCTTCCCCGAAAGCTGCAACATCCCATCTTAGCACTTAGCCGTACTTTTACCAAATCCGAAGTTCCCCCAACCTTCCCCGGCGGCCCCGCCGCATGGGACGAATATCAACGCAAAGTTTGTTCCGAGAATAGCCGCCTCATAAAACGCAAAGGTCCCACTACCGTCGTTGTGCAATTTATCGTTGCCTTCGATGGGACCATCGACCAGGTACAACTGCTCACCGATGCGCCTCACGGTCTCGACGAACTTGCCATCCGCATGATAGAAAAGGGTCCGGCCTGGGAACCGGCTACGCAACGTGGATACAAGGTCACTGCTTACGCCCGTCAAAAGATCGATTTTCAATAACTAATCCTCGATATACGAAAGCCTGGCGTGTTCATACACCGGCTTCTTCAATTCCGTCTGCAGATTCTTGAACGACTCGGAGGGACCTTTGGTGACGAACAAATTGAAAAGCCAGGCCGGAAGATCGCCCCCGGGGTCCGTCCGCAACGTATACTTCAGGTGAACATGACGCGGACCCACCGGCGTGATGATCCATTGCCCCATGGACCTCGTGACCCGCACGATCCCGTCTTTCACCGGCACATAATCCGGAACCACGGGCCCGTCGATCGTCACGACCTTCGTCTTCGAATCTTGTGTGGCTTTCAGCTGAGCGATAAAATCCCGGTTGGCCATCGGCCAGGGAAGCCGGACCTCGGAATAATAAACCAATTCATTGGGAGAGATCTGCTTCAAAAGTACGGATGTTTTGGTCGCATAGACCCATTGCGTGCCCTCATTGACATCCATCAGCAGTGCGACGATCTGGGATAACGTAGCCCGCACGTCCAGGTCCACGCGGATAGCCTTGAACTTGCTGTCAGAAAAGGTCTTCGTATAAACTTTGATCCCGTTATTTTCCGTCTTTAACTCCCATCCCTCCTGTCCATATCCCCCGATCCAACACGAAAAAAGCAGGGTGATAACAAAAAAAGGTGTTTTTCGGCGCATAGATACACTTCGGCTAATGAATAATTCCGACCGAAACAACAAAATGGTCGAAAAATGGTTCAATCCTCCCGCCGCAAAACTTCCAAAGGAGGTCGGTTTAGCACGCCCCTGCTGTTATATAGCCCTATTAACATCGTCAACCCCATGATCGCCACAAAGATCTCGGCCACAGCGACCCAATGGATCATTAGCGGGGCTTCAAAACTCCACCGCGCCAGGGCCTCGGCGAACACAAGCGACAGCAGGATACCCGTAGCAGCCGCCAGCGTCCCCAAAAAGAAATATTCCAGGAGCAGGATGATCCTCACCTGGCGCCGCGTGGCCCCCAATGTCCGCAACAGCACACTCTCCCGGATGCGCTGATATTTGGAGATCAACACGCTCGTGATCAGCACAATAAGGCCCGTAAGGATACAAAAGCCCGCCATGAATCGGATCACGTCGCCGATCTTCCCCAACACCTCGTCGAGCACACTCAGCACGAGCTGTAGATCGATCACCGAGACATTCGGGAATTTCTCCACTATGGCCCGCTGAAACCTGGCCGACTCTTCCGGCGTGTTCACCCTCGTGATCATTACGTCGAACTGCGGCGCCCTTTCCAGCACACCCCTGGGAAAGACCACAAAAAAGCTCAGCTCCAGCCGTTGCCATTGCACCTTCCGCAGACTGCCCACCACCGTGGCTATCCGCACCCCCTGTACATCGAACACCACCGGGTCGCCCACGCGGATATTCCATCGTTTTGCAAAATCCTCTGCCAGCGAGATCGATATCGGGTCGTTTGGCCCACTCACCGGCGCCCCCAATTGCCCCGCTACCAATTTTTCCGACCCTGTGAGCGAATCCCGGTACGTCACCCGCAATTCCTGCTCAAAGACCCACCGCCCCACCGCATTGGAATCCATCCGTTCGCCGAAGCCCTGCCCCCTCCGGTGTGACCCACCATTAGCCACCTGTCCCAAAACACTATCGCCTCGCTGGCCCCGCACCTCCACGATCCGCATGGTGACAATCGGTATCTCCTGTTTCACCGGCAGATGATATTGTCCCGCCAATCCCTCGATCCCTTTGACCTGATCCGGCTGAATATCGAATAGCACCATATTCCCCTCTCCTCCCCTGGCGCTGGTCGTCACCTGGTCGATCAGGAACTGCTGCACAAAGAACAATGTCCCGATAAACGTGGTCCCCAAACCTATCGTCACGATCAGGATCACCGTCTGATTATTCGGCCTGAAAAGATTCGCAAACCCCTGTCTCCACAGATACGGCCAACGCTCCGGGAATGCCCGTCGGATAAGGAACAGAAACAACCGCGCTATACCCGTTAGCACAAGGAAAGCCCCCAACAGACTTACCGTGAAGACCAGCGCCTTCCGCCCATTCTCCATTCGCAGATAAGAGAAAAACGCAATAAAACCCAGGATCACTATATAGACCAGCCATCGCAACGGATCGCGTCCACGCACCGGTTCCAGCGACACCCGCAACGTCAATAAAGGCGAGATCTTCCGGACGGATAGCAACGGCAACAGCGCAAACAACAGCGAGACGATAACCCCCACCGCTATCCCCTCGAAAAATGCCGGCCATACCACGCGAAACCTCGTCTCCAGTGGTAGGATATCTTTGAATACGCCCGGCAACAGCTGCTGCAGGACCAGCCCCAACCCCGCGCCGAGCACCGACCCCAGCACACCGACCACGAGTACCTGCACCAGATACACCAGAAAGGCCTGCCGTGCCTTCAGTCCAAGACAACGCAGGATCGCAATATCACTCACCTTCTCGCGGATATAGATATTCACGGAGCTCGCGACACCCACGGCGCCCAGCAAGAGCGCGATAAAGCTGATCAGCGTCATGAATTCCGTGAGATGTTGAAACGCATTGGTCATCCGGTTCTTACGCATGGCTATCGTCTCATAATGCAACCCCACCGCCTCCAGTCGTGGGGCTATTTGCTGGGCAAATTGCTCCGGATCACCCTGGAGATATTGATAGTAGTATTGATAGTTTACCCGGCTCCCCTTCTTCAACAATCCCGCAGGCTCCATATAACGCAATGGGATATACACCGGCGGCGCCACCGTCATGGAGATTTCGTTCCTCCCCGGCGCCTTGTCGAGACTCCCGGCAATCGCAAAGCTCAGCTCCCCGATCCGAACGCTGTCACCGGGCTTCGCCCCATATTGCAACAACAAGGTCTTATCGACCAGCGCCTCCTGTTTCTCTCGGAAATCTGTATCCGCCGCGGCAGGCGTCGTCTCCAACTCGCCATAATAGGGATAGTCGCCCTCGATCGCCCGCACCTGTACCAGCCGGCTCTGACCATTCCGGACAAAATACACCATCGAGGCAAAACTGCATTCTTCAGAATGCCTGTTGGGCAAACTGTCGAGAAGCATCTCGTCGGCCTTTGAAAGCGGCCGGTTGCTGTAGATCACCATGTCCGCGCCCAACAGCTCTTTGGCCTGGTCATCGATGTCTTCCCGCAAATTGCGGCCAAACGAAAGCGTCGACACAAGGGCCGCAATTCCCAGCACGATCGCGGCAATGAACAGCAACAGCCGGCTCTGGTCACGCCGGCTATCCCGCCATGCCATCAGGAAATACCAGCTAATTTTTTTCATCCGTTCACAATGTCTTTTTTTTGTCGGATGGAACCTCCCGGAGGGAGGTTTCATCGGATACAATATGTCCTTTTCCTAATTTGATGATCCGGCCGGTACTGGCCGCCAAATCCAGGTTATGCGTCACCAGCACAAGGGTCGTTCCCGCCTGCCGGTTGAGATCGAAGATCATTCCCGCGACCAGCTCGCTCGTCTCCGTATCCAGGTTCCCCGTGGGTTCGTCGGCAAACAAGATCCGCGGCCGGTTTGCGAATGCCCTGGCCAGCGATACCCGCTGCTGCTCGCCACCGGATAATTGTGCCGGATAATGATGCAGCCTGTCCCCCAACCCCACCTGTTCCAGCAGCTCCCGCGCCCGCGCGCGTACGTGCTTCTCCCCCCGTAGTTCTAAAGGCACCATCACATTCTCCAGCGCGGTCAACGTCGGCAACAGCTGAAAGTTCTGAAAGATAAATCCCACATATTGATTTCGTAACACGGCCCGCTCGTCTTCATCCAACGCTCCCAGCGAGACCCCATTCAACTCGATCGTCCCCGTAGAACTGCGATCCAGCCCGGCACTTAACCCCAGTAGCGTCGTCTTCCCGCTGCCCGATGGACCCACGATGGATACCGTCTCGCTCTCGCCGACTTGAAAACTGATATTATCCAGAACGGTCAGCGTTCGACCGCCTGCGGTATAGGTTTTGCTAACCTTTTCTATCTTTAGCATGGTATAATTTACAACTATATGTCTAAAACAGTTTCGCCGTCTATATTATTCATCGTCATATTAGCCATTTCCTGCGACCAATCGCCAAAACCCCCGGCTACGACACCGACAACACCCGCCACATCAACTGCACAAACCAGGCCGCCCTCGACAAAAAAGACCATTCTTTTCTTCGGCAATAGCCTCACAGCCGGCTATGGCGTCAGCCCTGCCGAAGCCTTCCCTGCCCTCATCGGCAAAAAGATCGATAGCTTGCACCTATCCTACCAGGTCGTCAACGCAGGCCTCAGCGGCGAGACTTCAGCAGGTGGAAAAAGCCGCATCGGCTGGGTACTACAGCAGCCCGTGTCCATCTTCGTATTGGAGTTGGGCGGAAACGATGGCCTTCGGGGGATTCCCCTCAAGGGCACTACCGCCAACCTGCAGGCCATCATCGATAGCGTGAAGAACCATTACCCTGATGCGAAGATCGTTCTCGCCGGCATGCAGATCCCACCGAACATGGGCATAGACTATAGCACGGCGTTTCGCAACATCTTTCCCAAATTGGCTACGGCTAATCATGCCGCCCTGATCCCCTTCCTGCTACAGAATGTAGGCGGCATCCCCCAGCTCAACCAGGCCGATGGTATCCATCCCACCGCCGCCGGCCACAAGATCGTGGCGCAAAATGTCTGGCAGGTGCTCGGCCCTTTGCTGAAAAATTGAATATATTTGGCTAATCACCTAGCCCATGACACGATTTCCAATCGTCCCTATCTACATCGTATTATTACTAAGCTCCTGCGGAAGTGACAAAAAGAGCGGAAAGGCCCCGGGCAAGCCGCAGACCTACAGCGAGCTCACACTGGAGCCCCGTTCCGCCACCATCTTCAACGACTTTCCCGCCACCATCGAAGGGATCGAGATCGTCCAGCTTCGCCCCATGGTCGATGGCTATCTGGAAAAGATCTACGCTAAGGATGCTCACCCTCTACTCCAGCCTCGGCGGCGGATGGAAATAAATCCCCCAACCAACCATCCATGCAACCACCCGACTCCCGCCTCGAAGAGATCAGAATATTGGAAAATGCCAACGCGATCAAAACGACAAAAAATTATGCAGGCTTGGGAAAATTTACCTTTGATAAGGACTCCATGCAATTCCGTCCAAGCATAGCAGGCAACGTTATTGTAATCGTAATCATTGGCTTTCTGATCGTGCCGCTGCCTTGCACGATTCTTTTTGCAAAGGATCATAGCCATCTTAACATCGGAGGGGTCATCATATTCTGCATAATGGCTGTATTGCTGCTTACTGTTGGCATCCGCCAATTAAAGGACAACAATAAGCTCCACATCGCTGTAGACAGGACCGGGATAACCCTCGACGATACGCTTTACAACTGGGGCGACATCTACGCAACAGCCATCCTCGAAAGGCCGAAAAGCATCTATCTCACAGTCGTCCTCAAAGAGAATGCCGCATACCGCCTGTACCGCCTCACGGGCTTTCGCGTCTTCGATCTCTTCTTCCCCATAACCCTAAGCAAATACATCGAACACTTCAAACCTACATATGCCGTATGAAACCTTTTTAGAAGAGATCAAACAACGCGAAAACCCCGCCATCATTAAAACTACGCGAGACTATTGCCTCGAGGAGGAAGCATTCGCCACAACCGACCGCGATTTCATCGAATTCAAATCCAGCATCTGGTGGCAATTGCTAAAGATCTTATGGGGCTTCATCTGGATCGTCACTTTATATCAATTTTATCTTTCCTCCAGAAATAAAGGCATGAGATTGCTTGGTTATGCCATCGCCGGTTTCTTGTTTGCAGGCGTCCTGGTTAAAGCCATCAGAGAATGGCTCGACAGATCAACCGACTTCACCATTCAGATCGACCACCTGGGAATTACCGTCGCCGGCAATTTCTTCTACTGGGCGGACATCTCCGAAACCGCTATTCTCTACAAACGCGGCCGAAAGTATCTCCTGATCGCCAACAATGCCACCAAACCTTACAAAACTGTCGATCTGTTAAAATTCACAACGTACAATATTACGGCCTTCCCCCTGGTCCTCTCAGAATACATCGAATTCTTCAAACCCCGTCAATAGAGCGCCTCACCGCCACCCCCGCCCCCCAAAACCTCCCATACCGCCGCGCCTCCGTCCCCATCGCCGCCATAGCCGGCGGACTCACCTGCTCAAATAACG
>JAICXX010000214.1 GCA_025934485.1 Chitinophagaceae bacterium
ACTCCCGAGGCCATCATCCTGTCTTCGTTCGACCCGCTCCGCAGGGAGATCGCCCGGCTTTCGCTCCAAAGGTTGGTGGCCGATGGGCGTATTCACCCTGCCCGTATCGAAGAGATCGTGGAAAAGACCCGCAAACAGATCGAAGAGCAGGTCATGGAGATCGGCGAGCGGACCGTCATAGAATTAGGTATCCATGGATTGCATAAAGAGCTGGTCCGCATCGTCGGAAAGATGCGGTTCCGGTCTTCCTATGGTCAGAACTTATTGATGCACAGCCGGGAAGTAGCCAATCTTTGCGGTATCATGGCATCCGAATTGGGGATGAACCCCAAATTGGCCAAACGGGCCGGCTTATTGCATGATATCGGGAAGGTCCCGGATGAAGAAACGGAACTGAGCCATGCCTTGCTGGGGATGAAGCTGGCGGAGAAATATGGGGAGAATCCCGCGGTTGTCAACGCCATCGGCGCGCACCACGACGAGGTGGAGATGCAATATGTGATCGCCCCCATTATCCAGGCCTGTGACGCCATCAGCGGCGCGCGTCCCGGCGCCCGGCGCGAGATCATGCAGCAATACCTGCAGCGGATCAAGGACCTGGAAAACCTGGCACTTGCCTATCCCGGGGTCGAAAAGGCCTACGCCATCCAGGCGGGCCGTGAACTCCGGGTCATCGTCGAGGCGGACAAGGTCACGGATATGGACAGCGATAAGCTGAGTTTCGAGATTGCCCAGAAGATCCAGAATGAGATGACCTTTCCCGGTCAGATTAAGGTGACCGTAATTCGTGAGAAAAGGGCTGTAAACGTGGCCAGGTAAGGAAAAAACTTTGTTTTTTCCACCAATGTTGATTAACTTTGCCGTCCTCAAAACGCATGTCCGTTTTGGTCATTCTTTAAATGTTTTTTTATGCAAGCTGCTGTAGCCTTTGTACACGAACAACTCACGGGAAAAAGAGAGTTTCCGAAGTTCAAAGCAGGTGACAATATCACCGTCAATTATAAGATCATCGAAGGAAACAAGGAGCGTATCCAAAGCTTCAAAGGAGACGTGATCAAACGTCAGGGTACGGGCCAGACAGCCACTTTTACCGTCCGGAAGATCTCCGACGGCGTAGGTGTAGAGCGCACCTTCCCTCTCTTCTCGCCCAACATCGAGTCGCTCGAGCTCAACAAGGTTGGCCAGGTTCGTCGCGCCAAGCTGTTCTTCCAGCGTTCACGGAGCGGTAAGAGCGCCCGGATCAAGGAAAAACGCCTTGCCATCGGCGGAGCAGCTGCCAAGTAATCATCCGAAAGCTGACATTAATTATCCGCAGGCTCGCGCCCCGGAAATTATGTTTTCGTTACCGATTTTTGTGTATACCTTTGTGGGGTACCTTAAAATGTAGTTATGGGAGATTTATTCAGTGGTCCGCATATTATTCTGATAGTACTTGTAGTACTGTTGTTGTTTGGTGGTAAGAAAATTCCCGAACTGATGCGTGGTCTCGGCCGTGGCATCCGCGAATTCAAAGATGCTAAGGACAATGTCTCTCGTGAGATCGAAGATCATATCAATGACGACAGGAAGACAACGACAACGACTACTACTACAAAAGCTACTACGAGTCCAACTGTTCCGCCCGATCATAATTAATTTTTTACTCGCATAAGAGTAACAAAACCCCGCGAAGATTTTGCGGGGTTTTCTATTTTGCAATACGGAGTTTTTTATCTTGCAATACTTTCGAACTTCCATGAAGCTATTTAAGAGAAGGACAAGGAATGGGGATGATCAGGAGATGTCCTTTATCGAACATTTAGACGTATTACGCGGGCACCTTTTCAAATCGGCCCTGGCCGTTGCTGTAGGCGCGATCATCATGGCCGTGTACAATAAGTTTATTGTCACGCGCATCCTGATGGGCCCGACCCACCCCGACTTCTGGACCTACCGGACGCTCTGCGACGTGGGCCACAAATGGGGGTTAGGTGATAAACTGTGCATGGCGGAGATCCATCTGAGGATGCAAAGCAATGCCGTGGCGGGACAGTTCGACACCTATTTCAATATCATCCTCATCGGCGGTTTCATCATCGCTTTTCCCTATGTCTTCTGGCAGTTCTGGAAATTCACCAGACCGGCCCTGAAAGAAAAAGAGCTGCAGAATACCCGCGGCGTTATCTTTTGGGTCTCGATGCTTTTCTTCCTGGGCGTGCTCTTCGGCTATTTCGTCATCGCGCCATATACCATCAGCTTCTTTGCCAATTTTTCCCTAGATACCAATATCGAGAACATCTGGACCATCAGCAGCTATTTCACCACCATCTCCCAGCTCATCTTGGGCGCGGGGCTGGCTTTCCAGCTTCCGCTGGTGATGTATTTCCTGGCGAAGATCGGGGTCGTGAGCGCGGCCTATCTGCGAAGGGTCCGTAAATACGCCATCCTGATCATCGTGATCGTAGCCAGCATCATCACTCCCCCGGACATGCTAAGCACGATCGTCGCGTCTTTTCCCCTGATCATCTTATATGAGATCAGCATCCTGCTCTGTGTAAAAGTAGAAAAGAAACAAGCCAAGGAGGAAGCCCAATGGGATTAAACTTTCATTCTATCGAAGCCTATCATGTTGCCCTGAAAGCGGGAACGACCAGTTGTGAACAAGCCGTGGCGCACTACCTCGCGGCCATCGGGCGGCAAAAGGACCTGAATGCCTATCTGCGCGTCTATAGCGATGAAGCGCTGGACAAGGCGCGGCAGCTCGACCGGCGGCGGAAAGCCGGCGAACCCATGGGAAAGCTGCATGGCGTCGTCGTCGGCATCAAAGATGTGATCGCCTACAAGGGGCATGGCCTCACGGCGGCTTCACGCATTCTGGAGAATTACGTTTCTATTTACAATGCGACCGCGGTTGAGAAATTACTCGCGGAAGAGGCGATCATCATCGGAGCACTGAACTGTGATGAATTTGCCATGGGCAGCTCCAACGAGAACTCGGCCTTCGGGAATGTGCTGAATGCCCGGGATAAGGGGCGGGTGCCCGGCGGGTCGTCGGGCGGCAGCGCAGTGGCGGTGCAGGCGGGACTTTGCATGGTGAGCCTGGGGAGCGATACCGGCGGGTCCGTCCGGCAACCGGCGGATTTCTGTGGCATCCTGGGATTGAAGCCTACCTATGGACGCGTATCGCGTTATGGACTCATCGCCTATGCCTCCTCCTTCGATGTCATCGGCATCTTCGGACGTACGGTTGCGGACGTGGCCAGCGTCCTGGAGGTCATCTCGGGCGAGGACGAATTCGACAGCACCGTGAAGCGGGGGAGTACGCTCAGCCCGGATGCCCCGGGGGCGGCCAGCGGCCCCGGCGGCCTTTTGAATCAACCCGCCAACCGCAGCTATCGTATCGCCTATTTTAAGGAGGCCCTGGAACATCCGGGGCTCGATCCGGAGATCCAAACCACCATCCTGGATCGCCTGGCGGAATGGAAGGCGGCCGGACATACCGTCGAAGCCATTGATTTTGAATTACTGGATTATATCGTCCCTGCCTATTATGTCCTTACGACGGCCGAGGCTTCGTCGAATCTGGCCCGGTTCGACGGTGTCCGCTATGGCTACCGGACACCGGTCACAGACCTTGAATTAACAGAGTTTTACAAGCGGACAAGGTCCCACGGCTTTGGAAAAGAGGTCCAGCGACGCATCCTTCTGGGAACCTTTGTCTTAAGTGCCGGCTATTACGATGCCTATTTTACCAAGGCCCAGCAGGTCCGGCAATTGGTTGTCGAACGTACCGAATTGATCTTCAAAGACTTCGATATTATTATCCTGCCAACGGCCCCTTCTACGGCCTGGCGGATCGGCGAGAAGACGGATGACCCGATTTCGATGTATCTCGCTGATATCTATACAGTTTATGCGAATCTCACCGGAATACCCGGAATTTCCCTACCACTATTCGTCCACACAAATGGCATGCCTTTTGGATTGCAGGCTATGACAAGTCGCTTTAATGAAGTAAATTTGCTTCAGTTCTCGAATCAGATGATGCAACAATAAAGTCCTACGAAATCCTACTCTATGTGACTGAGAGATCATGAAGCGCGACCTGCACGGCTGGCTAAAATCCGTTTTTGGGCTTGATGCTTAAACGCAATCTCCCGAGGTTAGAATCCTCCACCCTTCGTCCGTTACCTATGAAAGATTGTAAATGTCGATAACGGCATGTACCATCTTTAAATCGTTGGACCATAATGTACAACAAAAGGCTTTTATTGTTGAGCGGCATCGTTTTGTTCGCAACTTTCATCCTCACCGTAGGGTGGGCGTATCCTTCCGGACCCGTGGGTTTTGAAGCAAATGTTCATTTTCCAGTAGCGGATCAGCATGTTCCCACCTTCGACACGAGCCGGAGCTCCGACGGCTCCCTCTCCACCTCCTCCCCTTCGGAGATCACCTTTGGCCAGCTTTATCTGGCTACCACGGTCGGCGGCAGCAATGGCGTGCGGTTGAATCCCAAGGCGTTGAGTTTCGTCCAGGACTATATGAAGGACAATTGGGACGAGCTCCAGAGCATTCGCAGCTGGGGGCAGCCTTATTTCAACCTTATCGAGAACATCCTGACCCAATACGGCCTGCCTAAGGAGCTCAAATACCTGGCGGTGATCGAATCCAACCTGAAGTCTACCGCTGTTTCCAGGGTCGGCGCCAAGGGTCCCTGGCAGCTGATGCCGCAGACTGCGCGCGATCTGGGACTGAAGGTCAACCGGAACGTCGACGAACGCAAGAATTATGTAAAAAGCACCCGGGCCGCGGCGCTTTATCTGCGTGATCTGTATAACCAGCTGGGCGACTGGCTGCTGGTGATCGCCGCCTATAATACGGGCGTCGCCCATGTCATCCACGCCATCCATCAGAGCGGCAGCCGCGACTTCTGGGATCTCCAGAACTATCTTCCGCTGGAGTCCAGGCTTCATGTCAAACGGTTCATCGGCACACAATATACCTTCGAAGGCCAGGGCAGCGTCACGACGCTGACCAGGGAGGAAGCCACCGAGCAGCTAACCGGTTCGGCGATGTATGTCTTTCATCGCAATCTCACCGCACAGGAGGCCAAAACGGCTCAGACGATGACGGTCACCGGCGCGTATTCCTCGGCTGTGATCGCCAAATACACGCTGATGGATTCGGCCACTTTCAATCGCTATAACCCTGATTTCGATAAGATCATGGCCAGCAACAACAACAGTTACGACCTCAAGCTGCCGGCCGGCAAAATGGACCTTTTCGTCTCCAGCAAATACAATATTCTCAACGAGTCGGTAGAACTTCTGGCCAAAGAAGCGGCGGACGCCGGGGCGAAAGCTGGCATCGCCGCAAAGTAATGGAAATCATTTCGGGGTTTAAAGACAAGGGCAGGCGGGATACTTCAGAGTATCCCGCCTTTTTTATGCGATAAATTTTTTTGTAGTTATCTCAAAAAAAAAATACCTTGTTTTACCTTAAGCCTTTGATTATGATACCTCGTCTTCACCGCGCAATGATCTCTCCGCTTTTCCGCTTACCGATACATGATGCCCTCTCCTACGTTGTCTGAATCAAAGACATTCATCGACAGAAATCATCATCTTGAAGCGATCGCCTCTGTAGTTTCAAAGACCATTTTTAATCAATCTATAACCAATTCAAACCAACACTATGCGCCTCCTGACCTTGCCCCGCCTCCTGACCTTTTTGCTCACCATAAGTCTCTTCTCCACCGTCAACGCCCAATGGATCGAAACCAGCAACCAATCACTTTGGTGGTACAATGGTGTCGGCATTGGAACCTCGAATCCCCAGGCCGGCTTGCACGTATCGGGCATGCACATTGCAGTTACCGCCCCGGATATGAGTACGTTCCTGTATTTCCTGAATAACCAGATTATCGCCTGGAACTCCGCCGATGTCAATGGCATCATGTTCGGCAGCACAACGAATCTAAGTATGAATGGATATGTGGAAAAGATAAGATTCACCAATGACGGCTGCATTGCCATCAACACGACTGTCAGCAACGGCTATAAGCTGAATGTCAACGGCAATGCACGCGCAAATCAGATCACCGTTAATACCACCGGCGCCGATTATGTCTTCGACTCCACCTACCATCTGCCCACGCTCACCGAGGTAAAAGCATATGTTGAAAAAAACCATCACCTCGAAGGTATCGCTCCGGCAGCCGAAATGGCCGAAAAGGGGGTCAACCTGGGGGAAAACCAGACCCAAATGCTACGAAAGATCGAAGAGCTCACGCTTTACGTGATCGACCTCAATAAAAAGCAGGAAGCCCTCACCCGGGCCGATGCGCAACTACAAGCCGAAAATGCACGTCTACAGAGCGAAGTTGATGCATTA
The DNA here is from genome assembly GCA_025934485.1 of Chitinophagaceae bacterium. Classification (GTDB taxonomy): domain Bacteria; phylum Bacteroidota; class Bacteroidia; order Chitinophagales; family Chitinophagaceae; genus Puia. The sequence continues at coordinate 6,373 of JAICXX010000214.1, forward strand.
AAGAACAAAAAGAAGAAATAAGCCAGGGCCGCTGCGGCGGCCTTTTTTTATTTGTTCAGCGCCTTCCTGATGCCGGCGGCTTTCACCAGGCATTCCTCGTATTCCGCCTCGGGGTCGCTGTACCATGTGATCCCGGAACCTACCTGGTAGGACAGATAAGCCCCTTTCCGTTCATAGAGCAGGCTGCGGATGACCACGTTGAAATCAAAATCCCCACCAGGCGTCACATAACCCACGGCGCCCGAAAAGAGGCCTCGACGGGACCGTTCGTATTGCCCGATGAGTTGTACCACCCTGTTCTTGGGAGCGCCTGTCATGGACCCCATTGGAAAGCATACGCGGATCGCGTCGGTCCAGTGGGTCCCCGGCAGCAGTTCACCGGTGACGGTAGTGATCATCTGGTGTACATGCGGAAAGGGATACACCCCATAGAGTTCCGGAACGCGCACGGAGCCCGGCACACACACCCGGGCCAGGTCGTTGCGGACCAGGTCGACCACCATCACGTTCTCTGCCCTGTCCTTGGAACTCCGGCGCAAGGTGTCGGCCTGCAGCGCGTCCGTTGCCGCGTCATCATGTGCCCGCGGGGCCGTGCCTTTGATGGGTTGCGAGAGCAGGGTGGTGCCGGTCCTTTTAAGAAACCGTTCGGGGCTTGCGCAACACAGATAGCGGTCGTCGAGCCGGTAGAACGCGGAGAAAGGGTTGGGCGAGGCCTCGCTCAGGGCCTGCCACACGGAAAATGGGTCGAGGACGACGGGCTGTGCAAAAAACTCCTGGCAAAAATTGATCTCATAGCAATCGCCGCGGAGTATATGCCGCCGCAGGGCGTCGACGGTCCCGAGGTATTCCTCACGGGTAAAACGGGGCGTAAAGGTGATTGGAGGCGTAGCCTGGGCTTCCTTTGGCGCTGTGCTGGTAATCTCCCGCCAGATGACCTCGGGGACGGTATCCAATGTGCCAATGCGGACATGATCGGAATAGAGCTCGATTACGGTTTGAGGAACAAAGAAAAAGAGATCGGGAAATCCTATGGGGTCGGGAGGGGACTGCAGGCCCCCGTGCGCTGACTCCCGCGGGACTGCTTGCGCCACTCTGTCTTGTAGCGCCTGTCCCGCTTGCGCTGGCTCGGTTTCGGCGGCGAGCCCGTAACCCAGATGGCCAAAGAGCCAATCCTGGCGCGTCTGCGTAAATGTCTTAAATGCAGCGAAGGCATCGCCCGCAGGAGCGCTGAAGCTGTCTACGGCGCCCGCAGCCAGCAGACATTCAAAACCGGTGGGAGAAGAAGGCTGACCCGGATAACCCTGGTTGTCCAAAAAACAACAAATGTTGAACGGGGAGGCCCATGTCAACATTTGCTGCTTAATAAATTGAAGAGAATCAATGATGATCGGGAATGAAGCGTACGCCCTGGCTTGAAGGATCGTATTGCTAAAAATCATCCTCTTCTTCCTCGAAACCGCTGTCGTTGAAAAGATCGAGGTCTTTGAAATCGTCGTCGAGACCGAGGTCGTCTTCGTCGTGACCTTTGGCTTTTTTGGAAGTATTGCCGCCGGTGCTCTTTTTCGTTTTGGATTTGGGAATGTCGAACTCATCGAAGTCAGGATCCCATTCCTCTTCTTCCTCTACCTTCTCCCATTCGTCTACTTCGTCTTCGCCCATATCGTCGTCGTCGTCATCATCGTCACCATCGTCTTCCTTAGACTTCGATGCCGACTTGGACGCGTTTTTCGACGTGGATGCCGACGCCGATTTCTTTGATGAGCCCTTGGAAGAGACATCATTACCCTTAGAGGTATCATCATCATCATCCAGATCATCATCATCATCGTCATCCAATTGTTTCTTGGATTTCGAAGAAGGTTTCTCCGGAGTGTCCTTTGGTACTTGAGGCGCGGATTTCTTAGAACCCTTTCCCTCCTTATCAGATTTTGGTGCCATGTCCAATAAGATTGTTATGTAAATTTTCAGCGAAGTTTTTAATCCGCCAAATTTATTTTAGATTAATTTTTTCTTCAACATGAAGCAGCGAAAATGCTTGATGTAGGGTCGTAAAATTAAACATTTTCAATCAATTGATCCCTGCCGGGGCCATTGGAAATATAGGCAATTTTAACACCAAGGTATTGATTGATAAACTTCACGTACTCCTGCATCTTTTGGGGCAATTTATCGTATTTTTTCACTCCGGTGGTATCCGTTAACCAACCACCGAACGACTGCAGAACGGGTTCGATCCTGACCTTGTTCATCTGGAAGGGCACTTCCTCGGTCCTTTCTCCATTGATATTGTACGCGGTGCACACTTTAAGTTCGGCGAAAGCGTCCAACACGTCCGCTTTGGTCATCACGATCTTGGTGACGCCATTGATCATGCAGGCGAATTTCAGCGCCACGCCATCGATCCAGCCGCAGCGACGCGGACGTCCCGTGGTGGCGCCGAACTCATTTCCTACTTTGCGCAATTCTTCCCCGGTGGCGTCTTCCAGTTCCGTGGGGAAGGGGCCGCTGCCGACCCGGGTGCAGTACGCCTTGCTGACACCGATGACGTCGCGGATCTGCTGGGGAGCTACGCCCAGGCCGGTACAGACACCCGCGGAAATGGTATTCGACGAAGTGACAAAGGGAAAGGTCCCGAAGTCCACGTCCAGCATGCTGCCTTGTGCGCCTTCCGCGAGCACCTTCTTACCTTTGGCGATCTTGTCGTTGATAAAATATTCTCCGTTCACGATCTTGAACTGACGCATGAATTCCAGCGCTTCGAAGAATTCCTCTTCCCATTCGCTTAGGTCTTCATGGAAGTTCAGGCTATCGAGCAGTTTCTGATGTTTGAGCCGCAGCTTGATGTACTGGGTCGTAAAGCTTTTGTCCAGCAGATCGCCGACCCGGAGACCGTTCCTGCCGGTTTTGTCCATATACGCCGGGCCGATGCCTTTGAGCGTACTACCGATCTTTTCCTGTCCTTTTGACATTTCTGAAGCCTTGTCCAGCGCGCGATGGGTGGGCAGGATCAGGTGCGCCCGTTGCGCGATATAGAGGTTCTTCCGGTAGTCCACGCCGAAGGCGGCCACGGATTCGCACTCCCGCCGCAGCGTAACCGGGTCGAGCACGAC
>JAICXX010000026.1 GCA_025934485.1 Chitinophagaceae bacterium
GGTATTCGCGGTGGCAGCGCGGCAAAATTGGCGAAGAAACCCGCCAGGGCCAATCCCGCCAAAATCATGGCCCAGGCTGCTAACGCCGCGAGGGCCCGGAAAAAAACGGCCAGCTGTCTCTCCGGCTTCCAGCCCGTCCTGGCGAGCACGCGGCGCAATCCTATGAGCATCCAGGTAAAGATCCCCGCCACCAATAGCAAAAACAATAAGGTAACCATAGATGAGGTGTTAAAGTGTGAAAGCACAAAATTGCGCCCTCTTCCCGATCCACCCATAACCAAAATTGCTATTTTCCTCCCGCCGCGCGGAAAGGCGCAGGATACATCCCCATCCTTTGAAAAAAAAGCCGGCTAAAAGATTGCGGATTGTCAAACCCCAGGAAGGTCGCGATCTCCGCCACCGCCAGGGTCGTCCCGCTCAGCAACTGACGGGCTTTCGTCAACCGCAGATCCTGGATATACTGATAAGGAGAAATGCCATACGCCTGCTTGAACAAACGAAGAAAATGGAATTTAGAAAGACAAGCCGCACCGGCGACGTCATCCAGATCGATGGGTTCCGGAAAGACCGAATGAATTAGATCAAGCGACCGGCTCAATCGCTTATAAACCTCGACCCGCGTACTTCGCTTGACGGTCGGCAATGCGTCGATCGCCGCCCGAACGCCCCGATCTTCCTTTACCAGCAGCTGTAATAAGCAAAACAGCTGTTCGTCAAAAAGCAATTTATTGAACCCATTCTGTTGGTAAGACTGCACCATCCACTGGATCACCCGATCGAATTCTGCGTCACGCCGATAGAGACGGTTAAAAAAGTGGAGCTCGCTGAATTCCTGCCGGTCCCCGCGATCCAGCGTCAGCTCGGCCGGTGTCAGCAAAGCATTAAGCGCCGACTCTACAAAGTGCTCCCCAAAATGAATGTTGAAAGTTTCGGCCGACTCGCCCTTCTCAATGGCAAAGGTGTAGGACTGGCTTCGGTTACTGATAAAATAGGTATCCTCGTGGATCGTCCGCGTCTCTCCGTCTACCGTACACTGGCTCGATCCCCTGAGATTCACGAAAAGCGAGACCGGCCCTCTGACATCCGGCCGGTAGCATTCCTTCGCCGGCGTATTGATCACGACACTGGGAAATCCCTCCCTTTCCAAACGCAGGTCTCCCCAGCCTTTCTTATCCCGAAAGCCCTGGTCGATCTGTCGCTTCAGCCAACCCAAATCCGGAAATTCCCGCAAGATCATACCTTAAATTTACGCGTTTCGGCCGCCAATCGCCTTACCGCTCAAATATTCAGTCGTCCCCGCCGCATCGTTTTTTTCGTTAACTTCCATACCAAAGCTTGCTCTCATGACCCAGTACGACGCCATCGTCATCGGCTCCGGCATCAGCGGCGGTTGGGCCGCCAAAGAACTCTGCGAACACGGCCTCAAAACACTCTTACTCGAACGCGGCCGCTCCGTCGTCCATCTTAAAGACTATCCCACCGCCACCAAGGCGCCCTGGGAATTCCCACATCGCGGCCGCCTCCCCAAGGCCGTCCTCGACGACAACCCCGTACTCAGCCGCTGCTACGCCTATGGCGAAGCCACCAAACATTTCTTCGTGCCCGATAAGGCACATCCCTATATCCAGGAGAAACCCTTCGACTGGATCAGAGGCTATCAGGTTGGGGGAAAGAGTTTACTCTGGGCCCGGCAGACGCAGCGCTGGAGTCCATTCGAATTCGAAGGACCGGCACGCGACGGCATCGCCCCCGCCTGGCCCATCGGTTACAATGACCTGGCCCCCTGGTACAGCCATGTCGAGAAATTCGCCGGAATCAGCGGCAATAAGGATGGGCTCATCCAACTTCCCGACGGCGAATTCCTTCCACCCTGGGAAATGAACTGCACCGAACGACACATCGCGGATAAGATCATGGAACACTATCCGGACCGGCCGGTTATAATCGGCCGCTGCGCCCATCTCACCAAACCCCAACCCATCCACATCCAACAGGGCCGCGGACAATGCCAGGCCCGCGATATGTGCGAAAGAGGCTGCCCCTTCGGCGGCTACTTCAACTCGAATTCGACCACCATCCCTTGGGCCGAGCGCACCGGCAACCTGACCCTGCAGCCCTATAGCGTCGTCGCCGAGATCCTCTACGATGAAAAGACCAATAAAGCCAAAGGGGTTCTCGTCATAGACGCCCAAACAAAAAAGACTACAGAATACCACGCCCGCATCATCTTCGTCAATGCCGCCTGTCTCAATACCAATCTGCTCTTGCTGAATAGCAAATCGTCGCGTTTCCCCAATGGCCTCGGCAACGACAATGGTCTCCTCGGCCACTATATCGTCTTTCACAATTACCGCGGAAATGTAAACGGCCTCTTCGAAGGCTACCCCGATAAATATTACTATGGTCGCCGGCCTACCGAAGTCTTCCTCCCCAATTTCCGAAATCTGAAGAAGCACGAGAACCTCGGCTTCCAAAGAGGCTATATGAGCTATTTCAGCGCCTCAAGAGGCCAAAACTTGGCGCAAGAAGGCATCGGCTCCGCCTACAAAGACTCACTATCCGAACCCGGTCCCTGGTGGGTCTCCATGGGCATGCAGGGCGAGACCATCCCCAAATTCGAGAACCACGTCCGCCTCAGTCCCGACCAAAAAGATCCCTGGGGTATCCCGCAGCTCATCACCTCCGTGAGCTACGACGACAACGACGATAAGATGGCCGTCGACTTCATCACCCAGGGCTCCGAAATGTTCGAAGCCGCAGGCTGCAAAAATGTCTCAGGCTTCAACAACCACCAAAACCCCGGCCTGGACATCCACGAGATGGGCGGTGTCAGGATGGGCCGCGATCCAAAGACCTCGCTGCTCAACGAATGGAACCAGCTCCATACCTGTAAGAATGTCTTTGTGACGGATGGCGCTTGCATGGCCTCTACCGGCAACCAAAATCCATCCCTGACCTTCATGGCCCTCACAGCCCGCGCCGCAAACCATGCTATAGAAGAAATGAAAAAACAAAATCTATGACATCCCGAAGGCACTTCATAAAAACCACGGGCAGCCTCACCATCGGTTTCTGTCTCACGGGCTTCGCAACCGCCAAAATGCGCGCACCCGGCGAAGACCACCTCCCCGGCGACCTCGCCGACAACCCCCGCATCAACGCCTGGCTCCAAGTCCTCGAAGACAACCGCATCCGCGTCCTCACGGGAAAACTCGAACTCGGCCAGGGCATCCGCACCGCCGTCGCCCAGGTTGCCGCCGAAGAACTCAACATGGACATGAACCAGGTCGAAGTCCTGGTCGCCGAAACAGACGAAACACCCGACGAAGGTTACACCGCCGGCAGCAACTCCATCGAGGCCAGCGCCATCGCCATCCGCTATGCCGCCGCGGCAGCCCGCAAGATCCTCCTCGGTGAAGCCGGAAAAAAACTCTCCATCCCCCCTACCCAGCTGACACTCGAAAAAGGTATCATCACCGGCCACCAAAAACAAACGATCACCATCGCCGCCCTCCTTGCAGGCCGCCAGCTTACCGATGAGGTCCACCTGCCCGTCGAGCTAAAACCAAATAACCAGCACCGCCTCATCGGCAAACCCATCCCCCGCCCCGACAACGAGCTCATCTGCTACGGCCATCCCTATCATCTCCAGGACCTCCATTTCCCCGGCATGGTATACGGCGTCGTCATCCGCCCGCCATCCTATGGCGCAACGCTCAGAGACATCGATGAAGACGCCATCAAAGCCGCGAACAAAGACATCCAAACGATCATCCGCAACGGCAGCTTCCTCGCCGTGATCACGATAAGCCAGTACCAGGCCTTCAAAGCACAAAAACTCGTCCGCGATAACGCGCAATGGGAAGACGCAAAGCCGCTGCCCAATATTACTCCGGCCGAACTCCCCGCATACCTCCGCACCTTACAGACAAGAAGCGAGAACGTCGCCCAAAAAGGCAACCCCACAGGTCCGCAAGCCACAAGCAATACAATAAAAGCCGGCTATTTCAAGCCCTACATCATGCACGGCGCCATCGGCCCTTCCTGCGCCATCGCAAAATACGAGTACGGCAAGCTGGAGGTCTGGTCCCATAGCCAGGGCGTATACCCCTTACGCGAATCACTAGCCGCCATGCTCGGCCTACCCGCCGCCAGCATCCACGTCAAAGGGGTCGCCGGCTCCGGTTGCTATGGCCACAATGGTGCCGACGACGTTGCGGCAGACGCAGCCCTCATGGCAGTCGCCTACCCGGGAAAACACATCTATGTACAATGGAGCCGCGACGACGAACACGCCTGGGAGCCCTATGGCAGCGCCATGCTCATGGATCTGGAAGCAATCCTCGATGCGAATGGAATGATTGACTCCTGGAAATACGCCCTGTACTCCGATACGCACGGCACTCGCCCTTCGGGTCATGCGGAAAACCTCCTTCCGGCGCGCTATCTGGAAAAACCTTTCACGGCAAAACCCTCGGGTTTCAGCGGCGGCGCCTATCGCAACGCCCAACCCTATTACAATATACCCAACCAAAATATCCAGGCCAATTTCTTCGATGGCCCGCTTCGAGCCTCGTCGCTCCGCAGCCTCGGCGCCTTCGCCAATATCTTCGCCATCGAATCGTTTATGGAAGAGCTCGCGACCAAAGCCGGCAAAGACCCATTTGAATTCCGCCTCCAACACCTGCCCGATGACCGCGCCCGCGACGTCCTCAACAAGCTCAAAGAAGTTACCAAAAACGAAAAAGTAGGCATCGCCTTCTCCCGCTACAAAAACGGCGGTACTTACTGCGCCGTAGCCGCGAAGATCAAGGCAAACCCCGACCAAATAGTGGTCACCCACCTCTGGGCCGTCGTCGACGCCGGCGAAGTCATCAACCTCGACGGCATCAAAAACCAAGTCGAAGGCGGCATGATCCAGGCCACCAGCTGGACACTCCTCGAACAGGTCCGCTTCGACGAACACCACATCACCAGCCGCGACTGGGCCACCTACCCCATCCTCCACATGAACCAGGCGCCCCACGTCGAAGTCTTCATCATCGACCGCCCCGACCAACCCTCCCTGGGCGCCGGCGAGGCCTCCCAGGGCCCCACCGCCGCAGCCATCACCAACGCCATATACCACGCCACAGGCAAACGTATCCGCCATCTCCCCGTCACGGCCGCATCGCTACCGCGATCTTAGAATCCGCCGTGCCATAATAAAGAAAATAATGCCCCTGAAAATTCGCCAGCGCCTCTAAAAAACACACCTGCCCCACCTGTCCCGTGATCTCATACGGCTTTTCCGGCCGGATAAAATAATGCTCCAGCCTGTGGATAACCCGCGTGGGATCATTCCGGTCGATCAACACCTGCCCCCCGGCATAAGTACCTTCCGGCAAACTGGTATCACCTATCGCCGGGAGATTCCTGCCATTATAGATAAGCAGGATGCCCTTGTCCGTTAGCATCGCCGGCGGACCCGACTCCACCAGATCGCTGTCGAAATGCCCACTACGCGTAGCCACCACGATCTTCAACCGGGGCATATTCACCGCCTGCCCCCGCAAAGGGATCGGCGGCGACTCACCCGGCGGCATCTCCACCGGCGTCCAGTTGATCAGGTCATCGCTCGTAGCCGCCCAGATATTCTGATCGCCCCAATACATCCAGTATTTCCCGGCCACCCGGGTGGCAATGATCCGTCCATTTTCATACCGGCTGACGATCGACCCGCTCTTCGACCACAGATCGCGGTATTTGCCGCCATACGCACTCGCAAACACCGGCCCATGCTTCGTCCAATGGACAAGATCAGTAGACACGGCGATCAACAACCGCGCCTGCTTTCCATCGTAAGCGGTATAGGTCATATAATACGTACCCTTTTCATCCTCTACTACTCTTGGGTCCTCACACCCACCTTCCCATTCATACAGGCGCTGCGCATCGCTGTCCGGATACAACACCGGCGCCGGCCGCCGCGAAAAATGCAACCCGTCGGCACTCGACGCTAAACCTATTCGCGACGTACCCGCCGGAAGCCCGATCTTGTCCTGCGCCCGGTAGAGCAAATACAACGAGTCGCCTCGCACCGCCACCGCCGGATTGAAGACATCCTTCTCCTCCCACGCCACCTCCGTCCGGCGGATCGGATCAAGAAACCTGCCAGGCCCCGGGGTAAGTATAGGATTCACACTGTCCACCTTCACAAAAGGCAGCAAAGCCCAATCGGCCGGCGCCCCCGTCTCATCGACGATCCCGCCACCGGGACCGCACCCCGCCAAAGCCGCCATAAAAACAAAAAGCCAAACACGCTTATCCATAAGATCATAAACTGTTTTCATCTGTAAATATAGACAACACCTCCGCATCCGTCAGCGCGGTATTATAGAACCGGATATCATCCAACGCCCCCATGAAAAAGTCCGCGCCCCAGAAATAGTTCGGGTTCGTGTTGTCCGTAAGATTATAAGCCGCCCTGGGCAGCTCGTTGCCGATCGTCAAATCGATCGTCGAGGGAACGGGCACCGGCGTTCCCGTCACATCGGCCGTCCGGATCAGCTTCCCGTTGATATAGAATTTCTCCGTCCCCGGCGTAAATGTAACCGCCACATGCACCCACACATTGGGGCCGTCCACCGCCACGCCGCCATCGTCCACGTCATGATAACCCGTACTGGTCTGTACCGTCAAAAAGGGCAGGTTACCGCTCTGCAGCTGGAACTTGTACCCATTCCACCGGTCGAAGGAGAACATATAGTTGTTGGCGTTCGTCCCGTCCCGCTTCACCCAGAGCAGGATAGTAAAGTTTTGTGGATTGAAGTCCGCACTATAAGGCACATCCACCGTCGCCCCGTTGTTGAAATAATACGCTTTGTTCGCCCGGCCAAACCTGTCGGCCACGAGCACGGGTAGCGTTCCCCCATCCACCGCCGTCGTCGCGCTGGTGCCTACCCAACCTGTCTGCAAGGTGCCGTCGTGCCCATTCCCCGAGGAATCTTTGGCATTACCGCTAAAGGTCCAGTAACCCACCAGGTTGGCGGCCGAGACCTGCTGCAACAGCTGGTTACCAAACTGCTGCCCCGCATGCAACAGGCTATTCACCGCATTGTTTACCTCCTGCTGCGTGTACTGATCGCTCGCACTCACCTGCTGCGCCAGCTTGATCACGGAGTCCAGCATCTCCCGCGCCCCCACGGCGTAGGTCCCCGGCTTGGTACCCTCCACGGAATTATTGTAGACATTGGTCAACGAATCGATCGCCGCATTCAGCGCCGCCTTGTTCGTATTATAGGAAGCGGGGCCGCTGCTCTTCTTACACGAGGCCGTCGCCAGTAACACACCTATAATGATCAAAGAAAGAATTCGCATAAAATTATTTTTTGTCGATTATTGGAATAGGTTCGGATTGGCGTCCCGCTCGCTCTGCGGGATCGGGAACCACTTGTTCGTATCATAATTGAAATTCGGTGCGATGGGCTGCAACACCGCGTTGGCATATGCCTTCCCATACCGGATGATGTCAAAGAACCGATGAAATTCCAGCGCCAGTTCGCTCCGCCGCTCCCGCCTGATGATATCCCGCAGTTGGGTCTGGTCTGTCGTAGTTATATCCGGCAGCAACCCCGCCGGCACCGTTGGATATCCCGGAAGGCTATTGTCGTATTGGTAGCTATTCCGGGCCCTCGCCCGAACCTTGTTCAACGGCACCAGCGCCGCGGCAGATTGCCCGCTCTCATTCAAGGCCTCCGCATCGATCAGCAGGATCTCGCCCAGCCGCAACGCCTCATAATTCACCGTTCCCACATTCTTCGTCGCCGCGGGCACCTCCGACAACGGCTGCGTCATCTTCTTACAGTTATAGCCGGTACTGCTCCACGAAGGATCATAAGCGAGGTCAAAATAAGAATGCCCCGCCCGGGCGATCGAATAGTCCAGTCGCGGATCTGCCTCACCGGTAGGCGCGCTCTCATAATTGTCCACCAGGTTCTGTGTCGGCAAAAAGAACCCATAGCCATTGGTCGGCGCCGGTGGCCGTGGTGCAAACCAAACATTCAGCTCATTACCGATGCCCAGCGTTCCCGCCAGGTGATTCACCGTAAAGATCTCCTCCGTATTATCTTTAGTCGCCGCGCTGAAGTTGTCGGAATACAAATTGGTCAGCTTGTAACCCATCGCTTCTACCTGCTCCGCCGTCTGGGCCGCCAGCGTATAGTGATTCGCCAGATCGCTGTGAAATAAATAGGTCTTGGCCAGCAGCGCCAGCGCCGCGCCCTTGGTTGCCATGCCAAGCTGGGAAGCCGTTGCGGGCAAAACAGCCGCCGCCGCGATACAGTCCTGCTCGATTTGCGCAAAGATGCTATCCTGCGGCAGGGCCCGGGTCTGGGCTTCCTTCGCCGTCTCCACCTTGAGATGCAGCGGGATATTGCCGTAAGAGGTCGCCAGGATAAAATAATAATAGGCCCGCAGGAACTTCGCCTGCGCGATACCCGAGGCCCGCAAGGCCGATGAAACGGCATTGTTCCCCGTTAGCCCATCCAGCACCACATTACAGGCAAAGACCCCGTTGTAATAGTTCTTCCACACCGCCTCTACCGCCGCGTTGGTGGGGAGGATATTGAACTGGCTCACCGCCTCGAAATCCGGCTGGTCGCCGATGCTGCTCCCACCCTTGATCGCATCATCCGAGGCCAGGTCGCCCAACACCCAGATGGCGTTGTTCGCGCCGGAAGTGAAAGAAAGATATTTATAGGCATCATTCACCGCCTGTTGCGCATTGGCGTCCGAGGTGAAGAAATCCCCAGGCGTGTAGCTGCCCTGCACGGGTTGATTGAGGATCTTTTTGCAACCGGGCCCCGCAACCAGCGTGACGGCGAGCAAAAAGGTTTGAAAACGCGATATCCGCATGGCAATAACTTTAATAAATTAGAAATTGAGGTTGGCTCCCACCGTGATCGTCCGCGCAGCAGGATAAGTGCCCCAGTCGATGTTCAAGGCCTTTGGTCCGTCGTTAGCCGACGTCGCATTGGCGCTCGTCGTCATCTCGGGGTCCAAACCGGTGTATTTGGTGATGCTGAACACATTCTGCACACTCGCATAGATGCGCATCGACTTTATCATCAGCCGGCTGAGCCCCTTCGAACCCAGGTTATATCCTAGCTGAACATTCTTCAGTTTGAGATAATCGCCGTTCTCGAGGAATCGGGTCGACATCTGCTTATTATTCGTCGCGTCCGTCCAGGACAGCAACGGGATAGCATTGCTCGTGCCGGGCCCATGCCAGCTCTCCGTCGCCACCTTCTCGGTCATATTGAAAGGCCGGTAGAAGCCCTCGATATCCATGCCGATCTGGTTGTAGATCTTGTCCCCGCGGACCCCCTGGAAGAAAAGGCTCAGATCGAAATTCCGGTAGGCCACATGCCCCGTTAACGCATAGGTCAGGTTGGGAATGGGGCTGCCCGCATAGACCCGATCACCCTGGTCGATCACCCCGTCGCCATTGGCGTCGCGGAACTTCACATCGCCGGGCCGGATGCCGGGACCCTGATAAGCATGGGTGAACACTTCCAGCGGGTTCTGAAAGATCCCGTCCGTCTGGAGCATATAGAAGGCTCCCACGGGGTGGCCCACGGCCGTGCTGGTGGCAAACGTATTGTTGTCCACGCGGCCCGCGGGAATGGGCTGGTTGTTCAGCAGCGCCAGCACTTCGTTGTGGATGGTCGTAACATTCGCATTGACATCCCAGGACCAATCCTTATTCACCGTTTGGCGGTAAGCGGCCTCGAATTCGAAACCACGGTTGACGATCTTCCCATTGTTCTCGAAGGCCGGGCTCGCCACCGAGCCTGCACTGCTCGGATTCTGTGGCGCCTGAAGCAGATTGGTCGTGGTCTTATTATAATAGTCCACGGAAAGATTGAAGGCCCCGTTGAACAGTCCCAGGTCCACACCGGCATCAGCCATCGTCGAAGTCTGCCATTTCAGATTCGGGTTACCCTTGGCCTTGATCGTCGAAGCGATCACCGGCGTATTGCCAAACGCATAATAGCCGTCGGTTCCTACCAGCGAAGCATAACCGTAATCGCTCAGGGCGTTCTGATCGCCCAGTTGTCCCAGGCTACCCCTGAGCTTCAGCAGCGAGATCGGCTTGATGTTTTGCATAAAAGCCTCCCGGTCGATCCGCCAGCCCACCGAACCGGAGTAGAAATTCCCCCATTGGTCGGTTGGGTCCAGCCGCGAAGAACCATCCCGCCGGAAATTGAACGAAGCAAGATAGCGGCCGTCGTATTGATAGGATACACGCGAGAACACCGAGGACAGCGCCCAGTTAGCTTCATTACCGCCGATGCCGGGGGTGAGGCTGGTGCCGTTGCTCAGGTATTGAAAAGTGGAGCTCTGATCGGGATAGCCGGAATTAAACGCCGACAGCAGCTTGACGTCGTTGTAAACGATCTCCGTGCCCGCCAGCAAAGTCAGATCATGCTTGCCCGCGAGCAAATGGTAGTTCCCCGTGTTAGTCCAATTATAAGTGAAGTCCGTCGTATTCGATTGCGACAACGCATTGGGCGAGTTCTGGATACGTTGGATGCCCCAGGTAGGATAGAACTGCTTGTAATCGGTGATGATAAAGTTGGTTCCGAGATCGCTTTTGAGTGTGAGGTTCTTTATCGGGGTCACCTCCAGGAACACATCGCCCAGCAACGTATAGTTGTAGAAATTTCGATCGGTGTTGGCAGCTAATGCAACGGGATTGAGGCCGTCGCCAAACACGTTCGCACCGCCCACCGTCTCCGGCAGATCGACATACTGACCCGCATAGGGCCCGTTAGGATATTTCACCGGGGTGACCGGCGTGCGGAACAAGGCATAGCGGACGATGCTCGCCCCGGGATTCGATCCTCCCGGCGCCGAATAGCCGTCGCCCGAGCTTCCTACCTGCCGCCGCTTGCTATAGGCCAGGTTCATATTAGTCCCGACCCTGAAGATCTTGTTCAGCGTGCTGGTGATCGCCGTGTGCAGGTTGAACCGGTCATAGGCAGAGTTCAGGATCATCCCTTTTTGATTGAAATAGTCGGCCGACACGATGTAACGCGTGTTTTCGCTGCCCCCGCCGATAGAAAGTTGAGCGTTGCCGATAAAGGCATCCTTTAACACTTGCTTTTGCCAATTGACATTCGGCAGCGTGTCCAGCATCCCCGTCGGCAGCGGTGTGCGATTGCCCGACCCACCCGCGACAAAGTCATTGGCGGCAGCCGCATTATAGGCGTTGAAATATTGCGCCGCATCGGCCATCGGGATCAGATGCGCAGGCTTCTGAACACCCGAGTAGCCGTTGAAGCTCAGCTTTGGCTTGCCCGCACTCCCTTTTTTGGTAGTGATCAGCACCACCCCATTCGCCGCCCTCGCCCCATAGATCGAGGCCGAGGCCGCATCCTTCAGCACGCTGATGCTCTCCACATCGTCGGGCGCGATCTCATTGATGCCGTCCGAGGTCGGGATGCCGTCGATGACATAGAGGGGAGCGCTACTGCCAAAGCTCGACTGCCCGCGAATGATCACCGACACACCATCCCCCGGCGCACCCGTCACCTGCGTGATCGCGACGCCCGCCGCTTTACCCTGCATGATCTGAGCGGTGCCACCCACCGGCAATCCGTTGACGTCCTTTGCACCGATCGTCGACACGGCGCCCGTTAGGTCCTTCTTCTTCGCCGTGCCATAACCGATCACCACCACCTCGTTGATATTGCCCGGCAAAGCCGTCAGCGTAACATCCATTCGGACCCGGCCCCCGACGGCGACCTCCAACTGCTGATAACCCACATAAGAGATCACCAGTGTACCATCTTCCGGCGCCATCAGCGAAAACCCGCCGCCGGCATCCGTCGCCGTCACCGCCGTGCCACCCTTGACACGCACCGTCGCCCCGGCCAGCGGATCGCCCGTGGAAGAGACCACCCGGCCACTTACCCGTATATCATTCACCCGGATATCATTCAACCGGGTATCAACGGCCGCATCCACCTGGACGCCAACAGCCACCCTGGGCGTGATCACCACCAGCCGGTTCGACAAAACCTGGTAGGTCAGCGGACTATGTTTTAACACGTTGTCCAGGATCTCCGGCACCGTCAATGCCTTGGCTTCCACATCGATCTTTTCATTCCGCGGCAATATATTGTCCTTGTATAAAAACGTGTAATTGCTACGTTTTTCCAGCAGATCGAAAAAATTCTGCCAGCCAATATGTTTAACGGTCATCGTGAGTCTGTCCTGCGATCGAACATGAGCGGAAACCTGGAGAAAGGCCAATAGCAGCAGGCATGAGGACATTTTCATACGCAGTACAATTTTTTTCCATTCCCCGTAATCGTCAAACCAGGGAATACGCAGTTTTTTCATACATTTGAAATGTTGAGGTTAAGAATTCGGCTACCAAATCGAATACTACCCAACTCGGGAAGTGTGCCAGCACTTCCCCCTTTTTTATCGGAATTGGGCAAGCTCGTCGTTATATCGTATTATTCTTTTTATTTTACCATATGTGTACGGTGTCTTTTTCAATTTTATATTGAAACCCGCTCGTGATGTGCAAAGCATGCATCACGTCTTCGATCGGCATATCCGGGAACGTCCCGCTGATCGTATCCTGCAGATACCGTGCGTCGTCAAATACGATCGTCACGTCGTACCAACGCTCCAGCCGCGTACTCAGACTGCTGAGCGTCTCGTTGCGAAAGACTAATTTATTCTTGGTCCACGACGTCTCCACGATCGTGCCATCGGTACGGTCGGGAACTATCGGCTTCCGGATATAATTCAGGGGATTACCGCTATCCTCACTATGAAAAACCACCTTTTCATTGGGCCGGAGTGGGATCGCGCTCTGTGGATTGCCGGCCAGGCCGATCTCCGCCTTGCCCTCGATCAACGTCGCCTCCATCGAAGACTCGCCGGGATACGCCCGCACATTCAACGATGTGCCCAATACCCGCACCTCAAATGCCCCCGTATGAATAATAAAAGGATGATCCTCGTCGTGCTGAACGTCAAAAAAAGCCTCTCCCTCCAGCGTCAATTCCCGCCGGTCATGCGAAAACCCCTGCGCCAGAACAATCCTGGTGCCGGCATTTAGCCAAAGCTTCGTCCCATCAGGCAGCCGTGCCATCTTACGCGCCCCTCTACCCGCAGTGAGGATGGCCACCGGAGCCGCTTTCCCGGCAACAGCAACCTGCCGACTATGCCACCATAAGACGCCACCGGCGATCAGCACCAACATCGATGCCGCCGCCAGCCACCGCAACATGCGCCGCCCCCTTATTTCATAAGGGGGCTTATCCACTTCAATCTCACTCAACCGCCGCACCACCGGTATCGACCGCACCGGTAAGATCCGATCCAACCCACCCTGTAACATAGCCAGCTCTTCCTCCGGCGTGACCCCTTTCGGCGGCGCCTGCCGTAGTACGGACAAATGCTCCTCCATCCGGCGAAGATCCGGATCGGCGTGCAACGCCCACTCCAGTTCCTCCCGCTCTTCCGCTGTTGCTTCGCCCGCAAGATATTTGGCTAATAATAGGTAGGCTCTTTCCTGGTCCATACAAGGAAAGACACGTGATTAATAATAAACCCTTAAAGCCGCGGAAAAAAATTTTACCTTTAGTATGGCATATGGCTCATCCAAACCAGGTAAGTTATCCCGAAGAGCACACCAGACGAACTGCATTTGAAGCGCTCTACAAGACGTATTTTATACGCCTGTTCCGCTTTTCTTATTCCATCACCCATCAAAAAGAAGCAGCCGAAGAGATCGTCCACGATGTCTTCCTCAGTCTCTGGCAAAAAACAGTCAGCACGATCGCCAAGCCCGAACTCTATCTATATATAGCGGTCAAAAATCGCTCCCTCAACTATCTCCGCGACACCGCGGGTCTGGCGACCGTCGAGCTCAGCGAACGCTGCGACCCCTACATCCGCTTCGAAGCAAACCCCGAAACCATCCTCGTAGGCAACGAAACCCTTCAACGCCTTCGCACCGCCATCAACCAGCTACCCCCACGCTGCAAGCTCATCTTCACCCTTATTAAAGAGCATGGCCTCAAATACAAAGACGTCGCCCGCCTCCTCGACCTCTCCGTCAAAACCGTCGAAGCACAGCTGGCGATCGCCCTGCGCAAACTCGCTACTTTTCAAGATAGATAGCACTGTCCCGGTCCAGAAATAACCGCACATCCGAATGCTGCCGCAGGATAGTGGAAGGATAACGCTCGCTTATGGCGTCATAAATTGTATGTCGCACCGCCTCCGCCTTCCGGGGCCCGGGCACGATCACAAAAGCAGCGGGCGCCGCCATCAACGCCGGTATCGTCATCGTCATCGCATGCGTAGGCACCCGCTCGATATAGGCAAAACATCCATCGTTCACCTGCTGCTGACGGCAAGTCGTATCCAGCTCCACCACCTTGACCAACTCGGGATCATCGAACTTCGCACTAGGGGGGTCATTGAAAGCCAGATGCGTATTCTCGCCGATACCCATGCACACGATGTCCGTGACATAAACACTCAGCAGCACTGAATATTCCTCCGCCGTCATCCCCTCCATATAGAACACATCCCGGAAAGGCACCTGCCTGAACAGCCGCTTGTCTAGAAAAACTCCAAAGCTCTGGTGCCTGTCAATGCCAAGTCCTAAATATTCATCCATATGAAAGGCATGGATCCTGCCCCACTCCACCGGCATCTGCCGAAACGCGGCCAGGAATTCCTCCTGCGAAGGCGCGGCCGCAAATACCATATTGACCCACGGCTTCACGGCCAATAGCTCGGCGATCTTCGCCGCCACCGCCTCGGCTGCTGCCAGTCCCATAGCCGCACGGCTATCGTGTATATTAACTTGCATAGATCAAGTTTCCACCGAATAGATCATGTTTCCATCGATGATCGTCCTCGACACCACGATGTCATCGTCGAATACTACGATATCCGCATCCTTCCCTATGACCAACGACCCCTTCCGGTCCGCCAATCCCAGCAACCGTGCCGGCGTCACCGAGATCATCCGCACCGCATCCAACAAAGGTATCCCCGCCGCCACCATCGTCCGCACCAGCCGGTCCGCCGTAGCAACACTACCCGCAAAAGAGCTCCTGTCGGGCAATTTGGCGACACCCCCTTCCACGATCACGGGCAACCCATCCCGCAGACTCCCCAACACACTCGGCCCCTCCGGCATCCCCGCCGCCCGCATGGCATCCGTGACGAGCGCTACCCGGTCCGTTCCCTTGATCTTGTGGATCAGCCGCAACAACGGCGGCGGACAATGGATGCCATCCGCAATCACCTCCACATCCATCTCATCGATCAAATAGGCGCACTCTACCACCCCCGCATATCGATAGGCATTCCTACGCGTCACTCCATTCATACAAGAATAGAAATGCGTGGCCAGCGTAAACCCGTTCTCAAAACCCACCAGCGCCTCATCATACAAAGCGTCGGTGTGCGCTAACGACACCAACACACCGCGTTCCCGAAGATACCGCGCAAATTCCAATGCGCCCGCCAATTCCGGCGCCGCGCTCCAACGCCGCACATCCCTTGTCCGCGAAAGCACCTCCCGGTATTCGCCCGGATCGGGATTCCGGATATATCGCGGGTCCTGCGCCCCCCGCTGGTTCATGGCAAAATAGGGCCCCTCCAGATGCAGCCCCAAAAACTGCGATCCGGAAACATTTCGGGCACAAGCCTCCTTATACACATCTAAAATCGAGAACAACGCCTCCCGCGTACCCGTCAACGTCGTCGGCAGCATCGCCGTCGTACCAAAACGGGCATGCGTCTCCGCGACCCCCACAAAAGCTTCGACCGTCCCATCCATAAAATCATGCCCGCCCCCTCCGTGAATATGGATATCGATAAACCCCGGCGAGATATAACGTCCATCGACATCGATGACCTCGGCATCCGGCACAGCAACATCACCTTCCCCCACATAGTCGATCTTGCCATCCCGCACGACGACCACGCCATTCGGAATAACCCGATAAGGCGTCAACACCCGCCCATTGTATAACTTCAATACACGCATAGGGCCTTCAAGTTAGCCCTTTTTTTTATTCGCTCTTTAACGACTTCACCGGACTGCACATCGCCGCCCGTATAGCCTGAAAGCTCACCGACAATACCGCAATGAGCCCAGCCGTCGCCCCCGACACCACAAAGACCCACCATCCGATATCGATACGATAAACATAATTCAATAACCACTGATGCATAAAATACCACGCGATAGGCGCCGCGATCAAAAAGGCCAACCCGATCAGGAGCACAAACTCACGCGAGAAAAGCCCCACGATATGTTGCACCGAAGCGCCCAACACCTTCCGTATCCCGATCTCCCGGATGCGTTGCGCCGCCATAAACGACGCCAACCCATACAACCCCAGACAGCTCAAAAAGATCGCAATACCGGCAAAAAGCTGATACAGCTTCGCCAGCTGCCGCTCCTCTTTGTAGAACTCGCCGATCTGCTCATCCAGGAAACGGTATTCGAACACATAATCGGGAAAGGCGCGATTCCACAATCTTTCGATAGCCGCCAGCGTGCCGGGCACATCCTTGCCATTCAGCTTGATACCCGCAAAGGAGAATCCGCCGCTGAATTTAGTGATCATCACCGGCGACAGCCCATCCTTGAAACCCGTTGAATGAAAGTCCTTGAGCACTCCCACGATCGGGCCCTTATACGGATCAAAGAATTTGATCTCCTTGCCAAGCGCATCCTCCGGCCGCGCCAGCCCCAACTGCCTCACCACCTGCTCCGTCACCAGGAATTCGAGAATGGAATCATTCGCATGAAAATTCCTTCCCGCCACCAACGGCAGATCATAGGTCTTGAGATAATTGGAATCCGCAAATTTGTTGATAACATACCAGGAGATATCCTTCGCTGCATGATCGAACTTAAACTGCATCCAGGCATTCTCGGACGTAGCCGGACTCTTGGAACTGAAGCTCACATACTTTATCCCCTTGATGGCCATCAACTCGTTCCGCAGATAGTCCACCTTGCTGTGACCGGCGCTATCGGGTGGGAACGGCACATCTATCACGGCATCCTTATTGAAACCCATCGACCCATGCTGAAAATAATTCATCTGCCTGAGCAAGACCACCGTACTTATGATCAACCCCTGCGCGATCACAAACTGCAAAACCACCAATCCACGCCTCAGCGCAACACCACGAGCCGCCACCTTACTCTTCAGCGCCGTGATCGGGTTAAATCTAGCCAGGACCAACGCCGGGTAAAAACCCGCGAGCAAAGTCACCGCGACCAACAACCCCACCAACAAAAAGCCAATCGCCGGCTCATATAACAAGGAGGCCTGCAAGGTCAGATCCAGCATCGCCCCTAACGGGACAAGCGCCAGCCGGGTGATCAAAATAGCCAGCACCATCGCGCAGGCTACAAGGACCAGCGTCTCCAGCAGGAATTGCACCTTGAGATCGGTGCGATCACTGCCCAACACCTTTCGCACCCCCACTTCTTTGGCGCGGTTCACCGCCTGCGCCGTGGACAAGTTGATAAAATTCATACACGCGATCAGTAAGATAAAAGCCGCGATCAGCCACAACGCCCGCACCACCTCCGGTCGAACCGTCTTGCCGGAAAAATTGTGGGCGTGCTGCTCATAGGTATGAACAAGAGACAAGGGTTGTAACGCGAGCTCATCTTTATCATCGGCGGGCCGGTATTTTTTCGAAAAGACCCGAAGCTGCTTATCCAGGGCAGCAACGGACATCCCCGGTGGTAACAGGATATAGCACGCATGGTCTTCATCCGTACTCACCCAATCCGTGGATTGGGGAAAGGAAGAGCCTGCATACGACAAAATTATCTTAAAGCGAAAATCCGTATTAGACGGTATGGTGCCAAGAATACCTCTTACAGTGTAGTTATGATGCTCGTTAAGGGTGATCGTCTTACCCATCGCCTGCCGCCAATCCCCAAAATAACGCTCCGCAGCCTCCTTCGTCAGGACCGCCGATTTGGGGTCGGCCAATACATCGGGCGTCCCCGCTAAAAAAGGAAAATCGAAGATGCGAAAAAAGCTGGGCTCCGTTTGAAAAACGCCGCGGGCTTCCTTGAACTTCTTTATCGCCTCTCCATTCTTACCCGCTATCAACACCTGGTCGCCACTGGTCGCGTAAATACCCGCCGTCTGCGGAAGCTGCGGAAAATCATGCCGGATGGTCGTCGGCAAGGGCGCCGGCACCCCCTGTCCATCGAAAATCGGCCCGCCCGGATGATGATACTCTGTCAGCACCCGGTAGATCCGGTCCTTCTTCGAATGGAAAGTATCATAACTCTGCTCAAATCGGATGACGACGAAGATCAACAGGAAAACAGCGATCCCCGCCGCCAGTCCCGCAATATTGATAAGCGAATAGGTCCGGTTGCGCAGCAGGCTCCGGAAAGCAGTCTTGAAATAGTTTTTGAGCATGGGAAATGGTTGTGTATCAATCGCTCGCAAAAACATGCCAGCCTGCCAAACCCATGGGCCTTAACTATTTATTATAACCGCTTATCCACTGCCGTCTCAAAACCGAACACCTGTTCGCCTGAAACCGGACACTCCAACCACGGCAAAAAACGCAACTCACTGATTCTCAGAAGTACAATCTTTCTGGCACCGCGTTGGAATCATGCCATACATCTTTCAAACACGTAAAACTTAAAAATATGAAATCGCAGATTCACGAACTCCCTAAAAAATCAATTATGTCGGTGAGTAAACAGTTACTTGCTCTCACGACCGCACTGCTGCTGACCCTCGGCGTTAGTACCAGCTTTGCCGCAAACAACAACACGAACCCGGACAATGGCGGCGTCAATGCCTCCTTCCGCAAAGACTTCAAACAAGCCGAACTTCTTTCCACTGATCCCGGCAAGGACTATACGAAGTTCACCTTCAAATTAAACGGCGCCATTCTCTACGCCTTCTATAGCCCGAACGGGGACTTGCTCGCCGTAACGCATAACCTGAGATCCACCGAACTGCCCATCAGCCTCCTGATGCAGATCAAACGCGACCACGCCGATTGCTGGGTCACCGATTGCTTCGAGATCGACAGCAATGGCACCACTAGTTACTATATCACCTTGGAAAACGCCAACGCCAGGCTCACCCTTCACTCCGATGGCGACAATTGGGAAACCTATTTGAAGACCACCAAATTGTAGTAGTTTAGCAAATATATCTCTTAACAGTCGGCCCCGCATTCCTGCGGGGCCTCATTTTTTTAATCGGGGACCAGGCAGGATTAAGCACTCCGATCCCGCAAGATCCTGATATGATCATGCACTTCGTTGAGCTCCTCTTTCTCCTCCAAAACGATCCGCGAAAGATACTCCGGCAGATGCTCGCTCTTCAACGCCGACTCATAGGCCTTCTGAGCGGCATCTTCCCCAAATTCACAGCTGGCCAGGATGGCATGCCGGTTATGCCCCGTAAAGCTCACCTTCAATTCCAACCATGCCTTATGGATAGCGCCACTTCCCGTAGTACCCTCGGGAATAGCTTCGCCCAGCGTCTGGATCTCTCTGCCGAGCGCCATCCGTATCTTCCGGCTTTGGTCGATGGCTTTTAAAAATACAAGCTGAAGATCATTGTCCTCCGGCTTCAGGTCTTTCAGGGCTTTTTCATAGCCTTCGATCCGATCGTTATTGATCTTGATCAAATCGTTCAAAACGCCGGCGGCATCCTTGGATGTTAGAGTTTCCATGATTAAGTGTTTCTGGGTATAGATAAAAAAGTATGCCATCGGGCTCCCGATCCGGCAATTATCCTTAAATTGGACATCGTGCAACGAAGAAATTTCATTTTTTACACCGTCATGGGCGCCATAACCATGACCACCGGCTGCGGCCACAGGACCGATTCCCGCACAGCAGCCCTCGAAACCCCGGATTTCCTTTCCCATATTTGCGACGCGCCGACCCTCCGGCTGCTGGGCGCAGCTTATCGGGCACAAACACCCTCGGAAGCCAGCCAGGAAACCCTGATCCGGCTACTCCGACCCCGCGTGACCGCCCAAACCATCAAAGCCGATTACGCAAATGGGGATATAATCACCCTCAAAGGCTGGGTACTCTCCCGCACCGAAGCGCGTCAATGCGCTCTTTTCTCACTAGATTCCAATTAACCTCATGCACGTAGACGCCAGACAGCTGCCCGAAAACACCTTGATAGAAGGAGATATCTGCATTGTCGGTACAGGCCCCGCGGGTCTCAGCATCGCCCTCCAATGGGACAAGACACCCTATAAAGTCATCCTCCTGGAAGGCGGCGGCCTCGATTACGACGACCAGGTCCAGGACTTCTATGCCGGCCAAAGCACCGGCCAGAAATATTACCCGCTGAAATCGACACGGCTGCATTATTTCGGTGGCACCAGCAACCACTGGTCCGGCTACTGCTCGCCCTATGATCCCCTGGACTTCGAAAAACGGGACTGGATTCCCCATAGTGGCTGGCCCATCAACCGCAGCGACCTCGATCCCTACTATGCCAGGGCACAGTCGATCGTCGACCTGGGCCCCTGCGAATACGACGTTGCCTGGTGGCAAAAAAAAGACCCTGAGCTGCGATCCCTCCTGCCCGGCAACCCTTCGGTATGGAACAAGGTCTGGCAGTTCAGCCCGCCAACACGACTGGGCAAAAAATACGGCCCACAGATCATGGCTTCGAAGAACATCCATCTCTATACGTATGCTAACCTCGTAGACATCACCGCTAATGAACCGGTGACGGCCATCCGATCCGTCACCGTCACGAACCTCGCCGGGAAGAAACACACGGTAAAGGCTAAACGCTTTGTCCTCGCTTGCTCCACCATCCAGAACGCCCGTATCCTCCTGTCGTGTAACACACAGGCGAAAAACGGACTCGGGAATGATCATGACCTCGTAGGCCGCTTCTTCATGGAACACCTTCAAATCAAATCGGCATGGCTTTTTCTACCCAAACCCGACCCGCTAAAGCTCTATATGATCGATCCCGGCGTCACCAAAATGCGTTGTGAGCTGGCCATCACCCCGGAAATGCAAAGGAAAGCGCGCATCCTCAGCGGGACCGCATCCCTTTTACCCTATGGCATCGCCGAACATGCTATGGCTTCTATCCAGACCTGGAACAGCGACGACCCGCGCAAAAGCCTCTCGAACTTCAGAAGCTCCAACGCGGCCTCCCGCCAGAAAGCATCCTCCACCAGCCTCAAAGCCAGCAACCGCTTCATGCTCTCGACACGCATCGAACAGGCGCCCAACCCCAGCTCCCGCATTACCCTGAACCCTACGGAAAAAGACGCCCTCGGCATGCACCGCAGCATCCTCCACTGGGAGCTCACACCCTTCGAAAAACGCAGCGTGCGCACCATGTACGAACTCATCGGCCAGGAGGTGGGCCGCGCCGGCGTAGCCCGGCTCCAGCTCATGGAACATCTCCAGGACCCAAGCGACTATTCCTGGCCCGAATTCACCAGCGGCGGCTGGCATCACATGGGCACCACCCGGATGAGCGACGATCCGCACACCGGCGTCGTAGACGCCAATTGCAAATTGCATGGTGTCGACAACCTCTATATCGCCGGCGCCAGCTGCTTTGTCACCGCCGCCGCCCCCAACCCGACCCTCACCATCATCGCCCTCAGCCTCCGTCTCTCCGATCATCTGAAAAAACAACTTGCAAGCGTCTAAATGGAACCCTAATTTCACCCCGTTAACTAAACACCCTAACATCATGCTTCGCCGGACCTGTTTCCCCGTTTTTGCCGCCGCCCTGTGCTTAATCCTCTCAGCCTGCAGCAAAAGCAACTCCAAACCCAACACTTCGACCACGACAACCACAACCACCACAACCCCATCCACAGGCACGCTCGAGATCAACTGTTCCATTCCATTTTTCGGTTCTCAATCGGAACTCATCGTATCGGAACCTGGCGGCAAGATCCTGCTGGATACCGTCGTCGCGAGCGGCACGGCCCCGATAGTCGCCACCCTGCAAACAAACGACACCCTCGTGGACGCAACCGTAATAGGTCAATATGTACATGGCTCACTCACCGAGATCGAGACCTTCAAAAATGTCAATCTTGCCCGGCTGTCTTCCCTGATCAGGAATAGCTATAATCTCAGCTATAAAATGCCGGCCCCCACCCAGGCACAGCTCGTGTACTATAATATTCCGTCACAGATCGACCTAAGCGGCCCCAATGACAGCGTGTGCTTCACCAGCTATCCGTCCTATTCAGGTGGCGAAGGCATGGTGACAAGCCCCAACAATCACTACGTGACAGTCAGCTATAATGGCGATTTCGGCAACCTTCATTTCCTGCTTTTTCCACAAGTGGGCCTTTACAACATCCATAATCAACAAAATGCGATTGACAGCGTCGATTGCACCCACCTCGACACCGCGGTGATGCTCACCTTCAACCGAACGGTTCCATTCACCAGCGCCGGATATAGCTCCTTATACGGCATCTTCGACACCACCGATCTTTCCAAAGCGATCAGCTTTACCAGCCTCATCTCGCCCTGCACAAAAGCAGGAGTGGACTTCGAATATCCACCCATCATCGTCCAGAAATACGAAATGAATTACTTTGCTACCTACTCCAACAACGACCAGTTGAACTACTACGCATATACAAACACGCTCCCGCAAACCCTGCCCCTCCCCCAAGCGTCCGATTTTTCCATATCCAGCGCCCAAATAGATAATTTCAACGTAACCTTCCTCAATACAAAACCTACGAATTACCAAATCGTGCTCGGCGCCGACACTACCCTAAACTACACGATGTACGTATCCCCCGACTCGGCTGCCGCCCTTCACCCCCTGACCTATCTCACCAACTTAAAAAGCAAGCTCCTGCAAAACGCAAACCTAAGCAAGCTTCAATTGCGTCAGTTCCAGTTGCTGGACTTTAATGGACTTGACTACCTCCATTATTTCAGCTATATTACAAATCCCGCGGCCATCCAGGCGCATCACCCGACTTCGGTAGCCTCCCTCACGAGAAACTACAACTAGGCCCCTTTTTTGCGTAACTTAACGCATGGAACGCCCAACCTACTGGCTCACCCGCTTCCTCATCCTTCGCCTCCTGGGGATCGTCTACGCCGTAGCCTTCCTGGCAACCATCTTACAGATCATCCCCCTCATCGGCGAACATGGCCTCACACCCGTAAGCGTCTTCATCCGCCGTATCACGGAAGGACTCGGCGTCACCACCGGCTTCTTCCGCCTGCCCTCCTTCTTCTGGATCAACCACTCCGACGCCGCCCTGCTCACCCTCGCCTGGCTGGGATTTATCCTGAGCCTCGTCGTAGTGGCAGGCTTCGCCAACAGCATCCTGCTCACGATCCTCTGGCTACTCTATATGTCCTTCGTGAACATCGGCCAGGAATGGTATGGCTATGGCTGGGAGATCCAGCTGCTGGAAACCGGCTTCCTGGCGATCTTCCTCGTCCCACTCATCGACGCCCGCCCCTTTCCAAGACGCGAGCCGCCGATAGCCATCATCGTCCTGTTCCGCTGGCTCATCTGCCGCATCATGTTCGGAGCCGGACTCATCAAACTGCGTGGCGACGTCGTTTGGCGCAACGGGACCGCCCTCTATTATCACTTCGAGACACAACCGCTGCCGGGGCCCCTCAGCCGCTGGTTCCACTTTCTACCCCGTTCCATCCTGCGCTTCGGCGTCTGGTACAACTGGATCGCCGAGCTCGTCGCCCCCTTCTTCGTATTTTGGCCACGCATCGCCCGCCATATCGCCGGCATCGTTATTATCCTCCTGCAAATCGTCCTCATCCTCAGCGGCAACCTCTCCTTCCTCAATTATCTCACCATCATCCCCGCCATCGCGTGTTTTGATGACGGCTTTTGGGCCAGGATCCTGCCACGGACCCTCGTGCTTAAAGCCCATACGGCAAATAACCGCGCACAGCCCTCCCGACCCATGACCGTCGTCTCTTACGTCGTCACCGTACTCATCGGCCTGCTCAGTATCCAGCCCGTATTCAACATGCTTTCCCCGAATCAGATCATGAACACCTCGTATGATCCACTCAATCTCGTCAATACCTACGGCGCCTTTGGTTCCGTGGGCCAGGAACGCCTCAACGTCGTATTCCAGGGAACTATGGACTCGATACCCACCGATAGCGCGCATTGGATCGACTATCCCTACAAAGCGCTTCCCGTGGCACTCGATAAACGGCCATCCCAGATAGCGCCCTATCAGCCTCGACTCGACTGGCAGATGTGGTTCGCCGCCATGGCCACCCCCGACGACTATCCCTGGACCGTCACCCTCGTCGGCAAACTCCTCCACAACGATCCCCTCGCCCTCCGCCTCTTTGGCCCCAATCCCTTCCCGGGCAAACCACCCATGTATATCCGCGCCATCCTCTACCGCTATCGTTTCGCCAAACCCGGCAACCCAAAAGGCCTGTGGTGGACCCGAGAACCCATCGGCGCTCCGTGGCTGCCCGCCATGTCCGCAGATCAAATCCCAATTCCGGACTCAACTCTCACTTCTGGATAAAGTTCCCACTTAGAGGATTTTCCAAGCAACTGAAAATCAATGGGTGGCGATCCGGCATGCTTCTTACAATAGTTAGCATAACAACGAATCCACCATGAAAACTAAATTGCACACGCTCAGTTTGATCACAATGTTAGCTTTAAATAAGATCGGTTTTGGTCAAACCACCGGTCTTACAATTTATCAACCCACCTTCGCCACGCAGCAGGCCGGCTGGACGACTAACGGCAGCGCCTCCTTCGGTACGGTCAATAGCGCAGCCGCACTTATCCTCAACCCCAGCACCGGTAATCAGGCCGGTTCTGCATTCTGGAACCAAAAAATCACCCTGTCTGCCAACGGCTCGTTCAGTGCCTTCTTCACTTACCAAATCGACCAAAATAACTCCCGGGCAGATGGCTTTACCTTCATCATGCAACAGGCAGGCACGACGACCCTCGGCAGTACTGGTCAAAACCTGGGCATCTACGGCATCAGCGGTACCAGCATCGCCATCGAATTCGATACCTATATGAACGGCGGCGACCCCGACAATAACCACATCGCACTCGACCTCAACGGCACTACAAGCCATTCCAATGGCGTCGTGGCCAGCATCAACAAATCTACCCTCGACCTCGCCGATGGCAACCTGAAATATGTTTGGATCGATTACAACGGCGCAACGAACAGTCTTCAGGTCAGGATCAGCTATACGAACACCCGGCCTGCAACTGCCACCCTGTCCACGACGAACTACAACCTTTCGACGATGTTCTCCAACCCCAATGTCTATGTCGGCTTCACCGGTGCAACGGGCGGTGCATACGAAAGACATTCCATCACTTCTTTCGACTTCATCAATAAATACAGCCCCATCACCACCAGCACCAACACCTACGCCCAGGACCCCCTTAGCGTTACGATGACGAGCTCTACCACCGCGGTGAATGATGATGGCACCACAAAGCTGCCCATTACGATCACCTTGCTTGACGCGGGCGGCGCCCCACTGGCCAACCAGCCGGTAACGGTCTCGATCACGAGTGGTCAAGGCACCTTGACTACCCTCTCCGGAACGACCAACAGCAGCGGACAGCTCGTCGACAACCTCAGCACCACCAAAATAGGCACGATGACGGTCACCAGCGTAGCAGGCTATGGCGGTCTTAGCACGTCAAACAACTACACCGGTATCTCGACACTCCCGATCCTTATCACCGATTTCACCGGCCAGGTACAAAACACCGAAACCGTCCTGTCCTGGGACATCACCTCCGTGGACAATGGGAAACAGATCGTCATCCTTCGCTCCGCCGATGGTTATGACTTCGACAGCATCGGTGTCCTCACCGTAAACAGCCAGCTGAGCCTGCTCGGCCAACATACCTTTAATGATCAATACCCGATGTCCGGCAAGAACTATTACCGCCTGGAACTCGTGAATACGGACGGCACCACCAGCTACAGCACCATCGTCGGGGTGACCTTCGGCCAGGTTGCGACCACCAGTAACATCACGATCCTCGGCAACCCCCTGACGAGTGAGCTCCGCCTGTCCGGCATCACCGGCGAAAAAGGCATGGTGGTCATCTACGACGCCATGGGCCGCATCATGCAGGAAGCTTCGACGCAAGGTGTCACAGGCGTTCTCTCCATCGCTTGCAACAGCTTGCCCAGAGGCCAATATTTCGCCAAGGTCATCCAGAACAACGCTTCTCAAACCCTGCCTTTCGTCAAATTATAATTTGGCTTTTTTTGTACATTGTACCCATGACCAAACTATTTCTCCTCGCTTGCCTGCTACAGTCGCTTCCCCAGTCCTGGATCCGTATCAACCAGCTCGGCTATCCCACTAACGGTCCCAAGATCGCCGTACTCGGCTCGAAGACCGCGACGGCCGCAGCCGAATTCGAGTTGATAGACGCGAGCACCGGAAAAACCGTCTTCACCGCAAAAGCCGGCAAAGACTTCGGCGCCTACGGCCCGTTCAAAACCACGCAACGCCTCGACTTCTCGTCCTTCCATAAAAAAGGCGCCTACCGCCTCAAAGCAGGAAACACCACTTCGCCCGTCTTCCGCATTGACGATGACGTCTACGACGGCGCCGCCGACTTCTGCCTGCGCTATATGCGCCAGCAACAAAGCGGCTTCAACCCCTTTCTCCGCGACTCCTGCCATACCCACGACGGCTATACGCTCTATGCACCGGTTCCCGACAGCACCCATATCGATGTCGTCGGCGGCTGGCACGACGCCAGCGACTACCTCCAGTACTCGACCACTACCGCCAATGCCACCTATCACCTGCTCGCCGCCTGGCGCGACTTCCCCGGCGTATTCGGCGACGGTCACGAGGCTAACGGGCTCGAGGGCGCTAACCATATCCCCGATGTCCTCGACGAGGCACGGTGGGGCCTCGACTGGCTGCTAAAAATGCATCCGAAAGACACCTGGCTTTTCAATCAGCTCGGCGATGACCGGGACCACCGCGGCATGCGACTCCCAAAAGAAGACACCAATTTCTACGGCCGCGGGTTGGAACGACCGGTTTATTTTTGTACCGGCCTCCCCCAGGTGCGCGGAAAATTCAAGAACAATACCACCGGCGTGGCCTCCACGGCGGGCAAATTCGCCGCGGCCTTTGCACTCGGCAGCCACCTCATCCCGGATACCGCCTACGCAAATACCCTCATCAAAAAAGCTCAAACAGCCATGCAACTGGGCCTCGACAAACCCGGCGCCTGCCAGACCGCTTCCGTGCTCTCCCCCTATATCTACGCCGAGGAGAATTGGACCGATGACATGGAGCTTGCCGCCGCGGCTCTAGGCAACACCGACCTCGCCTTCCACTATGCACAGGCCGAACCCGTGACGCCCTGGCTCGGAAAAGATACGGCCAACCACTACCAATGGTACCCCTTTATCAACCTCGGCCACTATGAGCTGGCCAAGAGCTTAAAAGCCCTTCACGACAAAAGAAGCGACACCATCATCGCGTATTATCGCGAAGGCATCCGAAGGGTCTGGCAACACGCAAAGACAAATGCCTTCTATCGCTATATCCCCTTCATCTGGTGCAGCAATAACCTCACGGTGAGCTTCGCCATCCAGTGTTACTGGTACCGCCGCCTCACCGGCGACAACACCTACCAGCCGCTGGAACAGGCATGCTTCGACTGGATCTTTGGTTGCAATCCCTGGGGCACCAGTATGGTCTATGGCCTGCCCGCAGACGGCGACTACCCCTCCGATCCGCATTCCGCCTTCACCCACATCGGCCATTATCGCATCGACGGCGGCCTGGTCGACGGCCCCGTATACACCAACATCTACAACCATCTCATCGGTATCCGCCTTTCGCACGAAGACACCTACGCAGCTTTTCAAAGCGACCTGGCCGTCTACCACGACGACTATGGCGACTATAGCACCAACGAACCCACCATGGACGGCACCGCCTCGTTGATCTATCTGCTGGCCGCGCAGCAGGCCCAGGTAGAACACAACACCCTCTCACACGGCGCCATCGTCCGCGGCGACTCCACCAAAAAAAACGTAGCCCTCGTCTTCACCGCCGATGAGTTTGGCGAAGGCCTGCCCGCGATCACCGCCGCATTAAAAAGACACCATACAAAAGCCGCCTTCTTCTTCACCGGCAGATTCTACCGCAATCCCGCAAACAAAGCCGCCATCGGCAAACTTCAACACGACCGACATTATTTGGGCCCGCATTCGAATGAACATCTTTTATATGCCGACTGGAACAAACGCGACAGTCTTCTCGTCACAAGGGAGCAGTTCGAAACAGATCTGCAAAAAAACCTGGAAGCCATCGCCGCGCTGGGCATCGACACCGGCGGCTCCCATTACTTTATCCCACCTTACGAATGGTGGAACGACACCATCGCCGCATGGGCCCGGCAGCTCGGCTGGCACCTCGCCAATTTCACCCCCGGCGTCCGTACGAACGCCGACTATACCTGGCCACAAATGGGTCCGGCCTACAAAAGCAGCAGCCAGATCATGGAGTCATTGAAGCAGCAAACACTCGACGGCGACATCCTTCTGATCCATGCCGGCGTCGATCCCCGGCGCAAAGACAAGCTCTACAACCACCTCGATGAGTTGCTCACCTGGTTGCAATCCAAGGGCTATCGCTGTGTCCGGCTTGACGAACTATTGTAATTTAGCGGCTAGCATAGTATCTTAGTGCCCGATTTAATCCCGTTTATGCAATCGCTACGTCCATATCTCGTTATTTTGCCCGCCGCCGTATTTGCCTGTGTCAGTTGTGTCAGTACCGGAAAGTTCAAAGCCATGCAACAGCAGGCCAACCAATACGATTCCCTGTACAACCAGTCCATGCGTACCCTCCAGACCTGCGAGGCCGACAACAAGAATCTCTCCACACAGAAGAACAACCTGCAGCTCCAAACCAATGCGATGAAGCTGACGCTGCAAACCACCCAGGAAAACAACAATGCTCTGAAGAAACAGGTCCAGGCTATGTCGGCCATCAGCACCGCACAGGCCGAGAGCATCAAAAAGTCCATCGATAATATGGGCGCAGAAGACACCTATATGATGGCCCTTCATTACGCCGTGGCCCGTCGCGATTCCGTGAACATGGCCCTCATCCTGGAACTCAAAGCCGCCATCGGCGGCTACAGCGACCAGGGATTGCAGATAAAACTAGACAACGGCACCGTCCACGTCGACCTCACCGACTCTTTGTTGTTCGGCGGCGATTCTACCAGCTATACCATCACTGACGGTGCCAAACAAGTCCTTTCCCGGATGTCGAGAGTGATCAACGACCAGCCATCCATCGACTTCACCATCGAAGGACGCACCGATAGCCTCACCGACGCCCAGGACTCGCTCATGGACAGTTGGGATCTTAGTGCGAAGCGAGCTACCAGCATCGCCCGCTTGATGCAGACCCAGTATAGAGTGTCTCCGGGCCGCATCACCGTTGCCGGCCGCGGAGAATTTGCCGCCGCGACTACTACCGACAGCACCGAGGCCGCAACCGCCAACCGCATCACGCGTTTCGTCTTCGCCCCGCAGATGGACGAACTGCTGCATCTGCTCGAACACCGCAAAGACCAGCCGACCCCGACCCCGGCCGCGTCAACGACCCCAGCAGCGCAAACTGCCCCGGCAACGCAAACGACCCCAGTAGCCGCACCCACACCGACCGCGCCCGCAGCCACCACACCAGCCACAGCCGCACCACCGGCCAAAACCGCCCAAACTACGCAACCTTGAAAAAATACCTTATCCCAACCCTCCTTATCCTCCTCTACTCCTGCAGCAAGAACGACTCAAAACCCACCGTCGCCACGCTCAGGACCGCAGCCGCCACCAATATCACGGACAGCTCCGCGACGCTGGGCGGCACCGTGACAAACACCGGCGGATACCCCATACTCACGTGCGGCATCCGGTACGATACAAATGCAAACATGGCAAGGGCCCTCTCCATCGAAACGGTCCTGGGCAGCACCAGCAACAGCTTTTCGATCCCCGTCAAAAACCTTCCCAGCGGCGCCGCCATCTACGTCCAGGCATGGGCAGGCAATAGCGCCGGCATTGCCTACGGCAACACCGTTCAGTTTACCACTTCACCCGCACCTGTAAACGGCTACACCGTCACCACCTACGCCGGCAGTGGCTCGACCCAATCCGCCGACGGCCCAGCCCTTCAAGCGGGCTTCCAATACCCGCTCGCTATCGCAATAGACCTCACCGGAGTACTCTATTCCACCGAAGGCTTCGCCGGCAACGGCGGACGCATCCGCAGGATAGCGACTAACGGATACGTAACAACCTTCGTCCCCAACATAGGCCTCGGCGGCGACGATGTCGTACTGGATGCGGCCGGCAACCTCTTCGATCTCGACTACAACAAAACGCTCTATAAGATCTCACCCGCCGGCGTCATAACGACATTCGCCACCGGATTCACTAACCCCATTTCCATGGACATCGATAAGCAGGGCAACATCTTCCTCACCGATGCAAAATCCATAAAAAAAATAACCCCTTCCGGCGCCATCTCCAAGCTGCCCCTTACCGCAACAACCGCTTTCATCGGCGTCGCCGTGGACCCATCGGACAATATCTATGTCGCAGACGGCTCCAATCTCGAACGAACCGATACCCTCGGAAATGTCACCATCCTCGCCGGCGCGGCGCAGGGCCTCAGCACCGATATCGAAGAACTTCGCATCGACCGCAACGGCAACATTATCGCTTCCGACGAAGGAAACGACCGGCTACGCCTCATTACCCCTACTGGCGCCGTCACCACCATCGCCGGCAGCGGTGTCCACGGTGATAAAGACGGCCCCGCCTTACAAGCGAAATTCGGCTCAGTCGGCGGCATCGCCATCGACTCCGCAAACAACATCTTCGTCGTCGACGGCGCAGCCGACAAGATCAAAAAAATAACCCACAACTAGATCCGAACACCCGCCACCACGCGAACCGCCACCAACTGCCAGCCATCCACCCCGCCACGCACTCCCCACTCGCTGTCGTCATTAACAACTCCGGTTACGTAGAGGTGTCGATCGCGGGGTTCTCCTCCACCTCGACTATTGCGCAGTCGATGGGCCTCTACTGGATGAACAGCGTGACCACCCAGGGCTTCGGCGTCGCCACCTACACGGACACCGTTAAAAACTACGGCATCTCCGGTAACTATATCACGAGCCAGGCCGACTCCTACCTCGGCGGCTCCGGAATGGTGATGACCGCCGTCATCCACAACTATCGCTGGCGCCTCAGCCTCGCCGCGGGCGAAGCTCGGTATGACCAGTGGGAACAGAAACTAAACACCTTCCCAACCATCGACATCCCCACGATTACGGTCTCCTCCGATTTCGATGGACCCAATAAGGACGGGAAAGCCTATGCGAAACAATTCACCGGCAAATATGCACATCGCATCCTGAACGGCATCGGCCACAACGTACCGCAGGAAGCCCCCAACGCCTTCGCGGACGCAATCATCGCCGCAGATAAGCTTTGATGTGGGAAAAATCCCTATCTTAATGGCATGAAGCAACTCCTCATCGCCATCATCGCCTCCTGCGCCCTGACCCAGTCCATCGCCCAACCCAGACCCGGGGGCGAAAAACCCACCGCGGAGAAATCCGCCACAGAAAAAGCCGCCAGCCCCAGCAGGACCCTGAACATCGACTCCTCCGTAACCACAAAAGCGGAAGTGACCATCAAAGGAGTGCGCGTTCCCTACGACGCCACCGCCGGCACCATCCCCGTATGGGACGAAGATGGGAAACCCATCGCCGGCCTCTTCTATACGTACTACGAACGTTCGGATGTCAAGGACCGTGACTCGCGGCCCCTCGTGATCTCCTTCAACGGCGGCCCCGGCACTCCCTCCGTATGGATGGAGATCGGCTATACCGGCCCGCGCCGGCTGAACCTCGACGACGAAGGCTATCCTGTCCAACCCTACGGCGTCAAAGAAAACCCCTATTCGATCCTCGACGTTGCCGATATCGTATACATCGACCCGGTAAACTGCGGCTTCTCCCGCCCCGTGAGCAAAGACATTCCGACCAGCAAATTCTTTGGCGTCAATGAAGACGTCAAATATCTCGCGGAGTGGATCTCCACCTTCGTCTCCCGCAAAGGCCGCTGGGCCTCGCCGAAGGTCCTCATCGGCGAAAGCTATGGAACGACCCGGGTATCCGGCCTGGCCCTCGAGCTGCAGGACGCTCAATGGATGTATCTCAATGGTGTGGTCCTGGTGTCCCCTACCGATCTCGGTATCGACCGCAGCGACTACGTAAAAAGTTCCCTGCTCGTTCCCTACTATGCAGCTACAGCGTGGTATCATAAAGCACTGAGTCCCGATCTGCAAAAAAAGGATCTCACGGACTACCTGCCCGAAGTCGAAGACTTTACGGTCAACGAACTGATTCCCGCCCTCGCCAAAGGCGGCTTCATCGACAGCAATAAAAAACAAACCCTCGCCGCAAAGCTGGCCCGCTATACCGGCCTCTCAGAAAAGGCCGTCCTCCAGTGCAACCTCGAGATCCCCACGAACTTCTTCTGGAAAGAACTGCTGAGAGATCGCGGCTTCACCGTCGGCCGTCTCGACTCCAGATACAAAGGCATCGACAAGGAAGACATCGGCGCCCGTCCCGACTACAATGCCGAGCTCACGTCCTGGCTGCATTCCTTCACACCAGCCATCAATATCTATTTAAGGGAAGACCTCCATTACAAAACGGACCTGAAGTACAACATGTTCGGTCCCGTTTGGCCCTGGGATAACCAAAACGACCATGTCGGCGAAGACCTGCGCCAGGCTATCGCCCAGAACCCGTATTTGCACCTGCTGATCCAGTCCGGTTACTATGACGGTGCTTGCGATTACTTCAACGCCAAATACAGCCTCTGGCAACTCGACCCCAGCGGTAGGCTCAAGGACCGGCTACATTGGGAAGGCTACCGCAGCGGCCATATGCTCTATCTGCGCAAGCCGGATCTCGAAGCCGCCAACGAAAGCCTCCGCAGATTCATCCGCGAAGCGACGCCCAAACCCGGCGAACCCGCAAAATACTAGTGATGCCATCGCTGCACCTGCTCGTCAAAGGCCGCGTCCAGGGAGTCTCGTATCGTGTCTCTGCTAAAGAAGAAGCCGACCGCCTATCCATCACCGGCTGGGTCCGCAACACCCCCCAGGGCGACGTCGAGATCACCGCCACCGGCAGCGACGCCGCCTTGAAAGCATTCACGGCCTGGTGCCGCCGCGGCCCCGCATACGCCCACGTCACCGAGCTGATCACCGACCCGCTGACAGAAACCCCCTTCCCCGGCTTCTCGATCCGCCGCGGCTGACGGCGAACCCAGGGGATTTAATATCCGTTAACAATCCGTTTGATCTCTGTTGACAGCATCCAAAAGCGGACCGGGCTAATTTTAGTCATAGCTAATCATCTCAACTAAAACTTCTGCTATGACTGGATTGAACCAGGTCCGCAGGAATTCTCTGTCCGGGAGTTTCCTGTTACTACCTATTCTTTTATTCGTAGGCGCCCTGCACGGCCTTTGTCAGGAAGCGCCCCCCGCCAAAAGCGTCACTATCTCGGGCGTCGTCAAGGATGCCGGAGACGGCCGCCCACTCGGCAGCGTCTCCATCGAGGTCGCCGGAACGAAAAGAGGCAATATGTCCAATGAAGACGGTAAATTCCTCATCCACGCGGCCGCCGGCGAGACACTTACCTTCCACAATGTGGGTTATCTTCCCAAAGAATACAAGGTCACCGGAGCGGCCACCAACCTCATCATCACCCTCAAACTCGACCCCAAAGGCCTCAGCGACGCCGTAGTCATCGGCTACCAAAGCCTCGCCCGGCGAAACGTCACCGCCGCCGTCACCTCCATCGACCCCAAGACCATCGCCGACGTCCCTACCCCCACCCTCGACGGACTCCTGCAAGGCCGAGTCGCGGGCCTCAACGTACAAAACTTCTCCGGCGAGCCCGGCGTCCGTAGCACCGTCGTCCTCCGCGGTAACACCTCCGTGAGTCGCTCGGTCAACAACGACCCCACCAGCGCCGCCGGCAAAGCCAGCCTCGCCCGAGCCGTCAGCGGCCCCCTCTTCGTCATCGACGGAGTCCCCCAGTCCACCGACGACATCGCCGCAATCAACTACGGCAACGGAACCAACACCGACGTCCTGGCCGGTATACCCATCAACGACATCGAATCCATCGACATCCTCAAAGACGCCTCCGCGTCCGCCATCTACGGCTCCCGCGGTGCCAACGGCGTCATCATCATCCGGACGAAAAAAGGCGTCGCCGGTAAGACCCGCATCAACTTCAGCACCTATCACGGCCTGACCGTCCGCCCGCAGCTCGACAAAGTACTCATTGGCGCGGAAGAGACCCGCGCCAAATTGGCCCTCATCGATCACTACGGCCCGTACAACGATCTCAACAATCTGCCGATGATCCTAACGGATACCCTTAATCCGGCCTTCAATAACGCCAACGACTACCGCGGCGGTATGTTCCAAAACGGCATCGTCGATAACTACGACGCCTCCGTCACCGGCGGCACGGAAGGCATCACCTATCGCTACGGTCTCAACTACTACAACGAGAACGGCATCCTCAAACGGTCCGGCCTCCAACGCTATAGCTTCAATACGAACGTGGGAATAAGACTCTCCTCCAAAGTAAATATCAGCACCCAGATCCGCTACTACCGAATAAACAGACCGCGGTCACTAAACGACATCACCGGCGGCTACGGCCCCTTCAACGGCGGCTACTATGCCTCCAGCCCCCTGCCGGCCTCCAACCTCTACCTGAGCCCCACCAGCCAGCAGTTCATCTTCGGCAACAGCAGCACCCAAACCGACGACAATACCAACAACAGCCTCACGATCAGCCCTACCATCGACTGGAAGATATCCAAAAAGCTAGTGTTCAATACCGTCATCTCTTATGAAATGGCTAACAGCCGGCGCGACACCTATACCCCGGGAAAATACCGGCAGAGCGGTGTGGGCTATGCGATCAGCTTCGCCGACAACTCCTTCAATTACCTCATGAGCAACACGCTCCAATATACCACGGCCATCGGCGAACAACACCATTTTAACTTCCTGCTGGGCCAGAACACCGAATACCACCAGTACCGGGCCACCGATGCCGAAGCAGACGGCATCCCCAACGACCAGATCTCCGTCGTCAACGTCCTTAACAAGGAACAATCCACCGCCTACTCGGACATCATCGAAAGCGGCATCCAGTCCGGCTTCTTCCGGCTCAACTATGACTACAAAGGACGCTATATCCTCTCCGGTGTATTCAACGCGGACGCCTCTTCTAAATTCGGCAGCAACAGCCGCGTAGGTTATTTCCCGTCCGTCTCCGCGGGCTGGATCATCAGCGACGAAAACTTCATGAAAAGCGCCTCGGACTGGCTCACGATGCTCAAGATCCGCGCGAGCTACGGCATCACGGGAAGACAACCCGACGACGGCAACAACTACCTTTCTTATAATACCTATAGCATCGGCGCGGGTAGTTACGCCGGCAGCAACAGCCCCCAAACGGGCCTGAACACGTCCTTTACCTACAACGGCGTTCCGGCCATCTCGCCCAATTTCGGCGCCGGCCTCGCCCAAAAGGATCTTACCTGGGAACATTCGAAAGAAGCCAATATCGGGGTGGACCTCAATATCCTCAATGGCCGGTTCAACCTCACCTCGGATATCTATGTTCGAAATACCAGCAAGGGCATCTTCTCGCTCCTCCTGCCCATCACCACCGGGTTTTCGACCATCACCACCAACGCTATCGGCACCCGTAACTCGGGCATAGAGACACAGCTTACCGCCCACTGGTTCAAACCTACCAGCAAATTCCAATGGGAAACGGACTTCAACTTCGCCTATAACAAGAACATCATCACCTCCCTGCCAAACGGCGGCCGCGACATCGTGATCAACCAGGGCTCGACTGACTTCTTGTTAAGACGCGGCCACCCCATCAACGAGTACTTTCTCTTCGACTATCAAGGCATCTACAAATCGGATAAGGACGTCCCCTTCAATCCCGTCACCGGCGCCGTGCTCAATTTCTATGGCTACAACTTCAGAGGCGGCGACCCCATATGGAAAGACGTCAATGGCGACGGCGTCCTCGACCAAAACGACTATATCCCTGCCGGTGACCCGAATCCAAAATTCACGGGCGGCTTCAACCAGGTCTTCAGCTACCACAACATAAGCCTCTCGATCTTCTGTACCTATACCCTGGGCCGGCAGATCTATAACGACTATCTCGTCGGCAGGCTATCGGGCCTTGTTCCCGAAAACGACGGCAACCCCAATCCGCTACATGCCATCTCGAATAACGCGTTCCCGGATCTCAGCGGCATCAACTACTGGCAAAACCCCGGCGACAACGCCCAATATCCCTCGCTGAGTTCCTTCCTCGGCACGCATTACAAATATGCGGCGGTGAGCTCGGAGTGGGTGGAGAACGGCGACTACATGCGCGTGAAAACCGTCACCCTCGCCTATGTGTTCAATCCTTCCCTGATCCAGCATCTGCACATGAGCCGGCTTCGCGTCTATGGGATGGTGGACAACCTCCACATCTTCCAGAAAGCCACGGTGCCCGACGCCGAACAGGTCGATCCCTTTGGCATCTACAATGGTAACGGTTACCCGATACCAAAGAAATTCACCCTCGGCCTCGACATGAGCTTCTGATCATCATTAAATCCACCACCATGCAATCTCAGAACATAAAAAAATATACGGCCATAACCCTGCTGGCGACCCTCCTGGCCGGTACGTCATGCAAAAAGATCCTCGATCTCAAACCCCACGACTCCACGTTTACGGAGGCCTATTTCCAAACGGGCACGGACGCCAACACCGCCATCGCCGGCGCCTACGCCCTGCTCCGCAACGTCCTGCTGAACAACTATTCCTGGCACGTCTATGGCGACCTTCCCTCCGGCGAATACAACGTCAACGGGGGCTACGACGCCTTCAACGCCCCCATCTGCAACGGCCAATTCATCGGCCTCAACGTGGGACCCTGGGAATGGAACTGGCAAAACTATTACCAGCTCATGCAGCAGATCAACCTCGTCATCAACAAGGTGCCGGGGATACCCCTCGCCAATTTCACCAATCCCGACCTCCGAAAACAAATCACTGGCGAAGCCTATTTTCTCCGCGCCTACACCTATTTCTATATGAGCCGCATCTGGGGCGACGTTCCCCTCAAGCTGGCCCCCGATCTCGATGTCACCCAGGCGGTGAATCTCCCGCGCTCCCCGGCAGCCACCGTGATCGCCCAATGTCTCGCCGACTGCGACACCGCGGAGAACGACCTGTCTTTCGGTTACACGGACCCGACTCAAGCCGTCGTACGGGCTAACAAAGGAAGCGTACTCGCTCTCAAGGCCCATATCCAGGCCTGGATACACGACTATGCCTCCTGCGAAAAGACCGCGGACACCCTCATCACCCAGGGCGGCTATACCCTGGTGGATTCCGCACACTACAGCCAGGTCTTCATCGGCAAGTCCACCGAAGGCATCTTCGAGATTAATGTCAACTATGGGCAAAACGAAGGCGTTGCCCTCACAGGCGGCAACAACCCCGGTTATGCCCCCACCCTTGCCAAACCCTTCGTCGCTAACCAGCCCAACGTGTACTGGCCGCTAAATAACCCCTATGTCAGCCAGATCTACACGGATACCAACGATATCCGCTATTACAAATTCTTTTACCAGGCATATTCGAACAATGGCCAGACCATCAAATACGCTAACGTCATCTATGCCGACGGCTCCGCACAAAACGACCCGCGCATCTCGAACAACCTGAATATCTTCCGTCTCGCCGATATCATCCTCCTTCGCGCCGAAGCCCTTAACCAGCTCGGCCGTGATCCCGAGGCGATCGTCTTACTCGACACCATCAAATCCCGGGCAGGCATCGCTCCCTATAGCGGAGCAGGCGGTACCGCGCTAGGCACGGAGATCCTCGAAGAACGCCTTCGCGAACTATTCTTCGAAGGCCAATCCTACTACGACCTCATCCGGACGGGACAGCTCCTCAACTACAACCCCAACTTCAGCGCAAGCCAATACCAAAACGGTGGCTGGCTCTGGCCCATCGATCCGTCGATGTTCAAAGACGACTTTACCCTCGTGCAAACGCCCTACTGGCGCGGCAAACTTTAATAAAAAAACTATTTAATATGAAAATCATCGTATCATTCATAGTGTCTGCACTGCTGCTTACAGCGGTCATCTCGTGCAAAAAAAACTATACCATCGGCGGCAGCAAATTCGTCGCCCAGGTCAATATGACGACCTACGATTATCTCAAGACCAATCACCTCTTCGACACCCTCGTGATCATGATCGACAAAATGGGCCTCAAAGACGAAGTCAACCAGGCAGGTACCTTCTTCGCCGTCACCAACTATTCCATCCGCAACTACGTACAAGCGAAACAAGCCGACCTGCAGATCATCGAAAACAACGAAAACCTGGTCTATACCTTCGACTCACTCGACCTGCCTTCGCTCAAGGACTCGCTGCGAACCTATATGTTCAAGGACCGTCTCACCCGCGACAACATCAGCGCCATCGGCGAGTGGCGCAACTCCGACGAAGGAGATCCGCGGTGGATACAGCTTATATCCACTACGGATTACACGAATCAGAATGTATTCACCACCGACCCGCAATACATCTACCTGACAAAGGTCATTCCCAAACCGGGCTTCAACGTGCCCACGGACTCCACCCAGCTCAACCAGGTGGACCCCAGCCAGGAACTACAAACGCTGTGTCAGACCACAGGCATCCTCACTACCACCGGAGTGCTCCACGTCCTCGCCAATTCTCACACCTTCGATTATTATGGTAATAACAACTAAACAAAGGCAAAACATGAAAACCATCCACCTCTATATTGCATTGTTTTTCTTTGGAGCCGCAGCCGCCACCCTCGGCGCCTGCAACAAGGTCACCAGCGGATACCTCAGCGCACAGATCCGCTATCCCGATAACCCCATCCAGGTACCCCGGGGCATCGTAACCCAAACCAACCCAGTAGACGCGGACGGCTCCAGCGCTCCCGTGATCTATGAACTGCTCGATGTCCGCGACTCCGCCACAGGGAAACATGCGGACGCGTTCTTCGCCAACCACTATCGCTATCTCTTCACCGGCCAGTTCGACGCAACCGTCGATACCACCGTCGCCCTGCTCAATTCCGTCCGCGAACTCATCGACTCGCCCTGCTTCGATTTCAATATCCACACCGGCGCCTTCACCTTCTACAATACCACGGACAGCGTTCCCGCCGGAACATACACCTATGACGTCAAAGCCACCAATGAGTCGGGAAGCAAGATCTATAAGAACATCGCCACCTTCACCCTCTACGACGGCCTCCCTTATGAGAACGATGGCGCCGCCTGCGCCTGGTTTCAGGACGCGACGACCAATAACGGCAACATTTCTACCCCCACCATGACCGTTCAACAACAATCTACGAACGGCGACAGGGTCATCCTCAAGATCGTCGACGAGAACGGCACCCCTTTCAACCCCGCAAACAACGAATACATCCCCCGCGGCGACCGTAGCAGCTTCCAGACCTTTGCCCGCTTCCACCCCCTCATCGTCACCGACACCGCCCTTATCTGCGATTTCGAGCTGACGCCATTCCCTATCATCCAGGGGGCACAGGGCTACACCATTTACTACCGCATCCCAAGCAATATCGCTCTTATCGATCCGGGAATTACGCCCACACCTGACCGCATCTATAGCGCAAACCCCCGGTTTACCTTCCGCCTCTGGCAGGACGGCACTTACCTCGTAACGATCCAGATACCTCATGTAACAAGGGACCCGATATAACGGGTCCCTTGCGAGAAAAAAAGAAAAAGCTTTCCTGTTAACGATACGTCAACTCCAGGTCCGGATGCTGGCTATAGTCCTGCCAAAGCTCATCTACCGTTTTGCCCGTCAAATCGGTCCATAGCGTTGGACTATAAGTGCCGGCACGCGCCGCCTTATCCAGGCTAACTACGATTCCCCGATGGCCGTTCTTTTCCAGCCATGCCAGGAAACGGGCAGTCACCCGGTAGGCATTGGTATAATGCTCACCGGGTTTGTAGTCAGGCAGCTTCCATCCGCCCGCGTGGTTGTTGACGCCATACACATAACGGGCATAATCGGCGATCCCTTCGACCAGCCATCCCGGTACCGGATAGCGATACGCTTGCACAATATGCATAACTTCATGCGTGACGACATCGATATCCTCCGGATGGCTCTTTAACCACCGGGGATTGAAGTACGTCGAATCGCCGCTCGTTGCCGCAACACCGTCGTACCCCGGATCGATAAGAAATACGACCTTACGGGCCGTATGCCGGTTGAAAACACGAGCTTCGGCGGGATACACCGTGAAAAAAGCGTCGATCATCCGGCGCCGCGTAGCAGTGTCGAAATCGGGCTGACGGTTGCAGAATTCAAGCGTATACCCATGCCGGGCAATGGTCTGGGTAGAATCGGCCGGGCCCTTTCCAAAGGCCACGAACAACAATAGGGCTAAACTTTGATGCATGTTGGAGATTTATGATGTACCGATGAAGATATCTACTGCCGTTGCGGGATGTTGTCAATAAATGTAAAATATACTGTTAACGGAATTTAAATGAAATACACCACCTCCGTTCATACGCTTATCGCGATCGCCAGCTTGCTCGCGTTGTCCTATGTACAATTCTTCCTGCTCTACAATACCTATGAGCTCAAGAACGAACACTATTTCTTTGCCGAGAAAGGGATCATTACGAACGAATACCTGGCAGCCATCAAAAACGACAAGGTCATGCCCGGTGGCGCCGCCATCCTGGATAAATATGTCATGGGGAATATGCAAAGGCTGGAAGACGTTTATAACCATGATCGGGCAGCCTTCCACCAGCTCGGACGCCGGGTCTGCGACAGTGC
Source organism: Chitinophagaceae bacterium (assembly GCA_025934485.1). Taxonomy (GTDB): domain Bacteria; phylum Bacteroidota; class Bacteroidia; order Chitinophagales; family Chitinophagaceae; genus Puia. The sequence continues at coordinate 41,149 of JAICXX010000026.1, forward strand.
CTTTCACGATCTCCGGCTCGCCAGCAACATCGACAGCCTCCTTAATGCCATCCTCCGGCGGACCCACCTGGACAGGAAACTCCGCTACGCCTCCACCATCGAATCCGTCGAAATAGCCTTTCAGCAAAACCGCTATATCCCCCTTTACGAAGAACCCGTACGGATCAGCGGCACCCTGCAAGACCTGCAGCCACTAAACCTCGCCAAAAATATCACCGTCAGCAGCGCCAACGACCACAGCTACCGGGTATCCTTTAGCCTCTATATCGATACCTACGACCGGAAAAGCACGATCCTCCGGCTTATGATGCCTACCTTCCTCCTGTCCTTGCTATCGGTTGCATCCGTAGTCCTGCTGTATTTCGTGACATTCAGGAACTGGCTTCGGCAAAAAAAGCTTTCGGAGATGAAATCGGATTTCATCAACAGCATCACCCACGAATTCCACACCCCACTGTCCGCCATCATCGTAGCCAACCGCACCATGCAAAACGAAAAGATCGTGGCGAACAAGGAAAACCTCCTGCCACTCACCGAGGTCGTCCACCGCCAGGCGGAACGCCTCAAAACGCTGATCAGCCAGACCTTACAGATCACTTCGATGAACCGGCTAACGCTCCGCCAGGAAGACCTGTCGGTCCATCACCTCCTCGACGAACTGCTGCTGGACTACAGTCTGAAGACCGCGGAATCCAACGTCACCCTTACGCTGCATAAAAATGCACAGCGTGATACCGTTTTCCTGGACCCGTTCTGGTTTACTACCATAATTTTGAATATTTTTGACAACGCCGTAAAATACAACCATAGAGAACATAAGGAGATCATCGTCACGACGTTTAGCGACCGGAAGGCCTTGCATCTCACTATCGAAGACAATGGCATCGGGATGACAAGAGAAGTGCAAAAACACATTTTCGAGAAGTTCTACCGGGACACGAAACAAGTCCAGAGCAGGGCGAAAGGCCTCGGCCTCGGACTGTTCTACGTCAAGCTGGCCGTCGATTCACATCACTGGAAGATCAACGTGAAAAGCACGCCGGAAGAAGGGAGTATATTTACGATCAGCATAACCTATTAAGAAACGCTAAAAACCTGCCTGTGAGCTCAAAGATCCTATTAGTCGAAGACGAGATCGATCTCGGAAATGTCGTCAAACAATACCTCGAAATCGTTGGCTTCGAAGTCTGCTGGACAAAGAACGGCCGCGTCGCGCTCGACCAGCTTAAAAATACCCAAGCGGGATTTCATCTCGCCCTTATCGACGTTTCCATGCCCGAGATGGACGGGTTCGAGCTGGCGGGTAAGATCGTGGACTCGGGCCTCCGCATCCCGTTCCTTTTCCTCACCGCCCGTAATGAAAAGGCGGACAGGCTCTATGGGCTGAAGATTGGCGCCGACGACTACATCTCCAAACCCTTCGACGTCGACGAGCTGGTCCTCCGGATAAAAAACATCATCCGCCGGGCCACGAACACGGAATCTCCGACCCGGTCCCTCATCGTCCGTGGCGACGTCCAATTCAACAAGGATTCGCTCCGGCTCACCATCAACCGGCATCGCGACATCGTTCTTACACCCCGCGAAGCGGAGCTGCTAGTGTATCTCTTCGAGCATGAGAACAAGATCCTGCGGCGCGAAGACATCCTCGCCCAACTCTGGGGCAAGAACGACTATTTCCTGGGTCGCAGCCTCGACGTCTTCATCTCCCGCCTGCGGAAACACCTAAACGGCTCGACTTGTGTCAGCATCGACAATGTCTACGGTGTGGGCTTTATTTTCCGGGTGTGCGACTAGCCGGATACTTCTCCTCCCCCTTCGCATAAAACCAGAGGATTCGATTCATCAGCTCATCATCCCCATCATCCACATCCTTGAACGCCTGCGTGGCGGAGAGCCGCGCATAATTCGCCGCCTTCCCCTTCAACTCGGCAAAAGGCCTGTTCATCCGATCCAAAGGGATCCTATTCGGCACAAACGTATACGTATAAGAAGACTTTTGAGAAGAAAAACAGTCGAATAACGGCAACGCCGTAGCGTCGATCACATTCATCGGCGGGATACCAAGGATCTGCTCGATCGTCCGCACCATACCCGTCTGGTTGTAATTCGTATGGACCGGCTGACCTAACACGCTATAGGGACTGATGACGAGACCCGTCGTCCGGTAAGACGAGATATGATCCCACCCGCTCTGCGAATCGTCTTCGGTGACAAAGATCACCGTGCTGTCCCAGAAACGGCTATGGGTAACCGCATCGACGATGCGCCCCAGGGCAAGATCGTTGTCGGCGACCATGGCCTGCGGCACCGGGAACGAAGGCGACATACCCGCCGTATGATCGTCAGGCAGCGAAAGTTCCATGAAATCGGGGAGCAACCCACCAGGTGCTCGCCCAATACTGTCCAGGTCATGGATAAAGATATCCGCTCGCAGCTGATCCGTAAACACCAGGTTATCGCAATCGGGGTACGCCGGCGAGATCACCGGCCTGATCCGTGCGATCGTCGTCACATCGGAAAAACCCTGATCCGCATGATCCTGCCAGCCCTTATAGATATCGCCCCATTTCAACGAGTGATCATACTTCGTCGTACAGGCCTCACCATAGATACGCACCGTTTTGCCATGATCCATAGCGTCATTCCAGATGAACCCGTTCTTGTTATACACCAGCGCATCCTCCTGCCGGTGCGGATAGCTCCGGAACCAGGCACGGACCATCTTCTCGACATAGTCGGAGACCATCGCCCCATCCGTCCATTGATGTCCTTCCGCCGAACACTTCCCCGACGCATAGTAGTTATCCAAAAGAGAGAAAGCACCCACGAGCTTATGCTGATTCGGCGTCACACTGTCGCCATAGATACAAAGCTGCGGCATCCCCCGCCCCTGCGCGACATCGCCATAGACCTGATCATAGGTCTTGTTCTCTTTGACGATATAGATCACATGCTTGAAGAGGCTGGGCTCCCCGATCCGCTCGGGCACCGGCCGCGGCGCGACATGCTTACGCGCAGGCCTGTTCGTCAATGCCAGCCGGAACATCAGGCTCTGTTGCTCCACATTCTTTGAATACCTCTTTAGCTCCCGCTCCGAAGGCACCGGGATGATGCTCACCGAAGCCATCTCCTGATGTATGGTATAGGCATTAAGCCCCGCAGCGCCCGCACTATATCCCATCACAGGCGAAAGCACCCGCGAACCCTTGGCCTCATTATTGGCGACATACAACGTATCACGCAGTACCAGCACTCCGCCGGGATACGCCTCAGTAGGAATATACCCGAGAACGCGACGGTCCCGGATGCGGATCACACACACCGCATTGTCAAAGCCATTGGCCACATACAGCATGGTCCCGGTAGCATCCGTCGCAACCGCGTTAGGGCTGCTCCCATAATAAGTAACATTACCCGAGAAAAGCCCCACCGGTATAGAATCCACGACCGCCGCCCGTTGCACATCTACTACACTCACATTATCGCTATTGCCATTACAGATATACAGGAACGCGCTGTCCGGACTGCAAACGATCGCGTTGGGATGAAGCCCCAGCGGCAATTCGGCCACCGCCGCCCCGCTCCCCAAATCGATCACAGAAAGCGTACCGCGAGCCGTTCCACCGGTCACAGGATTGGTATAGGCGCTGCCCCAGGGCGTACCGGCATGCTCCAGCGTGGTATCGGTCACCAGCGGCCCCGCCATGTTGGTGACATAGGCTTTTCCACCAACGAGCTTCACCCCATAAGGTGCCACGCCTGTAGCCGCGGTCCACACGATAGACCTGTCTGGAAAACGTACCTTGATCAACTGGTTGTTCCCATTCAACACCACATACAAAAAAGGCACCCCGTCTTCGAACCTGACGGCGATATCGTTAGGCAACGCCGCGGCAGCCGGAGCCACCGCTGGCAGGAATTGCGCAGCGACCTTTCCAAAGGAAGCCCCATCCCATTCGGCGACCATCAACGCAGAGGAATGGGTGCTACCCGCACTCCAGGCAATATAGGTCCGGCCCTCATAGACAAAACATTTGATCCCGCAATACGTGCTCATCAGCCCCCTGACCGCCGGCAACGAATCTGCAACGAACGTCCAGCGTCGAACGATCTGCTGAGTGGCCATGTCCAGCACCGCGATGCCATAACGGTCCTCGATCACGATATGCTGGCTGTCGGGCAACACGGCAAAGTCCAGGGCATGGTTCTCTTGCCGGGGGTCGCCAAAGGTCACTACTTTCCCGGCCGATGACAACCATCGGTTATAGGGCATCAACGTAAACGGCCCACCCTGGTGCAGGGTGCTGTCGTCATAAGTCGTACGTTGAGCGAGAATAGAAGCGAAAGGAGCCACAACCAGGAGTAAAAGCAGCGAGCTTTTGAGCATTATAGTAGATTTATCAATAATCGAACTTAACCTGAAAACGTACTCCATACTGGGGTACATTAGGGTGGTCAAGATAGGAAAATCGTTCGATAAAATCGACTCGTAACAATTTGAAAATATTGCCAATCGCAAAGCCGGCCTCGATATAGGGCTGATTGCCCAACGCAAATGTACTGGTTTGCCCATCGATCAGCGGGAACCGCATCAGCGAGGGGTCCTTCGCAGGATCGTTCTCGGCCCGCAGTCCGCCATACAACACCTTTGCCGTTAGTATCTCCCGCCATTTCAACCGTTTTAGCAAAGGGATCTTGTTAAAGATGAAACCGTTGAAATGATGTTCGATATCGACCCCCGCATAATGATCACTCACGAACTCCAGAAAGTTCATCAGATTATAGGAATCGGGCATATAGATATAGGTCTGGTTGGCAGGCAGGATCTGCAAAAGCGGAAAAGGCAGCTTTCCCATCACATAGGCGCCGGATAAAGATACATCCGTATACCCAAATGCCGAAAGATAAAAACGCTTAAAGACGCTCAGGTTGAGATCCTCATAGTTATACTGGCCCCCAAACAATCCCTTGACACCCGCGATATACTGAAGGCTAAAGATCGGATACTGATTGGGAAAAGGTATCCGGTAAACGCGCCCCTGGTAGAATTTCTCATGAGGCGCCCAGCGGATCAGGCCGGAAAACTGCGACGTCACAATGTTTGCCACGGTGTCGCTCACACCACTTTTAGGCTGCACATACGACAAAGCACCGGTGGGCTGCTGCACCCAGTATTTGAACCCGAAACCATAGGAGAGGTGGTTCGGGAGTTCCTGCAGATAATCCACCCTGAAGATATCATTGTACAAGTAGATATTGTCGACTCCTCGTTTGAACGAAGATAAAAAGCCATCGTCCTGGACGAACTGCAGTTCCTGCCCCGGTATCTTGACATCATGCTGATAAGTAGCTTTCAGGTAGTGTTGTGGATACCCCCAATCCGATAGCTTGTTGAAGGAATAGGCAACACCCAGATCGTACTTCCATCGCTGATCGCCGAACCCATAGGCCCCATAGCCATCGAGCCAGATGCGTTTACTGAACAAAGGCGTGGTTCGGCCGCCCAGCCCCAGCCTGAATCCCTCCACCGGATTAAAACTATAAAAGGTATTCACCGGCCCTATCTCCACCGGACCCGCGCTCTTATAGCCCGCAGCTACGAGGTTGATCAGGTCTTTGGTGTGGATAAAAGGACGCAGATGACGCAAGCTGTCGATATTGGCATATACCCGTGCTTCCCCACCGGTCAAAGGTTCCGACCGGTGTTGTTCCCAATAAGCCGGAGACCTCGACAAGGCGTCGGCGGAAGGCTCCAAAGAGACAGGCGCTTTAAAAACGCTATCCGGAATGGGCGCACCCGTTTGCAGGTGTGCATACGAGATATATTTCCGCCCATGAATGCCCCTGCTTTTCGAGGACACCGTAAAGTCGGCGGACGCATCCGAACTTATCCGATAGAAATGACCGCTTGGCGTCTTCACGAATTCCTGCCGGACATGAAAGTTCTTGATAAAATTCAGATTGATCCGCTTGCTCAACGTGACGGCAACCCGCTCAACGGCATAATTCCCGTCCAGTGTTATATAGAACATTCCGCGGAGGAGCAAGTCGTCGGGATTGCGTGGCTGAAAGTTTAGTCGCACCAGCCTCTCCCCGTTGATCGTCACGGTATCGCCCAAAAAGAATTCGTAGTAGGTAGGAGCACTGGCGGCAAGCGGACTCAGGAACTGGTTCGTAAAAAGCAGGATATTGTTATCATAAATGTCGACATCCGCCAGAAGCGTGTTGACATAGCTGCTCAAGCCTTTCGTATCCACGAGGTCGCCGTAGTCCACTTTTTTCTCGGCCAGGATATCCTGGCGATGATGCTCGGGTTTCTTCTGATAATAATTATTGGAAAGTTTTTCTTCGAGATAGATCGGATAGTAACGCGAAGTATCTCCCGCCAATGTATCGGGATGCTCGAATAGGAATTTATAAGGACGAAATAGCTTTTTGTTGAGTTTTGCGGAGTCTATATCACGCAGACTGATCTCCAGCTTGTCATATTCTTCATAGCTCGCAAAGTCAAAGGACTCCGGCCGGTTATTCTCCTTGTTGGCGATCACCTTTCGGATCAATTCCACCGCGGGGTTCTCCTTGTTGCGGTACTTTCCGTGCTTGTCCGTCACTACCACCTGCGTCATCTTCTCTACAGCCGGCAGAAGCATAACAGTCAGTGTATCCCCATCCGGCCTTAAAGTTTGAGCGGTATAGCCGACCATAGAGACCACCAGGGCAGCGTGTCCCGGCGCCACAGCCATCCTGAACCTTCCTGAAGAATCCGTACGGGTACCGCGATGCAGGCCTTTATTGTAAACGCTGGCATTATACAACGGCTCTTGCGTCTGTCCATCCACAACGGTGCCCGACAAAATGTGCGCTTGACCATAGGAACGATCAACGATCAGAATAAAAACAATAAGTAAACCACAAAACCTGAGCTTTATATCCATAGGTCCGGCGCAAACTACGACACTTCCGATTACCGGGTTGCCGTTTAACCGATATTTAATTTGCGGGCGCCCAGCCCCAAATCGACCGCCTTGGCCTGGGATTTGCTCGAGTTCCAATGACATGCACACTTATTTCTTCGCCATATTGTTAGGCGTCTCCCGGCTTACCGGCATCCGGTCGATCGAAGCCTGGGCCAACCGGTTGTATCGGCACAAGCTGGTCTTTACACGTGTCCATGGGGAACATGGTGCAACCGGCATCCGCCTTTCCATCACCGCCTTCAACCCTTCACGGCTCACCCGCATCATCCGCGATCTCACCCTGCACTTCCGTGTCGGTGGCACCACGCATATGTTCAGGCTGGCTGATACCAGCGCGGGCACCATCGAAAACTACCGGCTGCCGCCACACAGCATCTCCAGCTTCTCCTGCGAGGCCTCCCTCGGTGAGCATCCCATCACCGATATCGTCACCATCCACTTTACCTACCTCGACGAAAACAATTTCCGGCACCATGTCTGGATAGACGCCCCCGGCCGGTTCCAGCCGCAATAAGTTCCTGTATATTTGCCCATGACAACCACAGATACCTCCAACCTCAAAGGGCTCCTGGAGAATATCCGCACCATGGGCCTTTGGGATCGCCTGTTTGGCTGGAAACGGATCAAAGACCGGCTCATGGCCGCCGCCGCCGATCTGGAACGGCTGCAGGCCCAAAACAGTTTATTACAGGATAAAACCAGCACCCAGGCCCGCCAAATCGATCTGCTGGATCAAAAGAACGAGCAGCTTGCCGTCGGTCGCAACCAGTTAGTAGAAGCCAATGCCCAATTGCGCGTCGAGGACGAAAAACGCCGCCAGGAAGTCAACAAACAGCTGGCCACTCTCGAACAATACCAGGATCGTATCCTGGCCGAACGGGAGTCGGAAAAAGCGCTCATCCATCGTAAAGAATTGGATCGCCTCGAACGGCAAAAATCGACCTGGCGTGATCATGAGGTACTTACGAAGCACAGCCTTAAAACGATCTGCAGCCGCCACACCATCGATTACCTCGAAAAGGTCCCCTTCAAAGGCGAACCGGATAACACGGTCTCCATCGGGGCCGAGTTTATTGTATTTGATGCAAAAAGTCCACGCGGCGACGACCTGGGCAATTTCCCGAACTATCTGAAGGAGCAGTCGGAAAAAGTAAAGAAATATGCGGGTGAAGAGGGTGTTAAAAATTGGATCTTTTTCGTCGTTCCCCTGAATACCCTTGAAGTCCTGAAGACCTTTGTTTACCAGTTGGCGGACTACCATGTATTTGTGGTGACGGTCGACGCCCTCGAACCCATCCTCCTTAGTCTCAAAAAGATCGAAGAATACGAATTCGCCGACCAGCTCAGCCCCGAGGACCGCGAAAATATCTGCCGCGTACTCGGCAAGTTTGCCCATCTCTCGAAACGTCGCGTCCAGATCGACAGTTATTTCATCAGCCAGTTCATGGAGCTGGCCTACAAATGCGAGAACGACCTGCCTCCGGACATGCTCGAAAAGGCCATCGAATTCGAACGCGCCGAAAAGCTCACTCTGCCCCAACCCCGGCGAGGTAAGGCAATCCCCATCGCCGACCTCGAAAAGGCCATGGCCAAAGTGCGCCACGACGCCGGCACCAAAGGTATCGCCCCCGAAGACATCAATCTCACGAACAGCCTCAACGACATTCCCCTATACAAACCCGAAGACTAACCCCTGGCACAACATTTTAATATAGCTGCAGAAAAGAACAAGCATATGTTGCATAAAGGAAACTACCCCAGCTCTTATCAGCACCAGCCAGTCCGGCTTAGGCAAAAAGCCGCGGAAATAGCCAATGATCTGATCGCCAATGGTGTGGACGAAAACAGCGCCGCCGAAACCGGCCTCCGCAAGGCCCGCGAATTCTTCCTCAACCGGGCCTCAAAAAGCAGCCGCATCAATCCCGATCTTCCGGCATTTCCATAACGCCCTACCACGAAATAGTAAACGAATGCCACCCCCCGGCAAAACCATACTGCACCTTCATTTCCGTAGTATCACAAATTTGTTTGATGATCGACAACCCCAACCCATTGTTGTCACTTGCATCGGATCGCTTATAAAACCGCCGGAAGATCCTGCTCCCGTCAAGCGCCTCTGTCGCGCCCGTATTGCTCACCCGCAGACTATGTTCCTCGAGCCGGGCATGGATCTCACCCTCGCTCACATTGTGGCGGATGGCATTGCTGAAGAGATTATTGAGTAAGATATCGAGCAGCTCCCTGTTCGCCGGTATCGAAGCCTCCACCAGCTCCAGCTTGCAATGCAGGCTTCTCGCATGAAATAGCTCCTGCAGTTGATGCACCTTGTCGCTAACGACGACGTCCATGCGGATATCATCGATGCCGGTGAACTGACGGTTGTCGATCTTCGTTAGCAACAACAGCGACTCCTGCAATCGTTTCATCCTGCGCACCGCCGTATATACGCTTTGCACCAGCTCACTCTGACGCTCGCTCATGCCCTCCTGTACCAGAAGATCCAGGTTCGATCGTACTATCGCCAGCGGCGTCTGCAGCTCATGTGATGCATTTTCGGTGAATTCCCGCAGATTCCGGTACTCCTTGCTGGCATTCTCCGCCGCCTGCTTGAAATGCGTATTCATCAGCTGAAACTCCTCGATGTTGGTCTCCGGATACATCGGCTCCGCACCGCCATCGACCTTAAAAGAACTTATCAGTTCCAAACTCCGGTAAAAAGGTTTCCATATCTTCGAAAGCACCCGGCGGTTCACCAGGATAAAAAAGAACAACGTCAACAGGATAGTCACCACCGTGATCTCTACGATCAGGATCGTCAAATGGCGGGTCCCTTCCAGTGGCTGGCTGATCGTCACCAACCACGTCTGCCCACTGGCCACCAACGAAAAACTCAACTTCCGCGAGATATGCATCTTCCTCTGCTCAGGTATAAATACCATCGTATTGCTAAGCGAATCGGCTTCGGCAGACCTACCCGGTGTAAACGTTATATGTTCATCATCAAAAGCCGTCACCTCCGGCAGTCGCCCATTCGTCTTCACATACGCCTCTATCCGGCTCTTACTCCGCAGCAGCCCCTTATCCAACTCGCGCTGCAAGGCATGCCGGATAAGAAAATAAGCGCTCACGATCACCACCACAAAAAGCACCATGACGGCGGGAACGATATGCTTGTAATAACGTGTAGTAAGTTTCATGCGAGCGAGAATTTATACCCCATTCCATGAACGGATTTGATATAATCCGGGCAACCGGCCTCCATCAGTTTCCTGCGCAGGTTCTTTACATGCGAATAGATAATGTCGAAGCTGTCGGTCATCTCCACCGAAGCCTCCCAAAGATGATCCGCAATCGATTCCTTGGTGACGACCCTGTTCTTATTGCTCACGAAATACACGAGCAGATCATACTCCTTTCGCGTCAAGCTGAGCTCCGTATCGTCCACCCGGATAGACTTGCACAGCAGATCGATCGTCAGCCGGTCGAGGGTGATCACATTCCTGCCGTCGAAAGACCGCCGGCGGATGATCGCATTCACCCTTGCCGAGAGCTCCGCCAAATGAAAAGGCTTGGTCAGATAATCGTCGGCCCCCAAACCCAGCCCCGCTAACTTGTCATCCAGGGAATTCTTCGCGGAGATGATCACCACCCCATCCGATTCATTCTTTTGCTTCAGTTCCCGCAACAGCTCGAGCCCACTCCCGTCCGGTAAACCGATATCGAGTACAATGCAATCATAGCTGGCGTGGTCTAATTTGGCCTTGGCCATGGAAACGGTGGCGACTGTCTCACAGACATACATGCTTTGTAAGAGGTAGCTGCTTATATTCCGGGATAACGAAGGCTCGTCCTCGATAATTAGCACGTTCAAGCAGGTAAAATTTTAGCAAACATACCAAAATTAAAGAGAATCCCCTAGTGGCCCCGTCGATTCGATTTAATTCACAAAACATCTGCGCTTGGGCGTTCGCCGGTATCCCAACCCGTTGTTTCTTTGTTCAAGATTAAACGCCATTTTATGAAAACCCAAGCAATCTTTTTCGGCTCCTCTCGAAACAACACAGCGACCCTCCAGCCCTATCAACCTGCTGTAAATCGCATCAAAGTCTCCCTCCACCAAATCGTAGAAGATTTGCTCACTGGTCTTGACCCCCTTGCGCGCAAAAACAACAATGTCGTCATCAACGGTATCCCCCGCGGCCTTTACTTCATCGCCGAAGAGAACGTCCTGGCCTACGTGCTCTGGAATCTCCTA